>NZ_JBEXHU010000003.1:0-427781 GCF_040608175.1 Micromonospora sp. NPDC005206
ATCTGGACCTCGGACGCGATGCCCGGACACCTGCACGACCTGACCTGCGCCCAACGCCTGGATGTCACCGGCGCCCTCTACTGGGCCGCTTCGCAGCTGGATCTGCCCACCCTGGCCGACTCCGGCTACGAAGGCGCTGGCCAGGGTATTCACACCCCCTACAAGCAACCCGCCGACGGCCGCCGCCTCGCCGTCGACAACCGCACCCACAACAGCCTGCTTCGATCGCTGCGCTGCCAAGGAGAACGCGGCTTCGCGATCCTCACCGGCCGCTGGCGCACCCTGCGCCACAGCACCGTCAGCCCCGGCAGAATGGGCGCGACCGTCCGCGCCGCACTTCATCTCACGCACTTCGAGTACCGCTACCTACCCGAATCTTGTTGAGATCACTTCAGTATGCGGTTCCGCATCGAATGTCGACCTCGTTTCAACTACGGCCGCACCCACCACGATCTGGAGTTGCGGGCCGAGGGCGCCGCCTTCCGCAGCTCCGCAATGACACTCACCGTCAATGCGGTCCACCCGGTCGAGCGGTTCGTGGACGACTCCGACATCCACGACATCTGCAACGACCTGCTCATGTTCGCCACGTTGGGTCAGGGCGACACCGGCGGGATGGTTGTGGAGACCGCCTCCACCCACGGACCCCGCGCCATCCCCCCTGACGAGGTCGAGTCGATGTTCCAGCAGACCCACGACTACTGGCGCCGCTGGCTCGGCCGCTCCAGCTACAGTGGACGCTGGCGCGAGATGGTCGCGCGCTCCGCCATCACCCTCAAACTCATGACGTACGCACCCACCGGCGCCATGATCGCGGCCCCGACCGCCGCGCTACCGGAGAAGGTTGGCGGCACCCGGAACTGGGACTACCGCTACACCTGGATCCGCGATACCTCATTCTCGGTACACGCTCTCCTGGGGCTCGGGTTCACCGAGGAGGCCAGCCGGTACACGGAGTGGCTCGACGAGCGCGTCCACGAAGCCGGCGACAACGACGTCCCGCTGAAGATCATGTACCGCGTCGACGGTACGCCGGTTCCGCCTGACGAGATACTCGACACCTTCGAGGGTTACCGCGGCTCCGGCCCTGTCCGTGTCGGCAACAGCGCCACCGACCAGTTGCAGCTCGATATCCACGGTGAGGTGCTGTACGCGATGCACGTCGCCGACGAACAAGGCATCCGCGCCTCACACGAGGTCTGGCGCTGCACCGCCAAAGTCGTCGACTGGCTCTGCGACAACTGGAACCAGCCCGACGCCGGTATCTGGGAGAGCCGAGGGCACCCCCGCAACTACACCTACACCCGGATGATGTCCTGGGTGGCTTTCGACCGCGCCATCCGCCTCGCCGCACGACACGGCCGCCCCGGCAACACCATCCGCTGGGGCCAGCAACGAGACGCCATCTACAATCAGATCATGGGGTACGGCTACGACCCCAGTCGCCGTTCCTTCGTCCAGAGCTATGGGGAGTCCGTTCTCGACGCCGCGCTACTCACCATGCCGTCCGTCGGCTTGGTGACGCCGACCGATCCGATGTGGCAGTCCACACTCCGCGCGATCGAGGACGAACTGGTCTCCGACAGCCTTGTCTACCGATACGACCCGGCCGCCTCCCCCGACGGGCTACCCGGCGACGAAGGCACATTCAACATGTGCACCTTCTGGTACGTGGAAGCCCTCGCATGCGCCGGACGGCTTGACGACGCCCGCCTCGCCTTCGAGAAGATGCTGACCTTCAGTAGCCACCTGGGCCTCTACGCCGAAGAGATCGCTTCAAGCGGCGAGCAGACCGGCAACTTTCCCCAGGCGTTCAGCCACCTTTCCCTCATCAACACCGCGGCCGCCCTGGACCAACTCCTCGACCGCCAAAGAAAGCAGGCGTGACGGGGCGTCGCAGCTCACCCCACGCGAGGTCCGTCATCCTGTCCCGTGGACGTGCGGCGCCGGCCCCTCAAGTGAGGTTCGCCCGGGGGCGCGTATCCCGTCGAGCAGGATGGTGACGACTCGACGCCACCCGTCGGGTCCCGCGTCGACGCCGAGGCAGTGGTCGGTGTCCAACGCCGCCCGCGAGAAGATCAGGATGTCCTGCCAGGTCACGTCGTCACGTAGGGCACCTGCGGCGCGCGCCCGCTCGGTCAGCCGCGCGACAGCGTCCTGCAGTGCGGTGGTCCGCTGTGCGAGCTCGGGCGACGGCGGCCTTTCGCACGCCGCGGTGACCTCGGCCAGTCCGCGGCTGTCCCGGTGCGCTCCGGCCAACTCCATCACGAACTCCGCCAGGCCCTCCCATGGATCGGGGCGCTCCAGACAGACCTGCGCCGTGCCGCAGAGCTCGTCGTAGAGGCCGAGCACCGCGTGGTCGAGCAGCGCTTCCTTGGTGCCGAAGCGCCGGTACAGGGTGCCCACCCCCACGCCCGCCGCCGTCGCGATGTCCAGAGCCGAGACGTCGAGCCCGCGGGAGGCGATCGCCTCCCGCGTCGCCGCGATCAGCTGGCGTCGGTTGCGCCGGGCGTCCGCGCGGACGCCCTGCTCCGGGTCCAGGTCAGACATCCCCAGAACCTACCATAAACGGACGCGAATCGTCCGATTTGATGACCCACGCGCCGACCGGCCGGGGGCACGGTGCCGGTACGCGCTGGCTCAACGAGCCCCTGGTCACCGGGTGGTAGCCGGCACTCGCCCAAGGCCAAGATCAGCGAAATCCAGCCCATTGCCATCGTCGATGTCGTACGCCCATTTTCCGGCCCGCCCGGATTCGACGAACGGCGCGGCGAGTGGGTCGTGGTCATGCCCGTACGCCGCCGACTGGCTGAGACTTCCGAGGCCACGCCAGGTTTGTCCCAGGCGGCACGGCAACAAGATCACGCCGGTCCGATCACGGACTGCCCGCTGCGGTGATCATCTGTCGGACGGCGTTGGCTTTAGGGCAATATCGCCCTATGGTGGAGGCATGCCGCCGGTGACGTTCCGCTCGCCTGCCGTCACAGATGTGACGGCAGTCGGCGCTGTCCACGTGGCGACGGCGGCGCGCCGTATGGCCGGGATGCGAGTGCCGGTTGTCCGCACAACGCACATCGCGCCCACGTACAGGCTGTCGAGCCCGGCGCGAACCAACCGAGGCCCTCCCGCGGAATCGTTGCACCCAGAACGACCGCCAGGGCGAAGCTATTCAAGCTTCGGCCCTTTTTCTTTTTCCGTTCCTTTTGAAGGGCAGACCATGAGCGTCGATCATCGAACTGTCGACCAGCGTTGGCTGGCTGATCTGCGAGCGTCCCTGGCGGACGATTTCGCCACACAGACGGCTCGGCTGCGGGAACTGACCGAGCTCAACGCGGACACCGGCGACCCCAGCGAGGCCCACAACCAGGCCGCGCTGCTGGCGGCCACCCGCCGCAACATCGAACAGATCACGGGTGCGCTGAACCGGATCACCGACGGCACCTACGGTGCCTGCCAGAAGTGCAGCAAGAACATCCCGGCCGAGCGGCTCGAGGTTCTCCCGCACGCTCGCTTCTGCGTGCCGTGCCAGGAAAAGCACAACAGGTGACACCGGATGTGGCTGCCGTGCCGCACAGGTGGCACGGCAGCCACAGGTCCTACGCGCGAGACAGTTCCGCGACATCGACGACGTCGAGGATGCCCAGGAGCCCGGCGAGGGCTATGGCCTCGGATCGGGTCAGGGTGAGGCTGCAGGTGGCGTCGGGATCGTCGTGGGACTCGTAGACGAGATCGCGCCGGCCGCTTGAATGGTGCGTGACCACGCCGACGCGGCGGCCTTCGGCGGTGGTGAACATGCGGCGTAACCCGATACCGGGCAGCGGGGTCAGTTCGACATTCATGACGACTCCAGAAGCAAGCGGCGAAACGGCTCAGCGGGTCAACAGCAGGCGCAGGCCGGCGAGCGTGGCAAGGTGCGGTTCGGCGGGCATGGTCACGGTGCGGCCGGTCATGGCGGCCAGCCGGGCGGCGAGATCCGGATGAGTGGCACCGCCACCGGTGAGCAGCAACCGCCGGACCAGTTGCGGTCCGGCGTTCAGGCGTCGCACGCAAGCGGCGATCGCCGGGATCTGATCAACCGTGTTGGTCACGTCCGCGCGTTCGGCGGCCACGACCGTCCCGTCGGTGATGCGGGCGACCTCTGTACGCCCGTCGCCGATGTCCACGGCCAGCACGTCGTCGGAGTCGGGTCCGGGACGGCAGGCAAGCGCCGCCGCGAGTGGTTCCTCGACCACGGCGACCCGCCCGCCGGTTGCCCGACGTACCACCGCGATCAGGGTGTTCTTCTGCCGCGCCGTCGCGGTGGCCGGGACGCCGACCAGGACCGGGGATTCGTCATCGCTGGGCCGACCGGTGGCGGCGCTGAGCACCCGCAGCAGGTACACGCAGGCGAAGAAGTTGTCCACCACGCCGTCACGAACCGGCCAGGTGAGTTTCCCGGCGGTAGAGGCGACCGCATCCAGCGCGGCGTGACCGACGAGATGCCGTCCGGACGGTCCCGGCGCGATGACGGCCGGTGCGGTGACGACCGCACCGCGCGTCGGGCTCCAGAGCCGCACGGTCGACGTGCCCAGGTCGAGAGCGAGAGGATGCCGTACGCCCGGGCGGGCGTACGCGCCGGGGGTCAGCATGTGCACCGCCCCGGCATCTGGGTGGCGGGAGGTGTCGAGGGCGGAAGCGGGTATGCGGGAACGCACGAAGTGGGCATGATGCTCCCAGGCGGGGACCGGCGCGGGCCGGGGCGAGTGGGTCAGGCGAAGGCGCGCGCGTGGTGCGGCGGAGCACGATCCGCCGACCAGGCAGGCACGCAACCGGGGATCGCCCGCCGTGCGGAGCGGAACACGATGCACAGGCCGATCGACCGGGTGGCCGAGAGCACCATCACGAGGACGGCAAGCAGCAGCATCGTCGGCAGCGGCATCCGCTCGCCGACGCGCCGAGAAGTGCGCCGGTCCTGCATGCCGCAAACCATAGCCGTCGCCCAGCGTGTCGGCCACATTCGCACCATGTGACTGCCACGGCTCGGGCAGTCACCAGTGCACGCTCGTTCACTGGCATCGGCCCGGCTTTACAGCCTCTGCCACAGTCGTGGCATGGACAACCGGTTCCGTCGGCTGCCGCCGCGCATAGAACCTCTCTACGAGACACAGGACGTCTCCGGTCCACCACCGTTGCCGCATGTGGAGGAGACGAGTTGGTTGACGCCAGCCGGGGAGGTAGCGGGTTTCGAGCAGTTGAGCTCAGCCGTTGCCCGCGGCTCTGAGCGGACCGGCTCGGAACCGGTGCGGCAGCGACGGCGGGGCAGGGCGCTGGTGATCCTCTACATCGTTCTGGTTCTGGGGACAATCGCCGTGGG
Source organism: Micromonospora sp. NPDC005206 (assembly GCF_040608175.1). Taxonomy (NCBI): domain Bacteria; kingdom Bacillati; phylum Actinomycetota; class Actinomycetes; order Micromonosporales; family Micromonosporaceae; genus Micromonospora; species Micromonospora sp. NPDC005206. Next base: position 5,354 of record NZ_JBEXHU010000003.1, read on the forward strand.
CTTCGTCCTGCGCGCCCGCGCCGATTGATGAGCACCCAGGGCAGCGGGCTCGGCTTCGCACCGAGCCCGCCCGTTCACCTCAGCGCTGCAGTGTCAGCAGGCCCGGCCGGTACGGTAGGAGGCCGTAGTCGCCGCCGGAGCTGGGGGATCGTCCCTGGTAGAGCAACTGCAGATTGCAGGGATCAACGGTCATGGTCTGATCGGCGTTGCCGCGAACCAGTTCACCGTGGCTGATGTCGTTGGTCCAGGTGGCGCCACTGTCGGCCTTGCCGGCGAAGGGGTTGCTCTCGGTCGCGGCCTGCGGTGTCCACGAACCGCCCAGGCTGGTGGCCGTGAACGAGCGGAAGTAGTGTCCCTGCGAGCCGATCGCCTCGACGAGCATGAGGTACCGGTTCTGGCCCTGAAGCTTGTAGACCTGAACGGCTTCGAACAGGTTGTTCGTCGTGTCGCTCATGATCACCGTTGACGTCGAGCCGAAACTGCCCGGGAAGTTTCCGATGGGCATGCTGGCCCGGTAGATCTTCCCGTTGTCCCCGGCGAAGAACAGGTACATGTTCGTGCTGTCACCGATCAGTGCCTGATCGATCGGTCCCGTACCCGAGCCGGAAATGCTTCCGGAGAAGAGCACCTGCTCCGACGACCACCCATTCGCATTGGTGGGGTCGCTCGACGTCCGGTAGGAGAAAGCGGTCCCACCCCACTGATAGGCAAGCACCCAGATGTTCCTCGGGGCGAAGTAGAAGAGCGTGGGCGCAACGGTGGAGAAGGACATCGTGTTCTGGCTGGCCGAGGCCATGTCGGACCAGTTGGTGAAGAGGCCGAAATTCATCGAACCCCACCTGGTCCCGGTGTCGTGCGTCGTCGCGTAGACCAGGTGCCGGCCGTTGTAGGGGGCGTAGGTGAAGTCCTTGAGCGAGACCCACCCCGACTTCGGGTTGGCCAGCGAGCCCGTCGAGGCCCAGCGGTACGTCGACGGCAGAGCGCACGTGCCCGGCGGCGGCGTGGTCGGGTTGCCCCCGCCGTCGACGCGGACGAGTTGCCACTGCTGGTTGTTGCCGTTCCAGTCGTCGTACTGCACGATGCTCCCGCCGTCGGCGGTCGAGGCGCCCTGCACCTCCACCACCTTGTTGCTGTTCCGGTTGATCAACCGGACGTAGCCACCGTCGGAGTCGGCCAACCGGAACTGCTGGTTGACCCCGTTACCGTCACTCCACTGCACGATGCTCGCACCGTTGGCGGTCGAGAAGTTGTAGACGTCCAGCACCTTGCCCGACAGCCGCGACCGCAACCGGTAGTAGCCACCACCGGAGTCCACGAACTGCCACTGCTGCTGATTGCCGTTGTTCCGCGCCCACTGCACGATCCGCGCACCGTCATTCGTGGCCAGGTTGTACACGTCCAACGCCTTGCCACTGTTGCGGTTGATCAACACGTACCAGGCGCTCGTGTCGACCGTCGCCGCGGCGGCGGGCGTCGACACCACCGCCGCGGCGGCACCACCGACCACCACCGCCAGCACGCCAGCGGCGACGACCCGTAGCAATGTTCCGCGCCGCCGCGACGGCGGCGCGGGAGATGAAGACCTACCAAGGGCAGACATGATCTTCCTCCAATGACCAGGAGCCGTACCGGTCTGCCGGGAGATTGGCGGACCGGGACGCGTGGCCGGGCGTAGACGTCGGAGGTGTCAGCGCTAACAAGACGTCGGCATGCCCTGGCGCACGCGATGATTCGAGGTCGACGAAGCAGGCTCGCCCGGTAAGCCGCAGGTGCCGTCGTCCCCAGACATCGACTGTGAGCGATAACATGCCATTGGTCAAGCCGCAATTTCCGGGACCAGCGTTGCTGATCAACGCCCCTGGTCGGGACGCGCCGATGGCTGCGCCTTACCGGACAGTCGGGCGCCGTTTGGTGAGCCACCGCATGACGTCCAGTGCGTGGGACGCGGGCTCCGGGATCGGGTGGAACACGTGCTCGACCACCTCGTCGGTGACGATCAGTGTCAGCCGCTCGTAGAGCGTCATATCGCCGGCCGTGAAGGTGGGCAGCCCGAGCTCGGCGGCCAGGGTCAGCCGCGGATCGGGTATCAGGGGGTACGGCAGGCGGAGCCGGTGCACCAGTTCACGCTGGTAGCCGGTTGACTGTGCGGACAGCCCGTAGACGCGCGCCACTCCAGCGCTGAGGATCTCCGTGTGGTGGTCGCGGAGCCAGGTGGCCTGCTCGGTGCCGCCCCGCGCGCCGGGGATCTCCAGCAGGCTCCTGGGCAGGTCGACACCCGGTCGCCCGCTGAGTGGATAGATGAATATGACGCTGCGTCCAGGGCCGAGGGCGCCGAGATCGACCGGCCGACCGTCGGTGGCGTAGAAGCTCAGCGGCGGCAGAGGCGTGCCAACCAGGCCTGCGGGGTTGGCGCCAGCGGCCGGGCCACCGGTCACCACCTGACTCGCGGCTGCGTCGAGGCGCGCGTCGAGGGCGTCGCGCTGGGCGGTCAACTTGCCGATACGTTCCTGGACAGCGTCGACGGTGCTCCGATACGTCGCCAGTGCCGCCGCGCACACATCCGCGTCGTCAGACCCGTCGGTGATCGACTCGACGAACGGGCGGGTCTCCTCGACGGTGAGACCCAGCGCCATGAGCTCGCGAATCTGCGCGACCAGGCGTAGGGCGATCGGCTCGTAGTCGCGATAGCCGTTGCTCAGCCGCCGTGGCACGACCAGCCCGGCCGACTCGTAATACCGCAGGGCACGCACAGTCGTCCCAGTGCGGCGTGCCAGCTCACCCACTCGCATCCGACAACCCTAAACCCGCACCTCAAGGTGCAGGTCAAGGTGTTCATCGTCGCGGTGGCGGGACCGCATTTCTCTGTCAGTCTGGCCCCGTAGACAGGCGAGAACAGGGAGTACGTGATGACAGCTATCAGCCGGGTGATCGGTCGACAGGTCCTGGACAGCCGTGGCAACCCCACTGTCGAGGTGGATGTGGTCCTGGCGGACGGCTCGGCCGGCCGGGCCACCGTGCCGTCCGGCGCGTCGACCGGGGCGAACGAGGCGGTCGAACTGCGTGACGGCGACCCGGGACGTTTCCATGGCAAGGGCGTCAGCAACGCCGTCGCCGCGGTCACCGGGGAGATCGCCGAGGCGGTGCTCGGTCTCGATGCGGAGGACCAGGCGCTGGTCGACGAGACGATGATCGAGCTGGACGGCACGAAGGACAAGGGCCGTCTCGGCGCGAACGCCATTCTGGGCGTCTCCCTCGCCACGGCGAAGGCCGCGGCCCTTGCCCATCGCCAGCCGCTCTACCGCTACGTGGGTGGGGTAGGTGCCCGCCTGCTGCCGGTGCCGATGATGAACATCATCAATGGTGGGGCGCACGCCGACAACCCGCTCGACTTCCAGGAGTTCATGATCGCTCCGGTCGGTGCGGCGAACTTCTTCGAGGCCGTGCGGATGGGCTCCGAGGTGTTCCACACCCTGCGCCGATCCCTGGCCGCGGCCGGGCACAGCACCAACGTCGGCGACGAGGGCGGCTTCGCGCCGAACTTCGCGACCGCCGACGAGGCACTGCGGTTCGTGCTGCGCGCCATCGAGGACTCCGGCTACGAGCCTGGCCAGGACATCACCATCTGCCTGGACCCGGCCAGCTCGGAGTTCTACCGGGACGGCGTCTACGAGTACGCCGGCGAGGGCCGTACCCGGACCATGGAGGAGCACGTCGACTACCTCCTCGACCTGGTCTCCCGGTACCCGATCAGCTCGATCGAGGACCCGATGGCCGAGGACGACTTCGCCGGCTGGAAGCGGCTCACGGCCCTGGCCGGCGACCGGGTCCAACTGGTCGGCGACGACGTCTTCTGCACCGATGTCAATCGGCTGCGCGACGGCATCGAAGACGGTTACGCCAACGCGATCCTGGTCAAGGTCAACCAGATCGGCACCCTCACCGAAACCCTCGCGACGGTGGATGCCGCCCACAAGGCGGGCTACCGGGTGGTGATGTCGCACCGATCCGGCGAGACCGAGGACACCACGATCGCGGACCTGGCGGTGGGCGTCAGCTGCGGTCAGATCAAGACAGGTTCGCTGTCACGCTCGGACCGGACGGCGAAGTACAACCAGCTCATCCGCATCGAGGAAGAGCTCGGTGCCCGCGCGCTCTATCCGGGCCGCCGCTGAGGTGTGGGCTCAGCCGGACAGGTCCTCAGGACGCTTCGCGGACGCGCAGGTCGGCCAGCCACACCTCGGCCAGGTCGCTGAGCGCGACGCCGAGGACCTCGCTGAGGCAGACCACGGTGCCGAACGCGGGTGCCGGGAGCCGACCCACCTCGATCTTGCGCAGCGTCTCCGGCGAGATGCCGGCCGCCAGGGCCACCTCGACGAGGCTGCGGCCACCTCGCGCGACCCGAAGCGCCGCCCCGAGACGTTGCCCCGCTGCGATCTGTTCCGGTGTGAGCGGTGGGCGAACCATGTGAGCAGGATAGATCCGCCTTCTCGGACCGGCAACGCCGACCCGGCGGACACCCCCGACCAGCGTGGTATAAATATACCGCTACCGAGAGGAAGGGTTGGTCGTGATCGAGCTTAAGTCCCCGGAGGAGATCGGACGGATGGCCGTGGCCGGCCAGTTCGTCGGCGAGCTGCTGGCGGAGCTGCGTGAGGTCGCCGCCGTCGGGGTCAACCTGATGGACCTCGAGCACCACGCCCGCCGCCGGATCAAGGAGCGTGGCGCCGAGTCCTGCTACTGGGACTACACGCCGACGTTCGGCCGCGGACCGTTCCGCAACGTCCTGTGCCTCTCGGTCAACGACGCCGTGCTGCACGGCCTGCCGCACGACTACGCCCTGCGTGACGGTGACCTGCTGAGCATCGACATGGCGGTCGGGATCGACGGCTGGGTCGCCGACTCCGCACTGTCCGTCATCGTCGGCACCCCCTCTGCGGATGACCTGAAGCTGATCGAGGCCACCGAGGTCGCTCTGGAGGCCGCAATCGACGCCGCGCGGCCGGGCAACCAGCTCGGCGACATCTCCGCCGCCATCGGCGGAGTCGCCCGCCGCTACGGCTACCAGGTCAACACCGAATTCGGCGGGCACGGCATCGGCCGCACCATGCATGAGGACGCCCCACACGTGCCCAACAACGGCCGCCCCGGCCGGGGCATGAAGCTCAAGCCCGGCCTGACGATCGCGATCGAGCCGTGGTTCTGCCGCAGCACCGACAAGATCAAGTTTGATGAGGACGGGTGGACGATCCGGTCCGCGGACGGCTCGCGCACGGCCCACTCCGAGCACACCATCGCGATCACCGAGGCCGGCCCCCGGGTGCTCACCCGCCGCCCCGGGCACGCCACAGGCACGGGCAACCGCAGCGGGCAGTCGGTCGCGACGTCCTGACGGGCGCCGCATGCGGAGTGCCTGCACCGCTGGCTCAAGCTCGCCGCCGACGAGCCGGTCGACGGGCGCTAGGGTCTGGGCGGGAGGTCCGAGGATGAGTTTTCGGTTGGCGGCGTACGCCGTGTGCATCGAGGACGAACGGGTACTGCTCGCCCGTTACGTGCCACCGACGGGAGACACGCACTGGACCCTCCCCGGCGGCATGGTCGAGCACGCGGAGGATCCGTTCGACGCGGTGATCCGTGAGGTCGCCGAGGAGACCGGCTGCGACGCGGTGGTCGAACGCCTGCTGGGTGTGGACTCGAGAGTGATTCCCGCTGCCGAGGCGCGGTTAGGGACCGAGCACCAGAATGTCGGCATCTTCTACCGAGTCCGTATCACCGGTGGCGCCCTCCGGCCCGAGCCGAACGGCGAAACCGCCGAATCGATCTGGACTCCGATCCACGACGTAGCTCGCCTACGCCGATCGTCGCTTGTCGACGTTGGTCTCGCACTGGCGCAGACCCTTCCGGTATCCGGCCACGTCGCCTCCGTCCCGGTCGGCGGTCTCGTTCAGCACTGAGGCCCGGCCGTGCCGACGCTCCCCCGCTGAAGGGGCCGCCATCCCCTGGTGCTGGCCCGAGTAGAACCGGTCACCGGCCGCAGGCCCCGCACGCACCGCGGGTGCGCAGGTGGTAGTCGCTTGACGCCGCGAGGAGTCCGAGCCCCAGGATGCAGTACGCCGACATCGCCACCCAGAGGAACGTGTCGGAGAACTGGCTGATCGACCCTGACGTCAACTGCAACAGCCCCATACCGAAGTAGGCCACAAGGCCCGCCCCGAGCCCGAAGCCGGGCACCAGCAGCAGCAGACGAGGGATCGTGCGGCCGGCGAGCAGCGGCACCCACCCCGGCCAGATCTCGCCCCAGCGGTGTACCAGTGCCAGCGGCAGCAGCACTCCGGCCAGCAACAGGCCGATCTCCAGCCCGATCACGGAGGCGTCGTGCGTGAGTCCGTCGAATCCCACCACGACCTGGGCCGCGAAGCGGGTGACGAGGCCGGCGACTGCGGCGTACGCGGCCCAGCGCGCCCACCGCGCGGGTGCTGAGCGCCGCGGGCCCGGTCGGACCGTCCGGCAGCAGTCCGGACAGTCGCCCCGGGTACGCCGCTGATAGCGAGCGGTGGCCAGACCGAGCAGAACCGCTCCGGTGACACAACCGAGCCGGCTGGCGAACGCCACCGGGTCGAAGTACGGGCCGACCGTGAACAGCAGGAAGCCCACCAACTCCGGCAGCAGAATCGCGGCTGCCGCGACCAGTGCCCCCGCGACCGTCCAGGCGGCTCCCGCAAGCGCCGGCCGCCATGTCGCCGCCCGGTCCAGAGCAACCGCCAGGACGCCCGCGGCCACGCACAACGCCACTGACCGCCAGCCGGTGAAACCGACCAGGTCCGACCCGAACTGCCCGAACTCCGGAGCCTCGCCCACGGTCCACGCCAGACGTACGCCCCCGTATGCCACGGCCCAGCCGAGCACTGCGTACGTCAGGCCGTGGCCGCTCCTGCGAGCGGTCGATGCCGATGTGTTCATGCACCCGATCCTCCCGGCGCCCGGGCGCGGGCGGCCCCCGCCGGCAGGGGAAGGCACTCCCTCGCAGGAGGGACCAGCGAGCATGCCGCCGGACGCGCGTACCCCGGTGCCTCGGCGTCCTGGCCACTCACCGTCTGGAGGACGTTGCGTGACGCCCGAGGGGTCCGGCAGCAAAAGCGTTAATGCCCGTCACGTGTCCCGGTCGCGCATGTCGTCATGTGGCCCGATCTCCCCGCACCGGCGTCGTCGTGCCCCCTCCGACGAGTGCCTACGACTGGCCGGCGGTGGCCTCACGCTGGATCTGCTCGAATTGGGCGGCTATCGCGGCGGCCAGGGCCTGTGCGGCGGACAGCGGACGAACCATGACCGTGAACTCATCGATCAGGCCGCTTTCGTCCAGGTGCAGGAAGTCGCAGCCCTCGACGGCGACGTCGCCCATCCGCGCCTCGAACACCAGCGCGTGATCGCGACCGCCGTCGCCGCTCAGCTCACGGACGTACCGGAAGTCCTCGAACACCCGCAGCACGCCGCGCAGGATCGCCGCGGTGATCGCCTTGCCCGGATAGGGCTTGAACGCCACCGGGCTGCGAAACACCACGTTGTCGGCCAGGGCCGCCGCGACGGCGTCGAGGTCGCGTGCTTCAACCGCCGCGCGAAAGTCGATCACCGCGCCAGGGTACGGGGTTTTGCTCCCGCCGCCGGACGCCAGTACTCGTCGAGTCAAGCGGGGGTTAGGCCAGCGCCGCTGGCAGGGCGAGGAGGGCGAAACGGATCACCCGGCCGAGCAGGCACGCGACGGCGAACTCCCAGCGTCGAAGGCCTGCGGTGCCGGCGGCGAGGCTGACTACGGCCAACGGTGGAACCCCGACCGTGGCGGAGACGAGCACCGTCGGAACGGCGGTGCGGCGGCGGGAGAGCCAGCGCCGGATCCGCCCGGCCCAACGAGCGGCCCGGGCCGCCGCGCGACCTGATCGGCTCCGGTGCGCGAGCTTCTGGGCCAGCCGCCCCGTTCCGTGACGCGCAGCTTCGAACAGGAGCAGTTTGCCGGCGGTTTGCCCGAGCCCCAGAGCGAGTACGGCGACCAGAGCGTGGCCGCCACGTTGCCCGGCGACCACGGCGTACGCCTCGGCGTTGACGACCGGGACGAGCGCCGAGGCGAGACCGTACCCGAGCGCCACCGCCACCTCGGCGAGGCTGCTCACGCCCGGCCGTCCCGTTCGAGCAGGCGGACCACCGCTGCGGCTGACCACAGCTTGACCGCGACGACGGCGACGGCGACGGCCAGCGCCAGCCGGTGCTGCCCGAACGCGACGGCGCCGACAACCCCGGCGGTGTTGGCGGCCTTGGCCAGGGGTGACCAGTTCAACGCCCATACCCGCCGGTCAACCAGATAGAAGTAGTTGGGGCTGATCACGGGCCAGCACAGGAACGCCAGCGACAGCATGGTGTCCAGCACCAGGAACGAGAGCAGAAACACCAGGGCCACGACCGCGACATCGGGTACGAGTGAGACCAGACCTACGCAGAGCACCGCGGTGCACGCGCGGTCGCTCACGATATCGAGGACGGCCCCCGCCCGGGTCTCCTGTCCGAGCCGGCGGGCGGCCCAGCCGTCGAGCACGTCGCCGAGCCAGTAAATTCCGTACGCCACCGCCAGCAGTACCACTGAGCCGGCGACGAGGGCGGCGACACCGACGGTGACAGCGGCGACCGTGCGGATGACGGTGATGTAGTTGGGAACCGTACGAAGAGGGCCGACGTTGATGGCGGTGCGGGAGTCAACAAGAGTCACCCCTGCAGCGTCGTGCTGTGAGCGTTCCGGGCGGAACGTGCCGCGGTGCCGATCTGGTCGCGGGGGTGGCACCGGGGTGCCGGCCGATCTGGTACCTGGGTACCTGGCCGGTTAACGCGCTGGTCGCAGAGACTGTGCAGGTGATGACTGGTATCCGGGAATGGTTGCGCGACCCCGAGCGAGTGCGCCGGCTCGCTTACGGAGTGGCGGGCTTGATCGTCGCCGTCGTCGTCACGACCGTCGAGGGGGGCCTGTCCGTGCCGGCGGGCTGGGCGTGGCTGGTACTGCCCGTCGGCCTCGTGGCCATGACGCTGCGGCCCCGCTACCGGGCCCTGGTCTTCGCGGTCTCCGCCGGGTTCGTGGCGATGGTGAGCACCGGAGAGTCGGTGCAGTTGGGCCTCGCGGCCGCCGGCCTCGTGTTCGTCTCGATCTGCGAAGACCCGGCCCGACGCCCGTGGCTGGGGTGGGTGGGTGGCTTGATCGGCGCGGTCGGCGCCCTCGCTACCGCGCTGATCAACCAGCGGGGGCTGTACGAGCAGCCGTTCGTCTTCGTGGCGGCCGGCTACCTCCTGGCGACCCTGTTGCGGTCGTGGTCACGCGGCTACGCCCTCGCTCAGGAGACAGGCGAGCTGCGCGGCCAGGCGGCCTGGCTCGAGCAGCGCACAAACCTGGCCCGCGAGCTGCATGACGTGGTCGGCCACCACGTCACCGCGATGGTGGTTCAGGCCGAGGCGGGGCAGCTCAGCGACGACCCCGGGGCGGCGCTGCAGGCGATCGCGGGCAGCGGACGCACCGCACTGAGTGAGCTCGATACGCTCGTCGTGCACCTGCGCGATCCGAACGCGGCGATCGCGGTGACCGCGCCGCCACGCCTGTCCGACATCGACGAGCTGCTCGCGCAGCCGCTGCGCCAGCAGGGCGTGACGGTGCAGGTACGCTTGGACGCTGAGCCCGGCCTGGACGAGATCGGCGTGTTGACCGCCTACCGGATCGCCCAAGAGGCCCTCACCAATATCGCCCGCCACGCGAAAGCCACGGCCGCCTGGGTCGAACTGGTCCGCGTCGGCGACCACGTCCGTCTGCGGGTCAGCGACGACGGCATCGGGCCACCCCATGCACCCACGCGCGGCTCGGGCCTGCTCGGCATCGAGGAGCGCGTGCGCGCACGCGGTGGGAGCTGGGAGCTGAGCCAACGCTCCGGCGGCGGCACCCTGATGCAGGCCAACCTGCCGGTGGCGACACCGTGATCCGTGTCGCGATTGCCGACGACCAGCAGCTGGTCCGCGACGGCTTCAGCCTGATCCTGCGTTCCCAACCCGACATCCACGTCGCAGCTGAGGCTGCCGACGGCCGGCAGTTGCTCGAAGCCGTGCGTCACGACTCCCGCATCGACGTCGCCCTCGTCGACATCCGCATGCCGGTGCTCGACGGCCTGCAGGCCACCCGCGAACTGGCCGCGATCCCGCACGCCCCGGCCGTAATCGTCGTAACCACCTTCGACGACGACGCCTACGTCCTGGACGCCATCGCCTCCGGCGCGCGCGGGTTCCTGCTCAAGCGGTGCAGCGCCCGCGACCTGATCGCCGCGGTGCGCACCGTCGCGGCCGGCGAGGCGATCCTCTCCGCCGAGGTCACCGGCGCCGTACTCGACCGGGTACGCGCGACCGGGCCGGCCACCCGCGTGGAACTGGCCGCCTACCAGCTGACCGCTCGGGAGACCGACGTGCTCGCCTTGATCGGTGCCGGGCTCAACAACAACGAGATCGCGGAACGCCTCTACCTATCCATGAGCACCGTCAAGACCCACGTCACCAACGTGCTGGCCAAGACCGGCAGCCGCGACCGCGTACGCGCCGCCATCCTGGCGATCCAGGCCGGCCTCGCACCTTGACAAGAACCAGCAGCGGTCTCGCTCGGCGTATCCAATCGCATGCTGACATGTCGGTTGTCCGCTGACATCGACCAGGTTAATCCGGAGCCCGGCCTGGAGCGCCCGCGTCCGGTGGAGTGACGCCCGATCTACCGGGTCATCCGGCGCTTAGCAGCGCCAGGCCCAGCGGGGTGAGCGTGTGGTGCACGGCGTTGCGGTCGCGGGCACTGGTGACCAGACCCGAGGAGCGCAGCACGGCCAGGTGCCTGCTCGCCGACGGGACGCTGATGTCGAGCCGGTGGGCGATCTCCGACGTGGTCCCGCCTTCGGCGGTCAGCACCAGGATGGCGGCCCGGGTATCGCCCACCAGCGCCGACAGGGATCCGGCCGCAGCCGCCGTCGACACCACCCGGGCGTGTGGATGGATGGAATAGATCAACACCGGTGGCAGCAGCGGATCGGCGAGCACCATCGGCTTGTCGTGCCGCTTGAAGTAGCAGGGCACGAGCAGCAACCCCCTACCGTCCAGGTGGAGGTCACGCTCGGCGATGTAGTCGGTGATCGTCAGGACGCCGCCGTCGAACCTGGCGGTCCGGTGCAGGTCGTTGAGCAGCGCCGACAGGCCTGGTTCAGCAGCCGTCGGGACCGCAACGCCCGGTCGGCGTCGAACGCGGAGCGGATCACGTTCCACAGGGGCAGGATCGCGAGCCGGTAGTAGAGCTGAAGGCCGGCCCCGAGCTGGCGCAGGGCGGTCACGTCGCCGGCCGCCAGATCCGCGACGGCCGACGAGAGCCGGACCCCCGTCGACCGGAGCGTCGCCAGGTCGATGGCGAGTCTGGCCTTGGGCGTGCGCAGCAGGGCGTCCAGTCCCGGCTCGAACCCGCCGGCCGCCTCGGTCGGGGTGAGGAAGTCCGGGAAGTAGCCCACCGGCGGGTTGATCGACAAGGGCAACGCAACCTCGGCCCGGTGTCCGTGGCGCTGATGCAGCAACCCGCACGTTCGTTGCCGCCACACGGCCAGCAGCGGATCCTGGCACCGGAGCCGCAGCCAGTGCATGCTGAGCATGCTTTCCCACAGCGGATCAGGCGTACAGGCGATCCGGGTGCGGACGAGGTCCGCAGCGGTGAAGTGAATCCGAAGCATGACGGTCCCCCGGTCGACTGGACGTGCGTCCAGTCTGACGGCCGGCCAGCCGTCACGATTCCGCCGACCGGATCGACTGGGATGGTGCCCCAAGACTCTCTTCAGCGCGGGCTTCAGCGCCTCGTCGGCATCGCGCCTGGCTGCCTCATACCGGCTGCAACTAAGACGGAAGTCAATGCTTGGGTATCAACCCAAACAAGGTCGACAACTTGCCGCTTGACCAGAACTTCGGATGCCTGACCGGTGAGTTTGCGCTACAGCGCAACGAGATCGACAGGACCGGGACGGTCCGTCCATGATCGCGCGATGAAGAGAATTTTGCGCAAGGCCGGCATCGCGGCGGTCATCGCAACGGTGGTGGCCCTCCTTGCCCCGTCGACCGCGTTCGCCGTGTCGAACCTGCCCAACAACAGCGCGCTGCGGCACTATTCGGGCTACAAGGGCACGGGGAACGTGCCCGTGCCCATGTATAACTCCAGCAACCAGAAGATCGGCGAATACCAGCTCTTTGTCGAGTACTGGTACACCCCGGGGGACGGTACGTACAACGTCGAGGTGACGGCCTGCGTCTGGGACAGGCTCGCCAACGGGCGGGGCGTGATCGCCCGCGTCCTGTTGAAGTACGGTTCGAACTCCAGCGAAGAGGTCAGCAAGTTCAAGGCCTCCGGCGGGTGCACTCATCAGACGGTGTACGACGACGCCCCGGCGCCGGTCTGGGCCGTCGATGTCGACTTCGGCGAGGACTGGGCCGGTGTGCCCTACAGGTACGCCGGGAACTACGACCGGTACACGTCGGAGAAACTGCCGTACTGGCCGTACTTCGGCACCAGCTAACCGAACCAGGAGAAGCACCCGCGCCGGCGGTGACAGCGCAAAACACTGTCACCGCCGGCGTTGTTCATACCCCGATGGTCTCGCTGCCTGCCCCAATCTGAGGGGGCACAGGCCGGACTCCGGGGTCAACGCGCTCCGGCGCTCCCGTGGCATCCGCACCACCGACTGATAGCGGACGTACGAGGGTGCATCTTTGCTTCCGACCACCAGCGGCCGGCCGAGCGACACACGGTTCAGGAGGCGGTAGCGCTCATCGCCCAAGCGCTCCTTCTATCGGCGGTGCAGCACGTAGCCGCGCCCCTCGTTGCTCGGGGTCACGCAGGTTTTGAACATGCACTGCCGGACGGACCGGGCTACTCCTCCGGGACGCGCGGCCCAACCTCGCCCCGCTTCAGGTGCTCCGCGTTGCGGTCGGCTTCACTTTCGGCGTGCGCCGCCCCGGAGCCCGGGTCGGTCGTTCGGCGTCCCTCGGCGTCCTGATACACCTCGCCGGTCTCGAGGGCTCTCTCCTGCTGACTCTGCTCAGGGCTGGTCATAACCACCCAACTACCCTCCGGCCCGCACCACAAACGGTCACACCTGCTGACCCACGAGGGCGGCCGTGTTTCTCGGAGGCGGTAGGCCGCCGGCCTGGCGATGCGGGAGTGGCGCTGATTCTTCACTCCGATGTCACCAATCGATCCCCTAGGCGACCTGTCGGTGTCTGTCCGCAGGAGTTGGCTGTCGATCGTCGCACTTGTCTGGACCAGGAGCTGATCCACGTGCCTTCCTCTCGTCGTACCTTTCTCGCTGGCGGCGCCGCCGCCGGCGTAGGCCTTGTCGTCGCCGGCGGCCTGCCGTCCCTGGCGCAGGCCAACCCGGGCCGGCCTCACCCGCCGGTCAAGGCCGGCCACGTGCCCTTCCCGCCGCTCGTGGACGACCCCGACGGCATCCTGGCCCTGCCCGAGGGCTTCAGCTACACCGTGGTCACCCGGACCGGTGTCACCCGGCTCGACCGCGGCCAGGGCATGACCCCGGCCGACCACGACGGCATGGCCGTCTACGACGCCGGACACGGCCGTTACACCCTGATCCAGAACCACGAGATCGACCCGGGCGCCGAGTTCGGCGTACCGCACGTCAAGGGCACGGTGTACGACTCGGGCGCCGTCGACGCCGGCGGTTGCACGGTGATCAAGACGGACCGTGCGGGGCGGAACCTGGGTGAGTTCGTCGCCCTCTCCGGCACCATCTCCAACTGCGCCGGCGGGCCGGCCCCCTGGGGGACCTGGCTCACCTGTGAGGAGACCGAGGACCGCGCCGGCGACGAATGGGAAGAGGGCGGCCGGTCCGGCGTCTACCAGAAGGATCACGGCTACGTCTTCGAGGTCTCGGCCGACGGCAGCGCGGACCCGCGGCCGATCAAGTGCCTGGGCCGCTACTCCCACGAGGCCCTGGCGGTCGACAAGGACCGGACCAGCGTCTACCTCTCCGAAGATGCCGACGGGCCCAACGGCCTCTTCTACCGTTGGACGGCGCCGCGCGGCGTCAAGCTCGGTCCCGGCGTGCTCACCCGCCTCGCACCGAACGCCGGCGTCCTCGCCGCCATGCAGATCATCATGGACGACGGCTCGGTGCTGCCGGACGTCGCCTACCTGACCTCCGCTCAGCTGGGCCGGCCCTTCCCCGTACGGTGGATCGAGGTGCCCGACCGCGACGCGCGGAACAAGCCCGTGCGCGAGCAGTTCACCGATGGCCAGGTCACGCGCGGACGCAAGTTCGAGGGCGTGTGGGGCACCGACGAGGGCGTATACGTGGTCAACTCCTACGCCTGGGACGACGGTGACCTGCCGGCGGACGCGGCTCCGCACGATGGCATGGTCTGGTTCTACAACTACGAGGCCCAAACCATCCAGCTCGTGACGTACTTCCCGCACCAGACCGCCTCGGAGGAGGGGACGCCGGTCCGGTACAACGACCTCACCTTCGACGGCCCGGACAACGTGACCGTCACCCCGTGGGGAAGCCTCGTGCTCGCTGAGGACGGCTCGGGCGCCTCCCACGTGCTCAGCACCGTCCCGGGCGGCCCGACGTACGCGATCGCCCGCAACCAGCTCAACGACTCAGAGTTCTGCGGACCGACCTTCACCGCCGACGGCAAGGTGCTCTTCGTCAACATGCAGGACCCCGGCCTCACCCTGGCCATCACCGGCCCGTGGGAGAAGTACCTGGGCTAACGGAACCAGACCGACCGGTGGGGGCAGGCGATCGCGCCTGCCCCCACCGCGTGTACGACGCCAGGTTCGGCCGGTGGGGGCAAGTAGAACCTCGGAGGTGTACGAGGTCCTCGGGTCACGAACCGTCCGGAGCCGCAGCCGGCTGCTGTCCCGGCCAGAACGGCCACTCCTCGAACGACCGGCAACGTCCGTCGTCCGCGAATCGCATGATCCACAGGTCGCGGTACTCCTGGTTGACCGGGTCGCCGTAGCGGACCTCCTGGCGCGACACCGCCGTGTCGCCGTCGACTGCGACGATCTCCCTGGTCATCTGGAATACCTCGTCGGGACCGTTGCGCTGCTCTTCCCACATCCGGGCGATGGCCGGCAGGCCGGCGACAGGCGTCCAGTACGGCCCCTGCTGGTAGGTCGCATCCTCGGTGAAGAGCGTGACCAGCGCGTCCGTGCCCGGCGTCCGCCAAACCTGCTCGTAGGCGGCGAGCCAATCGGCGACGTGCTTCCTGTTCATGGACATCACCCTGCCATTCGCCGAGCGGCGGGCGGCGGGAACCGGCCAGCCGCGGGTCATGCGCTCGTCGACCCAGCGGCCGGGACGCCGTACGCACGGCGGTGGCTCAGTGGCCACGGAACGCCTCCTCGAGCCACCATGAGCCGCGCGCGGCGCAGACCTTGGCGTCGATTACCAGCGGCCGGGTACGGGGACCAGCGAGCCAGCGGCGTACCGGCCCGAGATCGTCGACGGTCCGGACGGTCAACCCGTCGCAGCCGTAACCACGGGCGATCGCGGCCAGGTCGGTCTCGGGGAAGGTGACCGTCTCCAACGGGTGCCCGTCCGGGCCGAAGTGGTGCACCTCGGCGCCGTACGCCGCGTCGTCGTAGATCACCACGAGGAGGGGTAGCGCCAGCCGGACGGCGGTGACCAGTTCGGTCGCGGACATGACGAAGCCACCGTCGCCGACCGCGGCGACGGTGAGCCGGTCCGGCCGGGCGACCGCCGCGCCGAGCGCACTGGCCAGGCCGAGCCCGATCGACTGGAACGCCTGGGTGAAACAGAATCCGGCCACGTCCGGCACGTCGAGCCACATCGACGGGTAGCCCATGAAGTTGCCGGAGTCGACCACCACCGTCCGGTCGGGCGGCAGCAGGTCGTCCAGGACGGCCGAGAGCGTCCTCGGGTCGATCGTCGCCGGGGCGCCGGCCCGCGCCGACCCACTCTCGTCCCGATACGGGACCGTCCGCCACCGGCCGTGGTCGCGAATCCGTTGTGCCAGCTCCGGCGTACGCCAGCCGCCGGTCCCGGCATCCACGGGCCCCGTGGAGCCGGCGCCCAGCCGACCGAGCACCGCCTCGGCGACCGCCGCCACCTCGCCGGCCACCGTCAGGTCGACCGGGCGGTTCACCCCGAACGCGGCCGGGTCGTGGTCTACCTGGACGACGACGGCGGAGGGCGGGATCAGCTCGCCGTGCCGGGTGGTCCACATGTTCAGCGTGCTGCCCCAGGCGACGACCAGGTCCGCCGCGCCGATCAGCTCGGCGGCGAGCGGGGTGGCGAAGCCGCCGGCCACGTCGATGTTCCACGGGTTCCCGGCGAACAGTCCCTTCGCCGCGGCCGAGACCGCGAGCAGCGCGCCGCACGCATCGGCGAGCCGGGTCAGCGGTTCCCGGGCCGCCCTGGCGCCCCGACCCGCGATGAAGACCGGTCGACGTGCGGCCTGGAGCGCGGCCAGCAACGGCTCGACCTGCGGGGCGGTGGCCGGGGGCGGCGCGACCGCAGGGACCGGGCCGGACCACGGTTCGGTCACTGTGCGCTGCACCTCCAACGGGAGGCCCAGCACGACCGTCGCGCCCCGGGCAGCGGCGCGGTACGCCGCACCCGCGTCCTCGGCCGCGTGCGTCGCGCGTACCCGGTGGAAGTCGGCCCCGACCGAGGTGGCGAGCGCCGGCAGGTCGATGAAGAAGTTCGACCGGGGCTCGGTCGCCTCCGGGGCCAGGACCACCATCGGGGTACGGCTCTTCGCGGCCTCGGTGAGGCCGGTCAGCGCGTTGGTGACGCCCGGACCCTGGTGCACCGAGAGCAGGCCCGCCGTCCCGGAGGTGCGGGCGTACCCGTCCGCCATGCTCGCCGCGCCGCCCTCGTGGGCCGCCGCCACGAACCGGGCGCCGGCCGCCACAAGCGCGTTCGTGACATGGAAGTTGCCGCTGCCGACCACCCCGAAGACGTACCGCGCGCCGTGTCCGTACAGAACCCGCCCGACCACCTCGGATACCCGCATCTGCGGCCCGGTCCTACCGTTCGACCAGCGCGAGGACCCGGCACGGGCTGCCGGACCCGGAGACGATCGGCAGTGGTCCGGCGATCACCACCGCGCCGGTCGCCGGCAGTTGCGCCAGGTTACGTAGCTGGGTCAGGCCGTACTTTTCCTGGCCGAGCAGGAACGAGTGGCACGGGAACGGCGGGTCGAACGAATGCGCGGCGCCCGCGTCGGTGCCGACCGTCTCCACCCCGACGCCCTGGATCGGCGACTCCTCGGCCAGCCAGCGGGCGCACTCGACGGAGATGCCCGGGGTACGCCCGGCGTTGGCGTACCGCTCCGGGTCGTCGCTGTACGCGTCCCAACCGGTGCGGTAGAGCAGCCAGCCACCGGCGGGCAGGGCACCGTGTTCCGCCTCCCACGCCTTGATGTGCTCGACCTCGAGCAGGAAGTCAGGGTCGTCGACGGCGTCGGCGGCGTGGTCGATCACCACCGCCGGGGCGATCAACTGGCTCACCGGGACCTGCGACACGTCCGCGCCCTGTTGACCGGTGACCCAGTGCACCGGGGCGTCGAAATGGGTGCCGGTGTGCTCGCCGGTGGAGAAGTTGTTCCAGTACCAGGCCGGACCGCGGTCGTCGTACCGGCTGATCTCGCTGAGCCGGAACGGCCAGGTCTGGCCGAACTGCTCGGGCAGACCCAGGATCGGGGTCTGGTCCGAGAGCGGAGCGGTGAGGTCGACAACCTGGATCCGGCCGCTGGAAAGAGCGGCGACAAACTCCTGCAGCACCGTCATGCGGCGACGGTACACCGCGCTCACGCTCCATGATGGACCCTCGAACGGGGCGTGTCAGCGGCGCTGCCCGCCCCGCGGCTCCACAGCGACCTTCCGCCGAGTCCGGGCAAGCGCGGCGCGGGGCGGATGCTGCGCAGCGCGGCGGAAGGCGGGCGGACGGCTCACAGGACGGCGAATCCCCCTCGCCAGGAGGGATAATTCGGGGTCCAGCCGAGGTGCTTGCGGGCGTAGTGGTTGCTCGCTCCCCGCGCCCAGCCGTGCCGCTCGCCCTCGGTCACCGCCGGGGCCGCGACCCCCGCCGCCGCGCAGAACGCGGGCACCCACTTCGCGGCCGGGGTGGGCTCGTCGTCGCAGATGTTGACCGCGCCGGACGGCCAGTCCAGGGCGGCGAGCGCGGCGGCGACGGCGTCGTCGACATGCAGCAGGCTGCTCACGTCCGCGTCAGCGGGGACCTTGCCGGCAGCGGCGAACTGAGCCATTTGGCCGTCCCGGGCGTACCAGGTGCCCGGACCGTAGAGGGTGCCGTACCGCAGCACGATCCACTCGGGTGCTTCCTGTACGGCGGACTCGAGCGCGGCGACACCGGCCACACTGGTCTGCCGCGGTTCGGGGGCGCCGAGGTCAAGCGCCGTGTTCTCGGGCGCGGGCTCGGCGCCCGGCTCGTACGCCCAGGCGATGCTCTGCGCCACGATCCGGCGTACCCCGGCAGCGAGCGCCGCGTCGACCAGGTTGCGGGTCCCGACCCGGCGCAGCCGCGAATTGGCAGCGAAGTCGCCCGTGCTCAGACTGGTCAACTGGTGCATCACCACGTCTGGCCGGACGGAGCGGACGGCGGCCACCACCGCTTCCCGGTCGAGAACGTCAACGGCGACCGCGCCGTTGCGGGCCAGCCCGGCGACCTCATGCCCCTGGGCGGTCAGGAGCGGCTCGAGCCGACGGCCGATGACGCCGGTCGAACCGGCGAGAAGGATACGCATGATCAGGCTTCTCCGTCAGTTTCGCGGGACGCGCGGCGATCCTTGCGCTGTTCGAGTTCCTCGGGGCTGACCAGCACCAGCATCTCCTGGCCAGGCGCGCACACCATGACGACCAGGAACTTGCTCACCCGGTCGGGCAGGTTGTTGGCGGCCTGGTAGTGGATGACGTCGCCGCCTGGCTCCCAGAACGACTCGCCGGCCTTGATCACCCGTTCCGGCTCGCCCTCCAGCTCGAAGATCATCTCGCCTTCGAGCATGTAGCCGAAGACCGGCCCGGAGTGCCGGTGCGGCGGCGAGCCGGGGTCGCCCGGCGGCAGTTCGATCGTCGCCGTCATCACGTGCGAGCCCTTCGGCAGCTCCGGCGGCATGGCCGTGCCGAGCAAGACGAGCTCGTTGTTCCCGATTTTCATGGTCTGCATGCATCGAACGTAACTCCGCCCGGACCAACGGAATGGACCACTCAGCAACGGGTCTGATGGACCAGTTGGCCAAGTCCGGTCAGCGCCGCCTTCCAGTCGTGTGCTGGCGGCGCCGCGTATCCGAGGATCAGGGCCGCTGCCTGCCGCTCATCCGCCGGATCGTGCCAGTAGCCACTGCTGAACAGGCCCGTCAGGTGCAGGCCTTGGCGGTGTCCGGCCCGGATCAGCCCGCGCTCGTGCGTCGCCGAGGTCAGCGGCAGCAGTGCGTGCACGCCAGCCGCGATGCCCTCCAGTGGGGTGGTGGTCACCTCGGCCAGGCGGTCGGCCAGCTCGGCCCGGCGGCGCCGGTAGGTCAGGCGCATGCGGCGGATGTGTCGGTCGTAGTGGCCCTGCGTGAGCAGGTCGGTCATCGCCAGCTGGTCGATCGACGAGACCGCGGCGCCGGCCTCCAGGATCACGTCAGCAAGGTCGCGGCGCAGGGGCTCGGGAACAACGAACCAGCCCAGGCGCACGCCCGGCGCCAGCGACTTGCTCGTGCTGCCGGCGTACACGATCCGCTCTGGCGCCAGCGCCTGCATCGCGCCGACCGGCCGCTGGTCGTAGCGAAACTCCCCGTCGTAGTCGTCCTCAATCAGGAACGCGTCGTGCTCCCGCGCCCAGGCGATGAACTGGTAGCGGTGCTGCGGGGCGAGCACCACCCCGGTCGGATGCTGGTGCGCCGGGGTGAGCAGCGCGGCCTGGCCCGCCGCCTCGTCCGGGTCGGCTCCGCCCGCGCCGACGGTGAGCGGGGTGACCGTCAGGCCCGCAGCACGGAGCACCATGCGGTGGTGGGCCAGGCCGGGATTCTCGGTGGCGATGGCGCGTACGCCGCGCCTGTGCAGCGCCCGCGCCAGCAGGGACAGACCCTGGGTGAATCCCGCGGTGATCACCACAGCGTCCGGGTCGCAGCGCACCCCGCGAGTACGCGCGAGATACCCGGCCAACGCCGCCCGCAACGCGGGCAGCCCCGTCGGCTCGGGGTAGTCCAGCGTGCCGCGCGACGCCGTCGCCAGCGCCCGGCGGACGCTGCCGGCCCAGGCCGCGCGCGGAAACGAAGCGAGATCAGGAATTCCCGGCCGCAACTCGATGGCCGACCCGGACGCCGTCGACGGCCGTGGTTTCCGCCGCGAGTCGGGCAGATCATGGCGTACGTCCGCGACCCGGGTGCCCGAGCCGGGCGCCGACACCAGCCACCCTTCCGCCACCAGCTGCGCGTACGCCTGCACCACCGTGCCCCGGGCCAGGCCCAGGTCAGTGGCCAGGCTCCGGCTCCCGGGCAGACGCGACCCGGCCCGCAACCGGCCGGTCCGAATGCTCTCTCGTAGCGCACTCTCCAGCGAACGACCCGGGAACCCCGCACCCCGATCGAACTCCAGATGCAGGTCGAGTGACTCCGCCATCCGCCAACGATCCCATCCGTGCGGCCGGCGCGACGTGTCGACGACGACTCAGGCAGTCAGCCAATCGACGGGCAGCCGCCGCTGAACCGCCGCACACTAAATGCGGTCATGTGATTCGCCTCGACACCGACTGTTATCGCTGGAACTGGTTCAGCTTCTGCGGGTTGAGGATGATCAACACTCGTTCGATACCGTCGGGTGAGGCGTCGACGGTGACCAACCCGACGGCGGTTCCTGCCCGCGACAGGAGGATCGCGGCCTGGTTGTTGGATTCGACGATCTCCAACGAGAGGTCGCTCCCGAACTTGCGGACCAGTCCCAGGATGTAACGCGCCACGTTGTCGCGTCCGACGATGGGCACCTGTGCGGCCCGGACGGTGCCGCCGTCGTCGGCGTAGGAAACGGCTGTCTCGGCGAGCAGTTTCTCGAGCTGGGTCAGGTCTCCGGATCGGGCGGCGGTGAGGAATGCACGCAGCAGACGGCCGTGCTCCGCGCGGGCGACCGGACCGCGCCGCTCCTGGGCCAGGTGCATCCGGGCGCGTCGGCCGAGCTGCCGCGCGTTCGCCTCACTGATGCCGAGTACCTCGCCAACCAGCCGGAACGGGTAGTCGAACGCCTCGTGCAGCACGTACACCGCTCGCTCGGCCGGGGTGAGCCGTTCCAACAGGAGCAGCACGGCAAGTTCGAGCGACTCGTTCCGTTCGGCCTGGAACATCGGATCGGCGGACGTGTCGACGGGCTCGGGTAGCCACGGCCCGGGATAGAGCTCGCGGCGGGCGCGAGCCGATGTCGCGGCGTTCAGAGCGACTCGAGAGGTGGTCGTGATCAAGAAGCCGATCGGGTCCCGTACCTGACTGCGATCGGTCTGCTGCCACCGGAGCCAGGCGTCCTGCACGACGTCCTCCGCCTCCGTGACGCTGCCGAGCATCCGGTAGGCGATGCCGAAGAGCCGGGGACGGACCGCGTCGAACACCCCGAGGGCGTCGAGCAGTGTCCCCTCTTTCCCTAGCCCTGCCATGACTGACGCCTCGTCCCTTCTATCCTCGGATGTGCGGATGAGCGCAATCCACTGCCGATATCGCCGCTGTCGCTGAGCACCGGCGCACATGTGGATACCCCGCACGGCCGTACTACAGCGTCGGCGCGTCACGCCAGGCACGCCATCGTCGGGGCACCGGGCCCGCAAGAGTGGGGTGACCTGCTCGGTGGACGGTCTGGCCGTCGGTACGGCGAGGGGCCGATTCAAGTAGATCGACACAGATCCGCACGAGCGTGCCGATGAGCCAGGTGACCGGGCTGTCGATGCTGTCCTGTTCGTCGTCCCGCATCGTGTACCAGCGGACGTATGTTTCCTGTACCGCGTACTCCGCCGCCGCGGCTGAGCCGAGCAGGCGGTGTGCGATGTTCTCGAGGAGGCGTCGTTCGGCGACGACCGCGCAGAACGCGCTGGGTAGCGCGGCCGACCGAGGTGGCCGGCGGGATTCGGGAACCATCACTTCTCCCAGTGGGCGGCCAGAGCCGGCGCGAAGCCGAGCCGAGCCGCTCGGCGGTCACGCAGCACCGTAAGCAGGATGATCACCAGGCCGACGAGCGCCACGGCCGCGTTTCCGGTGGTGAGGAGAATCGCCTCACCGATGGTGGCGTTCTCCATGTTGGCGAGGTGGTAGAAGAAGTGCGGCACCCCGAAGATCGAGTAGGCCGCCGCGGCGGGGATGACGAAGTGGGCCTTGGGTTTGACCGCCGCGATGCCCAGCAGCAACGCGATCGCCAGTGATGCGCTGCCGAAGTCCCGCGCGTAGTGCTCACTGAACGGCGGCGTGAGGTCCACCGTCGGGAAGTTCGTGTAGAAGCTCGCCGGCCAGATCGCGTTCCAGAGCCCGACCATGGCGTTGTCGACGAACAAGATCGCCAATGCGATGCGGATGATGATGGTCACGAGTTGTTGCTCCTTGCGCTGTCCCGGCCCGGCGTCCGAGCTGTCGCCTCAGGGGTGCCAGCCGACGGAGCTGGGCGCGTCGGATGCCCATCGCCGGTGGTGGGCGTGCTGTCACCGGTTCGGACCGAGCAGCTCTCCGATTCGTGACAGGCCGCCGAGCGGCCAGCCCTGCTGTCACGAATCGCGGCGCAGCTCGGTCCCACTTTCGGACGCCGCGGTCGGCGGCGGCGAAGGGAGCATGCCATGTACGGACGTGTCGCCGAGGGCGTGACCGGCGAGCCCGGCACCGGCCGGGCACCTCTCATTCGTCGTACCCTCGGGTTGATCGTCACGGTCGGGCTCGCTGCTGGTCTCCCGCTGGCGGTCGCGCCGACCCCGGTGTTCGCCCACGGCGCGACGCACTCGATCACGCCGGCGGACGGTGCCGCGCTTCCGACTGCCCCGCGCCGGGTTGAGGTGGTGTTCGCCGCCGCGATCACCCCGGACAGCACCGTCACGATCATGGACCGCACGGGAACGGACTGGGCCGGCGGTCGACCGGCCGTCAGAGGCGCGACGTTGGTCCAGCCGGTGGATGCGGGTATGCCCGACGGCGGGTACGAGATCAGCTGGCGAGCAACCGTCACCGATGGACACCCGGTGGCCGGCACGGCCGCGTTCACCGTGGGAGCGGGCGCGGCGGCTGCCGCCGCGGCGAACCCGTTCCGAGCCCGGGTCACCCACGGTGGAGTGGTCGCGTTCTACGCCGCCGCGGGCGTGGCCGTACTCGCTCTCCTTCTCGCGATCATGACGCTTTCACGCGGTGTCTACACCGCCGGCAGGCGTAGCTCGCCGGCCTCGGCGCCGAGCGCGCGTGAGCATTCCACGTTTTAGGCGTTTTGCTGAACTTTGGCCTTGGCGGGAAGTCAGATAGGTAGGACCAACAGTGATGGCACAACGGTTGATGTCCCTTTCGCACCGGCGCCCGGACCGGGCGACGCGCCACTGCAGGGTCGCGGCTGACGTGGATCGGGAGGTAACTCAGTGCGTATCGCGGTAGCCGGCGGGACCGGCTGTGTCGGAATACGCGTCGTCGACACCGTTGGGGCTGCCGGCCACGAGCCCGTCGTCCTCGCCCGACACCCGTCACGCCAGAAGACCGCACCCGAGGCTCTGCGGTGACCGCGCTGATCCGGATCGCCCTAGCCGTTCTCTTCCTCGACGAACTCGTCGTCGGGTTCTGGAACCAGGCCTTTCCCGAGAGCTTCTACAAGAACTTTCCGACCGTCGCCCTCACCCCGCCATTCAGCGAGCACTACGCGCGAGACTTCGGCGGAGCCACCCTCGGCCTCGCCGTCGTCCTCGGCATAGCGTTCGTCGCACCTCGAGCCGTGTTCACCATCCCCGCGGCGGCGGCCTTCTCGACCTTCGCCATACCCCACTTCTTCTACCACGTGACCCACCTCGACCACGCCACCCATGGCGAGGCCGTGTTCCTCACGGCTGCCAATGCCGTCGTCGCCCTGCTCGGCCTTCTCGTCATCGCCCTGACCCTTGTCCGGGACGCCAGGCATCGCCGACGCCACGGCGTCGAACGGCCCCCGAGCGGAGCCGTCAGCGGATAATCGTGTACCTGGTCAGGAGCCGCAGATCGCCATCTCGGCTACAGAGTTCTGCCGTGTCTGGACGTCAGCCGCAGCGCGGCGACGGTGGTGCGCGGAATTGTCTCGGAGATCCACAAATTCGGCGTCTTCGTGCGTCTCAAAGGGTGCGGCTGTCGCTGAAAGCGTTGCAGGAGGACCCGCTGGTCCAGTTCGCGGACCAGGTTGGTGAGGTGCTGTCCGGGCCGGTCGTCAAAGGTGGTGCCGTTCGGTGTCTTCGTCCGCGTCGCGCCGGGGATCGCGGGCCTGCTCCACGGGTCCCCGGGCCGTGTATGTCGCACCGATCAGGCAGTATCTGCAACGTCCCCCAGAACGTGAGGAGTCGGCGCATGGCCAAGAAGGCAACGGTCTACACGTGGACGAGCTCAGTGGGACATCCGCTGGCCATCAGCGTCGAGCCCGCATGTATCGACTGGAGGACGTGGGTCGCCGGGCGGGGGAAGGTTGACCCCGCCGAGCCCTATTTCACCGAGTGGACCACGGTTCGTTCCACCGAACTCATCGAGGATCGTTATGTGCTTAATGCCGGCCCGGACCGGCAGGGCGATCGCGATCGCGACTGGGCATGGGCCGCGCCACAGATTATGCGTGGCGTAGCGCCTGCGAAGGAGTATGTGCTTAAACCGCCCGGGAAACGCACCGCCGAGGCAACCAACACCACAAGCAAATGGTCGTGGACCTTCCTGGACGTGTACGACCTCACGCCCGGCGGTGTCGCCTGGGCTCCATTCAAGTCGGAGCATCCGTTCTATGAGCGGTCGCGTCAGATCGCCGAGGAGGCGAGGGCCTGGCTGGAGGCGGCCCACCCGGAATGGCGGGCGGAGTCCAAGAATCTCGGCATCGAGGCCGACCTGACCCACCAACGGGATAGCGTTTCGCGGACGCAAGCAGCTATCCGCGAAGCGCGCGCGACGATCGGAGAGTCGCGCCGCCGCACGAACGTACTGCAGGCGTTGCGCCCGAAGGTGTAGGCATCGGCAAGCGGCCCGATCGGCGTACTGGGCCCGGTTTCCCCGGTGGCGGCGTCGCACATGAGGGCGGTCAATCGGATCGCCAGCAATGACCCGACCGGGACCGCCACCTCCGCCGCTGCTCCCCAACTGCTCCCAACGTAAGCCGCACATACAGCGAAGCCCGTTACCGGCTACTCCGGTAACGGGCTTCGTACCTGCAAATACTTACGGTGGGCGATGCTGGTATCGAACCAGCGACCTCTTCGGTGTGAACGAAGCGCTCTCCCACTGAGCTAATCGCCCTCAGCGCCACTGACTCTACCCGATCGTGGAACCAGACCGGAAATCCGGGGTCAGTGCGTCGCGAGGTAGTGCATCGCGGCGGCCACCACGTCGATGCCGAGGCTGTACTTGAGTGACAGCCACACCACCACGGCCACGAAGACCAGGCCGACGGAGCCGAGCACGATTCGCACCGGCAGCGACTGGCGTTTCGCCCAGTTGGTCCAGCCGTGCACGTGTCGGCGGGTGAAGCCGAGCAGCCGGCGGGCCCAGTGGTATTCGACGGCCCAGATGCCGAGCCCGGCGATGACCAGCAGCCAGCCCGGCCCGGGTAGCGGGATGAGGGCGATGCCGATGGTCACGACCAACGCCCCGGCGATCGCAATGAAGATCTTGAGGGTGATCCGGCCGGTGGGGTTGGCCCGGATCAGGTCGAGGGTGGTGGAGATCCGCTCCCGCCAGTTGGGGCGCCGCGGCGGGTCCGCCACCACGAGGAGGCCACCGGCACGACCGGCCCCGTCCCGGACGGCACGGCCCGTGCCAACGGCGCCAGAACGGCCCGCTTCTCCGGCACCGGGACGGCCGGGCTCGGACGCCGGCCGACCGGACCGCTCGGGCTGCTCCATTGGCACTGCGTACCCCCGCTTTTCGGCTGCTCGGACCGCGACGTTCGGCGGACCGGACGCCGCTGCCGGATCCACTGAGGATCGCTTCGCGACCATTTCACCCCCCAGTGTCGCTCGGGCCCGTCACTGCAACGGCCGACTGGACGTTACCGGAGTAAGTCGACGACTGAGCCACCCGATGCCGGGCGGGATCACGCACTGGGCAGAACCGGAAATCCTACATGAATCCTCACATTCACGCGGCCTTTCCGTCCCCCTTCCCACCACTGGGTGAAGTCAGCGTATGGCGGAGCGTAGCCAGGAGTAGCACCTGAGTATGGGAAAAGCGGGACACGCGCGTTCCGCAGCGGTGCCGGGGGGAGAACGTCCATGAGTGTCATCCGACCGACGACCGTAGAGGTCGAGACGTCGCTAAGGCTCGTCGCACCTGACGCCACCGCATTGCCGGTGCGTGCCAGTCTGCGTTACGACCCTGCTGACCCGTATGCGGTCCATGTCCTGTTCCATGCCGAATCAGCTGGCGGCGAGGCGGTGAGTTGGTCCTTCGCTCGCGAACTGCTCGTCACCGGCCTAGACGAGCCAGCCGGCATCGGTGATGTGCGGGTCTGGCCCTGGGCCACCCCGCGCGGCGACTTCGTCGCGCTGGCCCTGTCGTCACCGGACGGCAACGCCCTCTTCGAGGTGCCGCGCAGCGTCCTGGTGCGTTTCCTTCGACGGACCTACGTCGTCGTCCCGCGCGGCCGCGAGGCCGAGCACCTGGACGTCGACACGGCGGTGAACCGGCTGCTCGCCGGTCGCTGACCACCGCCCGAACGGGCAACACCGGCCATGACGGGGCCGCGCGGATCTGCCGACCGCGCGGCTCCGGCACACCCCGGGAGTACGCGGGCCTGCCCGCTCCGGGTCGGCCGGTGCTCAGCCGTGCGTGGTGATGCCGCCGTCGACCGGGATGACCGCGCCGGTGAGGTACGCGCCGGCCCGGGAGGAGAGGTAGATGGCCGTGCCGGCCATGTCCTCCGGGCGCCCGATGCGGCCCAGCGGCACCTGCTGCTCGATGCTGGCCCGGCTCGCCGGGTCGTTCAGGGCGAACGCCATCATCTTGCTCTCGAACGGGCCGGGCGCGATCGCGTTGACGGTGATCTGCTCGCCGGCCAAATGGTGGGCCAGGCTGCGGGTGAGCATGTGCACGGCCGCCTTGGTGGCCGAGTACGCGTACACCTCCATCCACGGCACCCGGATGCCGTCGATCGACCCGATGTTGATCACGCGGGCCGGGTCGTCGGCGCT
Organism: Micromonospora sp. NPDC005206; assembly: GCF_040608175.1. NCBI lineage: Bacteria > Bacillati > Actinomycetota > Actinomycetes > Micromonosporales > Micromonosporaceae > Micromonospora > Micromonospora sp. NPDC005206. The sequence continues at coordinate 32,773 of NZ_JBEXHU010000003.1, forward strand.
GGCGGCGGCGCGCAGCGCCGGCAGCAGCGCGGTGGTCAGCCGGAAGACGGCCTTGACGTTGACCGCCCAGAGCTTGTCGAACGCGGCCTCCGGGTAGCTTTCCAGCGGGGCGCCCCAGGTCGCGCCGGCATTGTTGACCAGCACGTCGAGGCGGGGGAAGCTCTCCCGCACGGCAGCGGCCAGCGACTCGGCCCCGGCGTCGGCGCCCAGGTCGGCCGGGATCGCCTCGCAGCGCCCCTCGGCGGAGAGTTCCTTGGCGACCGCCTCGCAGACGTCCGCCTTGCGGGACGAGATGATCACCTGCGCGCCGGCCCGGACGAAGCCCTGGGCGATCATCAGACCGATCCCCCGCGACCCGCCGGTGACCAGGACCGTCTTGCCTTCGACCGAGAACAGCTGCGTCATGCCCATCCCATCGCGAGTCGGCGGGTCCGCCGGTCCGGCGGGCGGCCGGCGGGGCGCCGGGCGGACCGGAGACCGGACGGCGCTACCGCCGGGTAACGTAGCCCGGCCGCCGGGACCGCGACAAGCCCGTGGCGGCGCGCCGGATCCGCCGGTGGCCGGGATGCGGTGACCTGCGGTTCGGGCTACCGTCGCAGGCGATGGTCTCCACCGGTCCCCTTCCTGCGGCAATGATCGGAGCGGCGCCACCCGTCCCCGACGAGATCGCCACGTTCGCGCTGGCCGACCTGGCCGGCGACCGGGGCTGGCTCCGTCCGGTGTTCGTCGAGCGGGAGCTGCTGATCCTCACCACCCGTGGGCACGGCGACGCCGAGCTGGATTTCCACCTGCTGCCGTGCCGGCCCGGCACGCTGCTGCGGGTGCGCGCCGGCCAGGTGCTGCGCTGCGCCGGCCCACAGTTCGACGCCACCGTGGTCGGTTGGGATTCCGAGGCGCTGCGCGGTCTCGACGTGGACCCGGACGCGCCGCCGACCTGGCGGCAGCTGGCCGGCGAGGACGAGGACGCCGTGATCAGCGAGGTGAGCCAGCTGGCGGTGGACTGCCAGCGGCACCGCGACACCCCCGCCGGCCGCGCCCTTCTCCGCCACCAGCTCGCCGTGCTGCTGCTGCGGCTGGCGCTGCCCGGCGGGGACCGGTCGGGTGGCCGGCCCGAGGCCGAGACGTTCCACCGGTTCTGCCGCGAGGTGGAGCACGCCTACCAGTACACCCGGCGGGTGGAGGACTACGCCGCCGCCCTCGGCTGCTCGGTACGGACCCTGACGCGGGCCTGCCTGGCCGTCACCGGGCGCAGCGCCAAGCAGGTCATCGACGAGCGGGTCGCGTTGCAGGCCGGACGGCTGCTCGCCGCGACCGACGAGCCGATCGCCCGGATCGGTCGGGACCTGGGCTTCTCCGAACCCACCAACTTCGGCCGCTTCTTCACCCGGGAGATCGGGCTCAGCCCCGGCGCGTTCCGGGCCGCCCGGGACCAGCCGGCCGCCGCCCGGGTGGTCCGGCCCCGGTCACCGGCCGAAGCGGCGACCGCCAATGCCGGCTGGTTCCGCCCCGGTGCCCCCGGCGAGCCGGCCAACGGCGGTCACGCCGCCCCACCCGGACAGCCCGCGGGACCGGGCATCGGCGCCAGCCGGGCATGATGGCAGGGTGCAGATCTCCGCGCGCGGCGACTACGCGGTACGGGCGGCGCTGAGCCTCGCCACCGCGTACCCCTCGCTGCTGTCCACCCAGGCCATCGCCGCGGAGCAGGACATGCCCCGCAAGTTCCTGGAGGCGGTCCTGGCCGATCTGCGCCGGGCCGGCATCGTCCGCGCCCAGCGTGGCGCCGAGGGCGGCTACACGCTCGCCCGTCCGCCGCGCGAGGTGACCGTCGGCGCGGTGCTGCGCGCCGTGGAGGGTCCGCTGGCCGGGGTACGCGGCCTGCGCCCGGAGGAGACCCGGTACGAGGGCGCGGCGGAGAACCTGCCCGGCCTCTGGGTGGCGGTACGCGCCGCGGTCCGTCGGGTGGTCGACGAGGTGAGCCTCGCCGCGATCATCAGCGGTCGGCTGCCGGCCCACGTCCGCAAGCTCACCGCTCTGCCTGACGCCTGGGAGCCCCGCTGATGCCCACGCCCACCCTGCGCACCGACCGTCTGCTGCTGGAGCCCTACCGACCGGCCGACGCCGAGGACTTCGTCGCGCTGCTCGCCGACCCCGAGGTGGGCCGGTTCATGGGCGACGGGCCGATGACCGAGGCGGACGCCGGCGACCTGTTCGGGCGGGTGTTCAGCCGGGTCTACGCCGACGACCTCTTCGACGTGTGGGCGGTCCGTCGGGACGGCCGCTACGTCGGGCACGCCGAGATCAAGCGGACCGACGACGTCGAGGGCCACGAGCTCGTCTACGCGCTCGCCAAGCCGGCGTGGGGTGGCGGCCTGGGCACCGAGCTGGCCACCGCGCTGGTCCGGTACGGCTTCGACCGTCTCGACCTGCCCCGGGTGTACGCCACGGTGGCCGACGCCAACCACGCCTCACTCGGGCTGCTGGCCAAGCTCGGCTTCGTCCACCAGCAGGATGTGACCGAGGAGGACGGCAGCGTCACCCGGGTTCTCGCGCTGGACCGGAACCCCGTCCCGGCCTGAGCCGTCGGGCCGCAGCTCGTCTCCGGAATGGAGACCGCGACGCCGCATCGGGCAACCGTCCATGCCGGACACCGAGTGGGTTTCGGAATTCACCGGTTCGGGAATGTTCGATCTCGACACGGCAGGGAACGGTGACGAGGGGAGTCCTCCGATGGGCCTCATGTTTCGCAAGCGCAAGAAGATCGGTCCGATCATCCTGAACTTCACCGAGAACGGCTTCTCCTCGTGGAGCATCAAGATCGGGCGTTGGTCCTGGAACTCCAGGGCTCGGGCGCACCGGGTCGACCTGCCGGGTCCGCTGTCCTGGAAGCAGGACAAGTCCCGGTCGTAGTGTCCCGGGAGTCGAGCGGGGTGCCGGTGATTCACCGGCACCCCGCTCGGCGTCCGCGGGCGGTCGGACACCGACCGGGGCGGCTGGGCGCGCTCAGCGCGTCGAACTGATGATCTCGTCGCCGGCCAGCCGGCCGGCCTCGCGTTCGCGGCGCACGTCGCCCGCGTCGAGCAGGGCGGTGAGTGCCCGGGTGGCGTCGGAGGCACGGTAGACGGTCGCGGTGAGAGTGTGCCGGCGTAGCTCGGTGACCGGCCGCGGCCCGCCCCGGCGCAGCTCGGCCAGCAGCTCGCGGGCCAGCGGCTCGGGGTCGGGGTCGCCGGCCACGTCGACCGGCGCGCCCGCCGGGTCGGCCGGGTCGGACAGGCGCACGTCGAGGTCCGCGCCGACGGCCCAGAGCGCGTCGCGCACGGCCTCCAGGCTCCGGTCCGATCGGCTGCCGAACGCGATCACGCCCGCCGCCGCACCGTCGGGCAGCACCGGCGCCACCTCGGCGACCAGCGGGAAGCCGGCGCCGACCAGCGCGTCGCGGGTGCCGCTGTCGGCGTGCAGCAACAGCTCCCCCGTGCGGCCGTTGCTCGCGGCGGTGACCAGTTCCGGGGCCACGGCGCCGGGCAGGTCCAGGAAGCAGAACAGCGGAGAGCCGGCGGCGCCGGCCGCCTTCACCGCGACCGGCAGCCGGTCCGGGACGCCCGGCAGCAGGTGCACGGTGACCTCGGCGGGCAGTTCCGCCTCGACCGGGCCGAGCCGGGTCGGCAGCTCAGCGGCGCCGTCGGCCAGCACCAGCACGGTCACCCGCCGGCCGCGCACCTGGTCGGCGTGCCCGGCGACCACCCGCAGCGCGGCCTCGGCGCCGCCGGCGTCGTCACCGGCCCAGGCGAGGGCGATGGTGGCCCGCCTGGAGCGGTGCAGGGCCGCGGGCAGCCAGGTCGTCAACTGGCGGACCAGCAGCTCGCGGAGGAAGTCGGTGGTCCGGTCGGTCGACATCGGTCCGTTCTACCCTACGAGCGGTCAGGCCGGGACGGAGATCCCCACCCCGCCGCGGGTCTGCCCGCCGTAGCGCTGCCGTTCGGCGGCCAGGTCGAGCCGGCCGATCCGCTTGCGGGCGGCCAGCGCGTCGTCGTCGAGCCGGTCGGCCGGGACCAGCCAGACCACCTCGAACTCCAGGCCGTCCGGGTCCTGCCCGTAGAGGCTCTTGGTGGTGCCGTGGTCCGAGGTGCCGACCAGAGCGCCGGCGGCCGAGAGCCGCTCGGCGGTGGCGGCCAGCTCGTCGAGGGTGTCCACCTCCCAGGCCAGGTGGTAGAGCCCGACGGTGGCGCGGCCGGCGGTCGACCGCCCGGCGCCGGCGCCGATCTCGAACAGGCCGAGGTCGTGGTCGTTGGTCGAGTCGGGGGCCTGGAGGAAGGTGGCGCCCCGGAATCCGTCCGGGGTCATCGCCACCGGGCGGAAGCCCAGCACGTCGCGGTAGAAGGCGACGCTACGGGCGAGGTCACTGACGTAGAGGACGGCGTGGTTGAGTCGATGGATTCCCATGGCTCCAGGCTAGCGCGGTTTAGTTGAGCTCTCAACCATTGCGGGTATGATGACGGTCATGACCCGCTGGCTGGACTCCGACGAGCAGCGCACCTGGCGGGCGTTCCTCACCGCCTCCCGCGCGCTGATGGACACGCTCGACCGCGAGCTGCAACGCGACGCGGGGATGCCGCACGCGTACTACGAGATCCTGGTCCGGCTCTCCGAGGCCCCCGACCGGCGACTGCGGATGAGTGACCTGGCCGAGGCGACCGGGTCGTCGCGGAGCCGACTCTCGCACGCCGTGGCCCGGTTGGAGGCGGCCGGCTGGGTGCGCCGCGAGGAGTGCGCCACCGACCGGCGTGGGCAGGTCGCACTGCTCACCGACGCCGGCTTCGCCACCCTCGCCGCTGCCGCCCCCGGCCACGTCGAGGGCGTACGCCGGCACCTGTTCGACGCGTTGAGCCCGGCCCAGGTCGACCAGCTGCGCCGGATCAGCGAGACGCTGGCCGAGCACCTGAGCAGATCCTGACCGATCGACACGGGCGCGGGTCTTGTACTTACCGTCGTCGGATGAGCACGATGGGGCGTGCCCTCCGGCTTCGGCGAACTGACTGATCAGGCGCACCACCTCGTGTCCGCCGGCGACCTGACCGGCGCACAGCGGCTGCTCTCCGACGCGCTCACCGACGCCGACCCGCGCCCGGCCAACGCCACTACCGAGCTGGCCGAGGCCGCCAGCCTCCAGGCGCGGGTGCTGGTCGCGCTCGGCGAGCCGCACTCCGCCCGGGGTTGGGCCGCCTTCGCGTACGCGGCCACCACCCGGTTGCACGGCCGCTCCGACCCGCGCACCGTGGCTGCCGCGGCGACCCTGGCCGCGGTGCTGCACCGGGTCGGCAGCCACTCCCGGGCCGCCCGGCTCTACCAGGAAGTCATCATCGAGCTGACCGCCCAGGACGGCCCGGAGTCGCTGCGGGTGCTCGCCGCGCACGCCGACCTGGCCACCGTCGAGTACGCCCGCGGCCAGTGCACGGTGGCCCGCGACCGGCTCCAGGACGCCTGGGAGCTGCACCGCGAGGTGTACGGCGACGGGCATCCCAGCGGCATCAAGATGCTGGCCCGGCTCGGCGCGATGCAGCGCGACTGTGGGCAGTTCGCCGAGGCGCACGACAACCTGGCGCTGGCCCGCGAGCTGTGCCGACAGCACCTTCCCGCCGACGATCCGCTGGCCGTGCAGGTGGCGGCGCTGGCTCGGGCGGCGGCCAACCCCGATCACGCCTGCGCCGACGAGACGCCCCGGGACAGCCCCGTGGTGCCGGCCGCCCGGGCCCCGTCACACGGGGACGGAGCGGTCGGGTCCGGCTATCACCCACCCGCTCCCCCGCCCCAGCACGCCGATCCGGCGGCCGGCCCTGCCATCGGCGACGATGAGGCGCTGGCCGGCCATGGGGGCGTGGCCGGCGGCGGCGCGGTGCCGAGTCCTCGGTCGCCGGCCGACGAACCGGGTGGGTCGGTGGGCTTCACGTGGCCATCCGATCCGGCGGACGAGCCCGCCCGCCAGTCCACCGACACACCGGTCCCCCCGTCCGTGGTCGGGCTCGCGGGCGGCGCGGAAGAGGCGTCGGGGGTGTACCGGCTGCACCGGCCAGGCGAGCCGTACCAGCCGTCCGAGCCGTACACGCCGCCCGGCGCGTACACGCCGCCGGATCCGTACGCGCCGCTTGAGCCGTACACACCGTCCCGGCTGCTGCCGGTGCCCGTGCACCGGGCACCGGCACCGCGACGCAACCGGCTGGTGCCGGTGCTGGTCGCCGGCGTGGTCGTGGTGCTGCTGGGCACCGCGGCGGTGATCGCCGGGGTGGCGAGGGTCGGCGACGGGGACGACCAGCGTCCCGGCCCGGGCACCGCCTCCCCGACCGGCACGGGCGCGCCGGCCAGCAACAGTGCCTCCCCTTCCGGCGCGGCGCCGCCCACGGCCGCGCCGGGCACCCCACCGGGCGCGGTGGCCCTGCGTGACAACCGGGACAACATCGCCCTGCGCTGGACCTACCCGGCCGGTGGTGAGGGGCCGGTGGTCGTCTCCGCCGGCCGGGCCGGCCAGGGTAAGAACGCCATCGCCACGCTGCCCGCCGGTGCCACCAGCTTCGTCGTCTACGCGCTCAACCGCGCCAACGACTACTGCTTCACGGTGGCCGTCGTCTGGTCCACCGACACCGTGGCCAGCGCCGACGAGGTCTGCACCCGCCGCCACTGAGCGTGCTGAGCCCCGTCGGTCAGCGGCCGGCCCGTGGCTCCTCGTCGGTTGGCAACGCCGGCAGCAGCAGACGTACCCGTAGGCCTTGCTGGTCGTCGCCGTCGGTCAGCGTGATGCTGCCGCCGGCGCGGCGGACCAGCTCCCACACGATGGCCAGGCCGAGGCCAGCCCCACCGTCGTCGCGGGCCCGCCCGTCGTCCAGACGGGTGAACCGGCCGAAGACCCGGTCCCGGTCGGCCACCGGAATCCCCGGGCCGTCGTCGGTCACCGTCACCAGGTGGTACGCGGCCTCCTGGTTCCTGGCCGGTGTCGCCTCCACGGCGAGCAGAACAGCGCCGTACGCGTGCCGGACCGCGTTGTCGACCAGGTTGGCCAACACCCGGCGCAGCTCGTCGGCGTTCGCGACCGTCCACAGCGGGCCGGGCGGCGGCACCACCCGCACCGGCGGCGACGGGTACCGGCCTGCGACCTCGGTCAGCAGGGCGCCCAGCTCCACCGGCCCGGTCCCCCGGGCCGGTGGCGTCTCGTCCAGGCGGGCCAGCAGCAGCAGGTCGTCGACCAGTCGGCTCAGCCGATCGGTGTCGGCGAGCAGGTTGGCGGTCACCGCCGTCCAGTCCGTCCGGCCGGCGAGGCGCTGGGCCACCTCCAGCTCGGTCCGGATGTTGGTCAACGGGCTGCGCAACTCGTGTGCCGCATCGGAGACGAACGCCCGCTGCCGGGCCCGGGCGGACTCCAACCGGCCCAGCATCCCGTTGAGGGTGACCGCCAACCGGTGGATCTCGTCGGCCGAGGCGGGCACCGGCAGTCGCCCGGTCCCGGCCCGCCCGGTGATCTCCTCGGCACCCCGGCGCAGCGCCTCCACCGGCCGCAGGGTCGCGCCCACCACCCGCCAGGCCACTGCGGCCAGCACGGCCACCAGCAGCGGGAACGCCACCAGCAGGATGGTCCGGACCACGTGCGTGCTGTGCCGCACATCGGCCATCGAGCGGGCGACCAGCACGGTGAGCGGGTCGGCCGCGGTGCCGGCCGGTACGGCGACCACCCGGACCGGGCCGGCGAGCCCGACCCGCTCCGCCTGCACCTCCAGCCGCTGCCGGCGGTCACCGTTCAGCCGCTCCGGGCGGACCATCGGGACCAGCCGGTCCGCGTCGATCGAGGCGGCCCGGATCCGCCCCTGTGTGTCGATCACCTGGACGCGGACCTGCCCACCGGCCACCGGCAGCGGGTCGGGCAGCGCGTCCTCGGCGGCGAGCAGGGCGACGGCGTCGGCGGTCCGGAACGCCTCGGTGTCCACGGTGCGCTGGAGCACGTAGCCGAGCGCGCCGAGCAGCACCACCCCGCCGAGGGCCAGCGCCACGGTGAGGCCGAGCACCCCGATCGCCATGAGCCGGCCGCGCAGCCCGAGCACCGGCACCCGGCTGCGCCAGTTCCGGCGGACGCGCCCCGGACCGCCCGAGGTCGCCGGACCGGCGGAGGTCCCCCGGCGGTCGGCGGTCGGCGCGGCGGCCTCAGGCGCGGTCGGCCCACCGGCCGTCAGGTCGGCCGGCACGTGCGTGCTCACGTCGCCAGCCGGTAGCCGGCGCCCCGGACGGTCTCCAACCGGTCCCGGCCGAGCTTGCGACGCAGGTAGCCGACATACACCTCGACCGCGTTCGGCGCGGTCTCCAGGCTGGCGTCCCAGACGTGGTCCAGCAGCTCGATCTTGGAGACCACCTGGCCGGGTCGACGCATCAGGTAGTCCAGCAACGCGAACTCCCGCGCGGTCAGCGTCACCTCGGCGTCGGCCCGGGTCACCCGCCGCCGGGCCGGGTCCAGTCGCAGGTCGCCGACGGCCAGCACCGCCGGGCGTTCCGGCGCGCCCCGGCGCAGCAACGCCCGCAGGCGAGCCAGCAGCACCACGTACGAGAAGGGCTTGGTGAGGTAGTCGTCGGCGCCGCAGTCCAGGCCGTCGGCCTGGTCGTACTCGCCGTCCTTCGCGGAGAGCATCAGCACCGGCAGCCAGTGCTCCTCCGCGCGCAGCCGCCGGACCAGCTCGTAACCGGACAGGCCGGGCAGCATCACGTCGAGGATCATCGCGTCGTACCCGCCGTGCCGGGCGGCGTCCAACCCGGCCGGGCCGGTCGCCGCCACGTCCACCGCGAACCCCTCCGCCTGCAACCCGCGTTGCAGCGCAGCCGCCAACCGGGCCTCGTCCTCCACCACCAGCAACCGCACGACTCAAGGGTGCCACCTGGGTCAAAGCAGGCGGATCGGCGTCCTCAGCGTGTTCACAGCGCCGAGAGGGCAGGATGGTCGGCAGGAGGTACCACATGTCCGTTCTGAGAAGCCGTCCCGTCCTGCGCTGGCTGGTCCCGGCGACCGCCGCCGTCGCCGTCATCGGTGGCGGCGCCGCGATCGGCACGTTCGCCGCCGAGGCCGAACCGAGCCTGCCGCCGCGCACCGCCGCCCAGCTTCTGGTCGACCTGCAGACCTCCCGGCTGGAGGGGCTGTCCGGCACGGTCGTGCAGCGCGCCGACCTCGGCCTGCCGCCGCTGGTCGGGCTGGTCCCCGGCAACGACCTGACCACCCTGTTGACCGGCACGCACACCCTGCGGGTCTGGTACTCCGGCCCGGAGCGGCAGCGGGTGGCGCTGCTGGACACCCTCGGCGAGCAGGACATCATCCGCAACGGCCGGGACGTGTGGAGCTGGGAGAGCCGCGGCAACACCGCCCGCCACGTCACGCTGGGCGACGCCATGGCCGGGGGTCCGGCGCCCGAGGCGGCGCCGAGCCTGCCGGCAACCCCGCAGGAGGCAGCCGACCTGGCGTTGCGCGCGGTCGACCCGAGCACCGAGGTCAGCGTCGGCCGGTCGGCGACCGTCGCCGGGCGGGACGCGTACGAGCTGGTGCTCCAGCCGCGCGACAAGGACTCGCTGGTGCACCAGCTACGGATCGCCATCGACGCCAAGCAGCACGTGCCGCTGCGCTTCGAGGTGCTCGCCACGGGCAGCGACCAGCCGGCGTTCGAGGTGGCCTTCACCCAGGTCGACTACCAACGCCCAGCCGCCGACCAGTTCACCTTCAACCCGCCGCCCGGTGTGACCGTCACCGAGGAGTCGGCCGAGCAGCGGCCCGCGGGCCGGCCCGACCACTCCAAGCCGGCGGGTGATCCGCAGGTACGCGCCGTGGGCACCGGCTGGACCACCGTGCTGGTGGCCCGCCTCGACGGGGCCGTCGGCGGCAAGCCGGCCACCGAGAAGCCGGCCGGCGACAAGCCAGCCCGCGACAAGCCGGCCGGTACGCCGGACGTCGACGTGTCGAAGCTGCTCGGCGGGCTGACGGCGGTCAGTGGTGATTGGGGCAGCGGTCGGCTGCTCGCCGGCAAGCTGTTCAGCGTGCTCCTCACCGACGACGGCCGGGTGCTCGCCGGCGCCGTCACCCCGGAGCGGCTGTACCAGGTCGCCCGCGGCTGATTTACCGGTGTTGTCGCGCCGGGTCGACCCACCGGTCGGCCCGGCGCGCCGTCGTGTCCGGTGGGCGCCGTGGTCGAGCGAAGCGGACCGTCAGCCGGCGCCGGGCGGCGGCGTCAGGGGGTGGCGGTCGCGCCGAGGGCGGTGAGGAACGCGTCGGCGAGCACCGCGTGGCCGGGCAGGTGCGGATGCACCCGATCGTCGGCCCAACGCTTCGCCGGGCTGACCGCGAGCACCCGGTCGAACGCCGCCTGGGTCGGCACGTGCACCGCGTCGAACTCGGTGGCCAGCGCGGCCACCACGGCGCAGTACCGGTCGGTGTCGGCGCGCTGCGGGTCGCCGCGGTCCGCCTCGATCAGGAACGGGTCGCCGAGGATCAGCCGGCAGCCGGTGGCGTCCACCGCACGGCGGAGCAGGTCGCGCAGGGTGCGCTCGTACTCGTCGAGGGGGACGGCCTCGTCGGGCCGGTCGCCGTAGCGCCGCCAGATGTCGTTGATGCCGATCATGACCGAGAGCCAGTCCGGACGCTCGGCGATGGCGTCGTCGTCCCAGCGGGCGGCCAGGTTCCGCACGGTGTCCCCGCTCACACCCCGGTTGATCCACTCCGCGTCCAGCTCGGGGTGGCGGGCGCCGACCAGGGCACGAACGAGGCTGACGTAGCCGGCGCCGTAGGGCGCCGCGGTGTCCCGCCGGCCGCAGTCGGTGATGCTGTCGCCGATGAAGACCACCCGTTGCCCGGTCCGCAGGATCATCCGCCGCCACCTCGTGATCACCGAGCGCGCCGCCCCGGTCAGCGTGGTCGAGGCCGGCGGGACGCGCTATCTTCAACTGTTCGAGGGCACAAAAAAGAACGGCTCAAAAGCCGTTCCTGCAAAGGATTCTAATCTTTAGGGAGACGGCTTGTCAAGGCACTCCGGCGGTTCCGGCGAATTGCCGCTTGACGACGAGATCGGTCGCGAGCAGGAGTACGTCTCGATGCTCTACGACCGGCTGGACGGGCTGCGTGATCAGGCCGCCGAGCGGCTCACCGGCGAGCTGCGCAACACCGGCGGCACCCTGCAGGACCGCTCCCAGCGCGACAGCTCGGTACGGATGTACGCCGACCAGGTCGAGCAGTTCTCCGCCGTGGAGAACGGTCTCTGCTTCGGCCGCCTCGACGGCGACGATGGCGCCCGCCACTACATCGGCCGGATCGGCATCTTCGACACCAGCGGCGATTACGACCCGCTGCTGATGGACTGGCGGGCCCCCGCCGCCCGCCCGTTCTACCTCGCCACCGCCGCCAACCCGCAGGGCGTACGCCGTCGGCGGCACCTGCGTACCCGCCAGCGCAAGGTGACCGGGCTCAACGACGAGGTGCTGGACATCTCCACCGCCGCTCCGGGCGCGCACGAGGAGCTGACCGGTGAGGCGTCGCTGCTCGCCGCGCTCAACGCCGGCCGGACCGGCCGGATGCGCGACATCGTGGAGACCATCCAGGCCGAGCAGGACGGGATCATCCGCGCCGACCTGCCCGGGGTGATGGTGGTCCAGGGCGGCCCGGGCACCGGCAAGACCGCGGTCGCGCTGCACCGGGCGGCGTACCTGCTCTACACACACCGGCGGGAGCTGTCCAGCCGGGGCGTGCTGCTGGTCGGCCCGAACGCGACCTTCCTGCGCTACATCTCCCAGGTGCTGCCCACCCTGGCCGAGACCGGCGTGCTGCTGCGTACCCAGGGAGACCTCTTTCCCGGGGTGAGCGCCCAGCGGACCGAGCCCGCCGAGACCGCCGCCCTCAAGGGCCGGGCGGTGCTCGCCGAGGTGCTGGCGCGGGCCGTACGGGACCGGCAGTGGGTGCCGGACGAGCCGCTGGAGATCGAGGTGGAGCGGGAGGCGCTGACCCTCGACCCGGAGACCGTGCGCACCGCCCGGGACCGGGTGCGCCGCGCGGACCGGCCGCACAACCTGGCCCGGGCGCTCTTCGACGTGGAGATCGTGCACGCGCTCGCCGACCAGGTGGCCGAGCGGATCGGCGCCGACCCGCTGGGCGGGGACAACCTGCTCGACGAGGCCGACCGCGCCGAGATCCGCCGGGAGCTGCGCGACGAACCGGAGATCCGGGCCGCCCTCGGCCGGCTCTGGCCGGTGCTGACCCCGCAGCGCCTGCTCGCCGACCTGTACGCCGACCCGGACCGGATCGCCGCCGCCGCGCCGATGCTCACCGACGACGAACGGGCCCTGCTGCACCGCGAGCCGGGTGGCTGGACGCCGGCCGACGTGCCGCTGCTGGACGAGGCCGCCGAGCTGCTCGGCGAGGACGAGCGGGCCGCCGCCGCCCGGCGGGACCGGATCCGCAGGATGGAACGGGAGTACGCCGAGGGCGTGCTGGAGATCGCCCGGGGCTCCCGGTCGATCGACGTCGAGGACGAGGCCGAAGGTGGTGAGATCCTCGGCGTCACCGACCTGATCGACGCGGACCGGCTGCTGGAGCGGCAGGAGGAGGCCGACCGGCTGACCACCGCGCAGCGCGCCGCCGCCGACCGGAAGTGGGCGTTCGGCCACGTCATCGTGGACGAGGCGCAGGAACTGTCACCGATGGCCTGGCGGCTGCTGATGCGCCGCTGCCCGAGCCGGTCGATGACGATCGTCGGGGACGTGGCGCAAACCGGCGCGCTCACCGGCACACCCTCCTGGGCCGATGCTCTCGCGCCGTACGTGGCGCAGCGGTGGCGGTTGACCGAGTTGACGGTCAGCTACCGCACCCCGGCCGAGATCATGGCGGTTGCCGCCGACGTGCTGGCCGAGATCGACCCGGCACTGCGGCCGCCGCGCTCGGTGCGGGAGAGCGGCGTACCGCCGTGGGACCGGACGGTGCCGGACGAGCAGTTGGCCGCGGAGTTGGTGGCGGCGGCCACCCGGGAGGCGGCCCGGCTGGCCGAGGGCCGGCTCGGCGTGATCGTGCCGGCCGGCCGGGTGGACGCGCTGGGCGCGACGGTGACCGCGGCGTTGCCGGAGGCCGCGGTGGGCGAGCATCCGGAGCTGGAGAGCCGGGTGGTGGTGCTGACCGTCGCGCAGGCCAAGGGGTTGGAGTTCGACTCGGTGCTGGTGGTCGATCCGGACCGGATGGTGGCCGAGTCGCCGCGCGGGCGCAGCGACCTGTACGTGGCTCTCACCCGCGCCACCCAACGCCTGGGCATCCTGCGCCCGAGCAGCTGACCGGCGTACCCCGGAAACCGCAACGCCCCCGCCGAGTGGTCGCTCGGCGGGGGCGGCGGTGCGAACTCGCTCGACAGGGTCAGTCGCCGACGGACCTGTCCCTGATGGACTTGCCCGGACCGGTCGCGGACGTGGACTGGTCGCTGGTGCCGCCGCCCATCGGGGTGCTCAGACCGCCGGTGGTGGCGTCGCCGGTCGCCGTCGGGGCCACCTTGCCCCGGTGCCGCTCCGGCTGCCGGGCCACCCGGCGAACGCTCGCCGGACCGGCGGTGCCACCGGTGGTGGTCACCGCGCCCTGCCCCCCGACGGGGCCGCCGTCGCGCAGCACCTGCGGATCGACCCGCACCTTCGCCGGATCGTCCGGGTCGTCCTGCTGAATCATCCGCTCCACATCGGTGCGCGGCACCGTCACCTCGTCGACGGCGCCCTTGCCGTACACGCCACCTGCGATCCGGTCCTCGGCCTGGCGGGCGGCGTCCTGCCGCATGTCGTCCTCACGCACGTCCATCACCTCGCAGAAGCTGTGGAACTGACTGCGTGCCCGACGGCCGGCCGGTCAAACCCGCCGAGGCCCGGAGGTCGTCCACCCCGGTTCACCGTCGCGCCGTCCGCCGGCCGCCTGCCGGCTGTCCACGATGCCCATGCTGTCCGGCGACCGGTGGGAGACGCCCACCGGCGGGAGGGGATGACAGCGTGCGCAGAGTACGCCGTACCGCCGTCGCGGCCCTGGTGGCCGCGACGGTGACGACCGGGCTCGCGGTGCCCGCCCAGGCGAAGCCGCGACCGGACCGGACATTCGACGTGCAGGCCCACCGCGGGGGCCTCGGGCTGCGGGTGGAGAACACCCTCGCCTCCTTCGGCAACGCCCTCCAGCTCGGGGTGAGCACCCTCGAACTGGACGTGCAGATCACCGAGGACGGTCAGGCCGTGGTCACCCACGACCGGAAGGTCACCGGCACCAAGTGCGTCGACACCACCCCGGTGTCGCCCGGTGACCCGGAGTTCCCGTACGTCGGGAAGTACATCAACACGCTCACCCTGGCCCAGGTGCGCACCCTCGACTGCGGTTCGAAGACGCTGGCGGACAAGCCCGGCCAGCTCGCCGTGCCGGGTGCCCGGATGCCGCTACTGCGTGAGGTGTTCGCCCTGGTCAACCGCTATCGGGCGAAGGACGTCAAGCTCAACGTCGAGACCAAGGTGGAGGCCGGCGCGCCGAGCGAGACCGCGCCCCGCGAGCAGTTCGTCCGGGTCACCGCGGCCGAGATCCGCGCCGCCGGGCTGCTCAAGCAGGTCACCATCCAGAGTTTCGACTGGGGCGCGCTGATGCGCATGCGCCAGGTCGAGCCGAAGCTCCCGCTGGTCGCCCTGACCAACTACGACTTCCTGCAGACCGGCCAGCCGGGCGCCTCGCCGTGGCTCGGCGGGCTGGACATCGACGACTTCGGCGGCAACCCGATCAAGGCGATCCGCAGCTTCGGCGCCAGCGCCTTCTCCCCGGTACACGGCTTCCCGCAGAACGGCACGGTCACCGACCCGGGCTACAAGCCGTACGTGACCCGGGAGATGGTCGCCGAGGCGCACCGCTACGGGATCAAGGTGATCCCGTGGACGGTCGACGACCTGCCGACCATGACCAAGCTCATCGACGACGGCGTGGACGGCATCATCACCGACTACCCGGACCGGCTGCGCGCCCTGCTGGCGCAGCGCGGCTACCGGCTGCCGAAGGCGTACGCGGCGCCGTTCGACATCCAGGCGCACCGGGGCGGTCGGGCCACCCGGCCGGAGAACACCCTGCCGGCCTTCGCGAACGCGCTGGCCAACCGGGCCATCTCCACGCTGGAGCTGGACACCGGGGTGACCGCCGACGGCAAGCTCGTGGTGCTGCACGACCGCACGGTCAACGGCTCGCACTGCGTCGACACCGCCCCGGTGCGCCCCGGTGACCCTTCGTTCCCGTACGTCGGCAAGCCGGTGCACGAGCTGACCCTGGCGCAGCTCAAGACCGTCGACTGCGGCACGAAGACACTGCCCGAACTGCCCGCTCAGGTGCCCGCGCCGGGTGCCCGGATTCCCACGCTGGACGAGGTCTTCGCCCTGGTGAAGGCGAGTGGCCGCAGTGACATCGGGATGAACATCGAGACGAAGATCAGCCCGGTGGTGAACGACACCGAGCCGTACCGCAGCTTCACCCGCAAGCTGGTCGGCGCGATCCAGCGGGCCGGCTTCACCGACCGGGCCACCATCCAGTCGTTCGACTGGCGCACCATCACCTACGCCCGGCAGCTCGACCGCCGGATCGGCACGGTCGGCCTGGTCTGGCAGTACGGCCCGGCCGAGTGCACCACCCTCGCGGACGAGTGCTCGCTCGAGGCGGTGTACGGCGACCCGTCGGTGAAGAGCCCGTGGACCGATGGGCTGGACTGGTGGAAGTCCCAGGACCTCGGCAAGCTGACCCGGGCCGCGGGCGCCGGCACGGTGTCGGCGAACTGGCAGGTGCACGACCCGCACCAGGGCACGGTCGCCTCGCCCGACTGGTACCTGCGGGAGAACCCGGCATACTTCCACGGACCGGACGTACGGACGCTTCAGACGCGGTACGACCTGAAGGTGATCCCGTACACCGTCGACGACGCGCGGGTGATGCAGCGGGTCATCGACCTCGGTGTCGACGGCATCATCACCGACGACCCGGATCTGCTGGTGAGCGTCGCGGTCCGCAACGGCCTGCGCTGACCGCACCCGACCGCCGGCCGGGATCTTTTTGGCCGGCGGTCGGGTGTTACCTGCTCAGGGGGCTCGGGTAGTCGGGGGATGTCCCCGCCTGAACACGAACCGTGCCGTGGCCGAAACGCGGTAGCGGGGCGAGGGAATGCAGGTACGACTCATCGCATCCTGAGGAGGACCAGATGAGCACGCAGGCTGCTTCCACCCGGCCGATGAACCGGCCGACGTCGGACGTCCAGAACCCGGCGTCGATGCAGAACACGCAGACCAGGCAGATGCCGGTCATGCAGGACGGGCGCCGGAACGACATGCAGGCACCCGGTACGGAGACCAAGCAGGCGTTCAAGACCACCGAGTTCTGGATCTACCTGATCGCGGTGGCCGGCGTACTGGTCGCCTCGCAGGTAGTCGGGAAGAACTCCGCCGGGGTGGACATCTTCCGCGCCAACAACGCCTGGTTCCTGATCACCCTGCTGACGCTGGGCTACCTCGGTAGCCGTGGACTGGCCAAGGCCGGCAGCAACCACCGCAGCAGCGAGGAGCGCAAGGCCCGGCACTGACCGGGTACGCGGTAGCACTACGCGCAGTGGCCTCCGGGAGGAATCTCCCGGAGGCCACTGTCGCGTCTGGACGACTACTCGCCGAAGTCGCCGCCGAAGTCACCCTCGAAGGCGTCCTCGATCATCTCGCCGGCGATCATGCCGCCGGCCACGCCGAGCGCCGCGCCGGCCACCATTCCGCCCATCCCGTGCCCCCGGCCGTGCCCGTGCCCGTGCCCGTGACCCGGCCCGAAGCCCTGGGAGCGCAGACTGCCGTAGCGGGAGGTGGTCTCGCGCAGCCAGCCGTCGACCACCTGCGCCCAGTCGACCCGGTCGACGTCGGCGTGCGACACCTGGTACCGGCCGAACGCGTCGTGCCCGGCGCTGAGGAAGCCGCCACGCTTGTCGCACTCCAGGATCACGTCCACCCCGCGCTGGCTGGTCACGAAGGTCAGCTCGACCTCCCGGATCGTGCTGGCGTACTGCGGCGACGCGAAGAACTCGATCTCCTGGTAGAACGGCAGCGTCTGCTGGACGCCCCGGATGTGACCGCGCTCCAGGTCGGCGTGCTTGAACTGGAAGCCGAGCCGCTGGAACGCCTCCAGGATCCGCTCGTGCACCGGCAGCGGGTGCACCGCCACCTGGTCCAGGTCGCTCTTGTCCACGGCGCGGGCCACGGCCAGCTCGGTGCGCAGGCCCATGGTCATGCCGTGCAGGCGCTGGCCGTACACGTCGGTGATCGGGGTTTCCCACGGCACCGGCAGCTGGAACGGCAGCGAGAGCTGCTGCTTCGGCGCGAGCTGGAGTGGGCCGCTGACGGCCATGCGGTGAAACTCCATGGTGCCCGCGTACTCGGTGTCGTGTCCCTCGACCTCGACCCGGGTGACCAGGCCGATCACCACCTGCTCGATGGCCGCCGGGCTGTCACCGCCGACGAGGTTGACCTGCCCGTCGAGGGTCAGGCCAGGCCGGGTGTTGGGGTTGGTCAGCACGGTGTCCACGCTGGGACCGCCGACACCGAACGCGCTCAACATCTTCTTGAAGACCATCGGAACTCCTGTGCGACAGCCGACCGCTCCACCATGGAGTCGGACGTTGACTCGTGGGCACCCTATCGGGAGGCCCTGTGAGATGGCTGTGAAGTGCTGGCGGTGGGCACTCCGTGTCGCCATGTCGGCGTGTTGTGTCGTGTCAGCGGCTCGCTCGGCGCCGGAACAGCACGCCGGACGCGGCCACGCCCACCACCAGGAACCCGATGGCCCAGGCGAGCGCGGCCGGGGCCGACTCGGCGACGGGGCCGCCCACCAGCAGCCCACGGACCGTCTCGACCAGTGGCGTCATCGGCTGGTTGCGGGCGAATCCCTGGAGGAAGTCCGGCATCGTCTCCGGCGGCACGAACGCGCTGCTCACGTACGGCAGGAACAGCACCACGAAGGAGAACGCTCCCGCCGCCTCCGCGTTCGTCACCAGCAGGCCGAACGCGGCCGACAGCGCCGATATCCCGCACATGAACAGAGCCAGCAGCCCGAGCAGGGCCACCCAGTCGAGCACCGAGGCCGTCGGCCGGAAGCCGAGGAGGAGCGACACCGCGACCACGACGGCGGTCGAGACCAGGTTGCGCGCCACGCTGGCCACGATGTGCCCGATCAGCACCGCCGAGCCGAGGACCGGCAACGAACGGAGGCGGGCGATCATCCCGGTGGTCATGTCCTGGTTCACCCCCACGCCCGTGGAGGCCGAGCCGAAGGCCGCGCAGATCAGCACGATCCCCGGCACGACATAGGTCAGGTACCGGGTGCCCGTCTCGATCGCGCCACCGAAGACGTAGACGAACGCCAGCAGGATCAGCACCGGCAGCAGGATCGCGGTGATCAACGCGTCGACGCTGCGTACCGATCGTCGCAGACCGCGACCGACCAGCGCGCTCACGTCCACGAGCACGCCGGGCATCCGGGTCAGCTGAGGCGTGGTCATCGGGTCACCGCCACGGCCGACGCCCGCTCGGTCGGCGACTGCCCGGCCGCCTGCTGGGTCAGCGGCTGCTCGGTCAGCGGCTGCTCGGTCAGCGGCTGCTCGGTCAGCGCGAGGAACACCTCGTCGAGGCTGGGGCGGTGCAGTGCGAGCCGGTCCACCTCGATGCCCTGGGCGTGGAGCAGACCGAGCAGGTCTCGTATCGCGGCCGCGCTGCCGTCGGTGGGCACGTGCAGGGATAGCGTCTCGGCGTCCTCCCGGGCGGGTACCGCGTTCGCGGCGAGCACCGCCACGGCGCGGGCGAGCGCGTAGGCGTCGGGCAGGACAAGTTGCGCGGTTTCGCCGCCGACCCGGGCCTTGAGCTGCTCGGCGGTCCCCTCGGCGGCGACCCGGCCGCCGTGCAGCACGGTGATCCGGTCCGCCAGCCGGTCCGCCTCCTCCAGGTACTGGGTGGTGAGCAGGACGGTGACTCCGGCGGCTGCCAGTTCCGCGATCGAGCCCCAGACGTCGCGGCGGCTGCGCGGGTCCAGCCCGGTGGTCGGCTCGTCGAGGAACAGGACCCGGGGCTCGACCACGAGACTCAGCGCGATGTCCAGCCGGCGGGCCATTCCGCCGGAGTAGGTCGACACCCGCCGCCCGCCGGCCGAGGTCAACTCGAAGCGGTCAAGCAGCTCGTCGGCTCGGGCCCGCGCCGCTGCCCTGGTCAGGTGACGCAGCCGGCCCATGAGGACCAGGTTCTCCCGGCCGGTCAGCATCTCGTCGACCGCCGCGTACTGGCCGGTGAGGCTGATCGATCGGCGTACCGCCGCCGGCGCGGACACGACGTCGTGCCCGGCCACCACCGCCCGGCCGCCGTCCGGACGCAGCAGCGTGGAGAGCACCTTCACCGCCGTCGTCTTGCCGGCCCCGTTCGGCCCCAGCAGTGCCGCGACGTTGCCGCGTTCGACCCGCAGGTCGACCCCATCGAGTACGGCGACACCGCCGAACCGTTTCGTGACTGATTCAAGTTCAACTGTGTATGCCATAAACTCAGTGTATGCCATACACCGGGTATAGGATCAACCCCTCATGGAACGCGCGATGTCACCGCTCGAGGCGGTCTGGACGGCCAAGCCCGCCCCCGAGGCACGGGAGGGGCTGTCGCTGGCGCGCATCGTCGGCGCCGCGATCGAGGTCGCCGACACCGACGGCCTCGGCGCCGTGTCGATGAGCCGGGTCGCCAAGAGCCTCGGGTTCACCACGATGTCGCTCTACCGGCACGTCGCGAAGAAGGAAGAGCTGATCCTGCACATGCAGGACGCCGCCGTCGGCCCCCCACCCGCGGACCTGGTGACCGGCCAGGGCTGGCGGTCGGACCTGGACCGCTGGTCGTGGGCCGCGGTCCGCAAGCTCCGCCGCCACCCGTGGATCCTGCAGACGCTGTCGATGTTCGGCCCGCCCGCCACCCCGCACCAGCTCAGCTGGTTCGAGTACGGCCTGCGCGCCCTGGGCCCGACTCCGCTCGACGAGAACGAGAAGGTGTCGGCCATCCTGCTCATCCAGGCGCACAGCTTCGCCGACCTGACGTTCCACGCGGCCGGTGCGCCCACCGCGATCGCCGACGCCGACCCTTACGAGACGCTCTTCACCCGGATCATCGATCCGGCCCGGTTCCCCGCGCTGATGGCCGCGTTCAGCGGCGGTGGCTTCGCGTCGACCGACGACCCCGAGGCCGACCGGGACTGGCTGTACCAGTTCGGCCTGCAACGGATCCTCGACGGTGTCCAGGTCCTCATCGAGCACCGTCTCGCCCGGAAAACCTGAAACCTCCGCCCCTTCCCCCTTGCTGATCAACTCGACATCAGCGAAATCGGGGTATCCCGGTCGCGGGACACCCCGACATCCGCGATACCGAGTCGATCAACTGACGCCACCGCCTGGAAGGGTGCAACCGGAATCAGTGGGTTGCGCGCCCGAACGTGCCGCTCTTGACGCCGCCGACGAGGCTGGCTCGGCTCAGCGGGGAGAACGCCCGCGTGAAGCGGGCGCTGTGCGACTGGCAGGGCGCCTGGTCCGAGCGGCGTCAGCGGTGAGCCCGGGATGGGAACACCAGTACAGCGGGCTCTTCACGCCGCTGCCGCGATTCGCCGTGGAGGCGTACACCGAACCGGCGGAGCCGCCGCCCCGGCACGTGATCCACCTGCCGGTGACGGTCGCCGACCTGGCCGGGGCGCTGGACCTGGCCCGTACGATCGCCCGGTCGTTGGCCTCGACGCCGCAGGTCGACGTCACCGGCGCCACCGTCTCGGCCGAGGACGCGCAGCACGTACGACATTGGGTGTTCTGCGACCGGATCATGCCCGGTCGCCGGCGGTGCGCGCGCCCGGCCGACCACCGCGGGCCCTGCCTGCCCACCGATGCTCCCTAGCCGACCTGACGCTCGGCGGCGGCCACGGCGTTGCGGAAGAGCATGGCCACCGTGGTGGGGCCCACCCCGCCCACTCGGGGGGTGATCGCCCCGGCGACCTCGGCGCACGCCTCGTCGACGTCCGGCAGCAGCCGCCGACCCGCGTACCGCACGCCGCCGCCGATGACGACGGCCCCCGTTTTGACGTGCTCGGGCTGGATGATGCCGGGTACGCCAGCGGCGGCGATCAGGATGTCGGCCCGGCGGGTGTATCGGGGCCAGTCCGCGACGCCGGTGTGCACGACGGTGACGGCCGCGTTGGCGGTGGGGCGCTTCTGGGCGAGGAGGGTGGCGAGTGGCCGCCCGAGCGTGGCACCGCGACCGAGGATGACCACCTCGCGCCCGGAGACCGGAATGCCATGGTGGGCCAGCAACGCCTCGATGCCGGCTGGCGTGCAGGGCACCGGCCCCGGCAGCCCGAGCGCGAGCCGACCGAGGTTCAGCGGATGCATGCCGTCGACGTCCTTGTCCGGGTCGATCCTCTGCAACGCCGCGTCGTAGTCCAGGTGGTCGGGGACCGGGTACTGGACGAGGATCCCGTGCACGGCGGGATCGGCGTTGAAGGCGGCGATCACCTCGTGGAGTTGTTCCTGCGTGGCGTCGGCGGGCAGGTGGCGGTGCGGCGAGGCGAAGCCCAACTGGGCGGCCTGGCGCTGCTTGATGCCGATGTAGCCGGCACTGGCATCGTCGTCGCCGACCAGAACGGTGGCCAGGGCCGGGACGACGCCAGCGGCGCGGAGCACGGCCACCCGCTCGGCAACATCGGCGAGGACCGCGTCGGCCACCGGCTGACCCGGCAGCATAGTGGCAGTGTGCGGGGTGGTCTGCTCATCGGTTGACGGCATGGCTCTCCTCGGCGCGGAAGCCCAGGCGGTCGACCCCCGCGATGAGCTCCCCGATGGTTCTGCCATCCCAGGTGCCGCCAGTCGCGTCGCCACCCATTTTGCCCGACGACCCGGGCAGCGGACCAACCGGCTGGGAGCTGCGGGCCGTCAGCTGGCCTGGACGACGACCAGCTCGCCGACCTGCTCGCCGATCGCGGTACGCGCCTCCGCCGGCAGCCCGACGTCGGTGATCAACACGTCGGCCGCTTCCAAGGGGGCGATGGTGGCGATGCCGATGGTCTCCCACTTGGTGTGGTCGGCGAGCACCACCAGCCGTCGGGCCGCGCCGATCAGACACCGGTTGACCCCGGCCTCCAGCAGGTTGGGCGTGGTGAAGCCGGTCCGCGGGCTGAGCCCGTGCACGCCGAGGAAGAGCAGGTCGACGTTGAGCGCGCTGATCGCCGCCTCGGCCACCGGCCCGGTCAGCGCGTCCGACGGGGTACGGATGCCGCCGGTGAGCACCACCGTCTGATCCGCGCGCGGATTCTGGTAGAGCGCGTCGGCCACCGGGATCGAGTTGGTCACCACGGTCAGCCCCCGCACGTCGGAGAGCAGCGTGGCCAGCGCGGCGGTGGTGGTGCCGGCGGAGAGCGCGATGGCCATCCCCGGCTCCACCATGGTCGCCGCCCGCTCGGCGATGGCCCGCTTCTCCGCCTGCTGGCGGATCGACTTCGCGGCGAAGCCGGGCTCCTCGGCGGAGCCCGGCCCGGCCAGCGTCGCGCCGCCGTGCACCTTGTCCACCAGCCCGCGTTCGGCCAGCACCTCCAGGTCGCGACGGATCGTCATGTCGGACACGCCGAACCGGCTGACGAGCTGACTCACCCGTACGCCGCCACGCTGGCGGATCAGATCGAGGATGGCGGTCTGCCGCTGCTGGGCGAGCACCTGGGGAACCTCCTTCGCGCCGTGACTGTCACCGGGTCAGGCCGGTCCGTCAGCCCGATCCTCCCGGACCACGGCCACCTCGCCGGCCGGCACTGTCAGCTCACCGGCGCACCGTGCTCCGGTCAACAACTCGGTGCCGGTCACCGCGAGCCGTACCTCGCTCCCGGTGTGGTTGATCGCGAACAGCCAGCTTCGCTCACCGTCGCGGCGCCGGACCACCTCCACCCCGGTCGGCGCCGGCGCCGCCGGGCGGACGCCGGCCTCGTCGAGCAGCCGGGCGACCAGCCGATCGGTGGCCGGCTCGTCCAGCCGGGTGCCGACGTACCAGGCGGCGCCCGCGCCGACCGGGCGCCGGGTCAGCGCCGGCACGCCCGGCAACGGCCCATCGGTGTACGAGGCGAGCACCTCGGCGCCCTCCGGGTGCAGCCACTCGGTCCACACGTCGGCCGTGCTGCCGTCGTCCAGCCGCACCTGCTCGCCCTCGCGCAACGGGAAGAACTCCTCGGTCCGTACGCCGAGCAGCTCCCGGAACGCGCCCGGGTAGCCGCCCAGCCGGATGTGGTCATTCTCGTCCACGATGCCGCTGAAGTAGGTGATCGCCACGGTGCCGCCGGCCTCGACGAACCGGCTCAGCGCGTCGGCGTCGGCATCGCGGACCAGGTAGAGGGTGGGTGCCAGGACCAGCCGGTAGCCGCTGAGGCCGGCGGACGGGTGGACGATGTCGGCGGTCACGCCGGCCCGCCACAGCGCGCCGTACAGGGCGGTCAACCGGTCGGCGTAGCGGACGTCCACGCTGGGGTGCGAGTCCAGCTCGACGCCCCAGCACGCCTCCCAGTCGAACAGGATCGCCACCTCGGCGTCCACCCGGCTGCCGCGTACCTCGGCCAGCGCCCTGAGGTCCGCGCCCAGCTGGCAGACCTCGCGGAACACCTTGGTGTCCGGCCCGGCGTGCGGCACCAGCGCGGAGTGGAACTTCTCGGCGCCGGCCCGGGCGGCCCGCCACTGGAAGAACAGCACCCCGTCGGCGCCCCGGGCGACGTGCGCCAGGCTGTTGCGGCGCATCTCCCCCGGCAGCTTCGCCACGTTGCGCGGCTGCCAGTTCACCGCGCTGGTGGAGTGCTCCATCAGCAGCCACGGATCACCGCCCGCGACGCCGCGGGTGTGGTCGGCGGAGAGGGCCAGCCCGAGGTGCGCCTGCGGGTCGGCGGCGGTCAGGTAGTGGTCGTTGGAGACCAGGTCCACGTCGTCGGCCCAGGAGTGGTAGTCCATGTGCTTGATGCCGGTGCCGATCATGAAGTTGGTGGTCACCGGCTGGCGGACCAGCGTCTTCAACAGCTCGCGTTCGGCGCGCAGCTGGGCCCGCTGCTCGTCGGAGGAGAAGCGCAGGAAATCCAGCTGCTGCGTGGGGTTGGCGAAGGTCGGCGCGGTGCGCGGCGGGTTGATCTCGGCCCAGTCGCCGTAGCGCTGGCTCCAGAACGCGGTGCCCCAGGCGTCGTTGAGCCGGTCCAGGTCGCCGTACCGCTCGCGCAGCCAGTCGCGGAACGCCTCGGCGCTGACGTCGCAGTAGCAGTGCACGTTGTGGCAGCCCAGCTCGTTGGAGACGTGCCACATCACCACCGCCGGGTGCTCGGCGTACCGACCGGCGACCGCGCGTACCAGCTCCAGCGACCGCTCCCGGAACACCGGGGAGCTGGGGCAGTACGCCTGCCGCCCGCCCGGCCAGAGGATCGCGCCGTCGGCCCGGCGGGGCAGCGTCTCCGGGTGTGCGCGGGCCAGCCACGGAGGCGGGCTGGCGGTGGCGGTGGCCAGGTCGACCTGGATGCCGCCGTCGTGCAGCAGGGTCAGCACCCGATCCAGCCAGCCGAACTCGAACCGGCCCGGGGTGGGCTCCAGCAGGGCCCAGGAGAAGATGCCGACGGAGACCAGGTTGACCCCGGCCCGACGCATCAGCTCGACGTCCTCCGACCAGGTCTGCTCAGGCCACTGCTCGGGGTTGTAGTCGCCGCCGAAATAGATGCCGTTGCCCTGCCATCGCCGCATGAAAGCTGAGGTTGCACCCGGCAGCCCACGAAAGTCAACAGGTTCCAACATCGACTTCTTTTCCAACGTTTACCACGTAACGGCCGTGTCACGACTGGGTTCCGGGAGGCGAATTGCCCTCTTGACAGCGCCCGGCGGACGGGTAGCTTGAGGCCCCAATGGCCGTTCGTGTTCGCCATTGTGGATTCTCGTGGGATCCGAATGTGCATTCACGGCGCTGAACCTGCCTTCACCACCCCCGACGGCCCTTGGGCGTAGCACCTCTTCATCCGCAGGAGGCACAGATGTCCCGTCCCCGATCCCAAGCCGAGTACCTGGCTCGGCTCGTACCGCCCTCCGTAGCCGGCATCAACCGACGCTCGCTGCTGGCCGGCGCGGCCGGCACGGGCGCGCTGCTCGGCACCGGCCTGCTCGCCGGCTGCGGCGACGACTCCGGCGGGTCCGAGTCGAAGGAGGTGTCCCTCGGCTCGAACCAGTCCGACCCGAAGCCGAAGGACGTCCTCGCCAAGGTCACGGACGGTTTCAAGACCTCGTCCGGCGTCCAGGTCGCGGTGAACACGGTCGACCACAACACGTTCCAGGAGAACATCAACAACTACCTGCAGGGCAAGCCGGACGACGTGTTCACCTGGTTCGCCGGCTACCGGATGCGCTTCTTCGCCCAGAAGGGCCTGGCCAGCGACATCAGCGACGTGTGGGGCAAGCTCTCCGGCTATTCCGACGCCTTCAAGAAGGCGTCCACCGGGGACGATGGCAAGCAGTACTTCGTTCCGGCGTCGTACTACCCGTGGGCGGTCTTCTACCGCAAGTCGGTCTGGCAGCAGCACGGCTACCAGACGCCGAAGACCCTCGACGACCTGACCACCCTCGCCGCTCAGATGAAGAAGGACGGCTTGACCCCGATCGCCTTCGCCGACAAGGACGGCTGGCCGGCGATGGGCACCTTCGACATCCTCAACCTGCGGATCAACGGCTACCAGTTCCACGTCGACCTGATGGCCGGCAAGGAGGCCTGGACCTCCGACAAGGTCAAGAAGGTCTTCGACACCTGGGCCGGCCTGCTCCCCCTGCACCAGCCGGACAGCCTCGGCCGCACCTGGCAGGAGGCGGCGCAGTCGTTGCAGCAGAAGAAGAGCGGCATGTACCTGCTCGGTCTCTTCGTCGGCCAGCAGTTCAGCAACGAGGAGCAGAACGACCTCGACTTCTTCACGTTCCCGGAGATCGACCCGGCGATCGGCGCCAAGGCCCTGGACGCCCCGATCGACGGTTACATGATGGCCCGCAAGCCCAAGAACGAGGACAACGCCCGGAAGCTGCTGGAGTACTTCGGCGGCAAGGCGGCCGCGGACATCACGGTCAAGAACGACCCGGCCACCCTGGTCGCCAACTCCGGCGCGGACGTCAGCGGCTACACCGCCCTGCAGAAGAAAGCGGCCGAGCTGGTCGGGTCGGCCACCGAGATCGCCCAGTTCCTCGACCGGGACACCCGGCCGGACTTCGCCTCCACGGTGATCATCCCGGCGCTCCAGCAGTTCATCAAGGACCCCAAGGACATCGGCGGGCTCACCTCGAGCATCGAGAACCAGAAGAAGTCGATCTTCACCGACTGACGGCGGAAGGGGGAGGACATCGTGTCCGACCTGCCCCTGATCCAAGCGGATCGCGCCGTGCCTTCGCCGGCCGCGACCACCCCCACGGGTGGTCGTCGCCGGCGGCTACGGCTCCTGTCCCGCACCGACCGCGTGGTCATCACGCTGATGGTGCTCGTCCCGCTGCTGCTCGTCACCGGGTTCGTCTGGCTGCCGGCAGCGGCCACCGTGCTGCTCTCCGGCACCAACTGGGACGGCATCGGCCCACTCAACGAGATCGAATTCGTCGGCGCCCGCAACTACAGCGACGTGGTGAACATCTACCCGCCGTTCGTGCCGGCGATCCAGCACAACCTGCTCTGGCTGGCGGCGCTGTTCCTGGTGGCCAGCCCGTTCGGCATGTTCCTGGCCGTCCTGCTCGACAAGGAGCTGCGCGGCAGCCGCTTCTACCAGACCGCACTCTACCTGCCAGTGGTGCTCTCGCTGGCGCTGATCGGCTTCGTCTGGCAGCTGCTCTACTCCCGCGACCAGGGTCTGATCAACGCCGTGTTCGGCAGCAACGTCGACTGGTACGGCGACTCGAACGTCAACATCTGGGCGGTGATGGTCGCCTCCGGCTGGCGGCACGTCGGCTACATCATGCTGCTCTACCTGGCCGGGTTGAAGGGCGTCGACCCGTCGCTGCGGGAAGCCGCGGCGGTCGACGGCGCCTCGGAGAGCAGGACGTTCTTCCGGGTGGTGTTCCCGGTGATGCGGCCGATCAACATCATCGTGCTGGTGGTGACGGTGATCGAGTCACTGCGCGCGTTCGACCTGGTCTGGGTGGTCAACAAGGGCCGCAACGGATTGGAGCTGATCTCCGCCCTGGTCACCCAGAACGTGGTGGGTGAGGCGAGCCGGATCGGATTCGGCTCGGCGCTGGCCACCATCATGCTGGTCGTCTCGCTGGTCTTCATCACCATCTACCTGGCGACCGTGATGAGGGAGAACCGGCAATGAGCACGGCGACCGTGACCCGGCGTACCGAGGGTGGGGTCGAGGCCCCGGCCCGCCGCAAGCTGACCCCGCTCCGGCTGCTGCTGCACGGCTTCCTCATCACCGTCGCACTGACCTGGCTCTTCCCGATCGCCTGGGCGGTGCTCACGTCGCTGCGCTCCTACGAGTACACCGCCGCCAACGGCTACGTCTCGTTCGGCGGCTGGACCCTCGACAACTACGTCACCGCCTGGCGGACCGCGGAGTTCGGCAAGCACTTCCTCAACTCGGTGTACATCACCGTGCCGGCGGTGCTGCTGACGCTCTTCCTCGCCTCCTGCGTGGCGTTCGTCATCGCCCGGTTCAGCTGGAAACTCAACCTCGTGCTGCTCGGGGTGTTCACCGCGGCCAACCTGCTGCCCCAGCAGGCGCTGCTCATCCCACTGTTCCGGCTGTTCACCGAGGTGCCACTGCCGGAGTTCATGAGCGACTCCGAGCTGCTCTACGACAGCTACTGGGGTCTGATCCTGATCAACGTGGCCTTCCAGTGCGGGTTCTGCGTCTTCGTGCTCAGCAACTACATGAAGGCGCTGCCCCGCGACCTGTACGAGGCGGCGATGGTCGACGGGGCGAGCATCTGGCGGCAGTACTGGCAGGTCACCATGCCGCTGTGCCGGCCGGCCCTGGCCGCGCTGGCGACCCTGGAGGTGACCTGGATCTACAACGAGTTCTTCTGGGCCACCGTCCTCATGCGCACCGGCGACAAGTTCCCGGTGACCAGCTCGCTGAACAACCTGCGCGGCGAGTTCTTCACCGACAACAACCTGGTCTCGGCGGGCAGCGTGCTCGTCGCGATCCCCACTCTGGTGATCTTCTTTATGCTCCAGCGGCACTTCGTCCGGGGCCTGACCTTGGGAGCCTCAAAGGGATGACAATCCTGCACCTGCGCCGCGCGCGGACCAGCCTGGTGCTCGACGCGCGCGGCCCGGGGCTGCCCCGGATCGCGCACTGGGGCGGCGACATCGGCGACCTCGACGACGACGACCTGCGCCAGCTCGTCGACGCGACCGTACCGCCGGTGGTGCCGAGCAGCTTCGACGAGCCGACCGTGCTCTCCCTGCTGCCTGAGCCGAGCGCCGGCTGGAGCGGCCGGCCGGGTCTGGCCGGGCACCGCGGCGGCACCGGCTGGTCCACCGCCTTCCGCCTGGACGGCCTCGACGTCGAACCACCCGCCGACGAGGGCTCGGCACGGGTGACCGTACGGGCCAGCGACCCGGACGCACAGCTGTCCCTGACCATCGAGATCGAGGTGGACCCGACCGGGTTGCTGCTGCTGCGCCACCGGCTGCGCAACGACGGCGACGACGCGTACGAGCTGCGCGAACTGACCCCGGTGCTGCCGGTGCCGGCGGTCGCCACCGAACTGCTCGACCTGACCGGCCGGTGGTGCCGGGAGCGGTCCCCGCAGCGGCACTCGTGGCAGTTGGGCAGCTGGGTCCGGGAAGGCCGGCACGGGCGCACCGGGCACGACGCCACCCTGCTGCTGGTGGCCGGCACCGCCGGGTTCGGCTTCGGCCACGGCGAGGTCTGGGCGGTGCACACCGCGTGGAGCGGCGACCACGTCACCTTCGCCGAGCGCCGGCCCACCGGCGAGTCCACTCTCGGCGGCGGTGAGCTGCTGGCCCCCGGCGAGGTCCGGCTCGGCCCCGGCGAGTCGTACGCCACTCCCCTGCTCTACGCGGTCTGGTCCGACGCCGGGCTGGACGGGCTCAGCGACGTGCTGCACACCCACCTGCGGGCCCGGCCCCGGCACCCACGCTCCCCCCGCCCGGTCACCCTGAACGTCTGGGAAGCCGTCTACTTCGACCACGACCTGGACCGGCTGCGGGCGCTCGCCGACCGGGCCGCGCAGATCGGCGTCGAACGGTTCGTGCTCGACGACGGCTGGTTCCGCGGCCGGCGCGACGACACCGCCGGGCTCGGCGACTGGTTCGTCGACGAGGGCGTCTGGCCGGACGGCCTGCAACCGTTGATCGACCACGTGACCGGTCGGGGTCTGGAGTTCGGCCTCTGGGTGGAGCCGGAGATGGTCAACCCCGACTCCGACCTGTTCCGCGCGCACGCCGACTGGTTGCTGGCCGTGCCGGGGCGGCTGCCGCCGCTCTGGCGCAACCAGCAGGTGCTCGACCTGGGTCGCCCGGAGGCGTACGACCACCTGCTGGAACGGCTCGACAAACTGCTCACCGAGCACCCCGGCATCAGCTACCTCAAGTGGGACCACAACCGGGACCTCACCGAGGCCGGGCACCACGGCCACCCCGGGGTGCACGGGCAGACCCTGGCGGTCTACCGGCTCCTCGACGAGCTGCGCCGCCGCCACCCCGGCGTGGAGATCGAGAGCTGCGCATCCGGCGGCGCCCGGGTGGACCTGGGCATCCTGGCGCGCACCGACCGGGTCTGGGCCAGCGACTGCAACGACGCCCTGGAACGGCTCAGCATCCAGCGCTGGACGGGGCTGCTGCTGCCACCGGAGCTGATCGGCACGCACGTCGGGCCGGAACGCTCGCACACCACCCACCGGGTGCACGACCTCGGCTTCCGGGCAGCCACCGCGCTCTTCGGCCACCACGGCATCGAGTGGGACATCGCGTCGATTAGCGCCGTCGAGCAGACCGAGCTGGCCGCCTGGGTCGCGCTGCACAAGCGGCTGCGTCCGCTGCTGCACGCCGGCCGGGTGGTCCGGGTCGACCATCCGGACCCGGCCGTCTGGGCGCACGGCGTGGTCGACCACGACGGCACCAGAGCGGTGTACGCGGTGGCCCGGCTGGCCACCTCGGTGGCGCAGACCCCGGGCGCGGTCCGGCTGCCCGGTCTGGACCCGGGCCGGCGGTACCGGGTGCGACCGGTGTCGGACGTGCCGGCCCCGGCGACCATCGACCGGTCCGCGCCGGCCTGGCTGGCCGGCGGCGTCACCCTCAGCGGGGCGGCACTGGCCCGGGTGGGGGTGCAGGTGCCCGCGTTGCATCCGGAGCAGAGCCTGGTGCTGGAGGTCGACGCCATCGACTGAGAAAATTCCCGGAACATCTCTGGCCGGGGTGTCGAGAACGGTGCCGGCTGCTTCTACCTCAGGGTGAGAGCACCGAAGATGGTGCGCAGGCGTGAGGAGCGAATCGTGAAGTACATGCTGCTGATGCAGTTCAGCGCCGCCGGGACCGACTTCCCGGGCATCGACACCTGGACTCCGGAGGAGATCCAGGCGCACATCGGGTTCATGGGTGAGGTCAACGGCAAGCTCACCGCGGCCGGGGAGTGGGTCGACGGGCAGGGCCTCGGCGGCCCGCAGCAGGCGCGGATCGTCCGCGCCGGTGAGGGCGGGGCGCCGGTGGTCACCGAGGGACCGTTCGCCGAGACGAAGGAGTTCCTCGCCGGGTTCTGGATCGTCGACTGCGACAGCCCGCAGCGGGCGGTGGAGCTGGCCGCGTACATCTCCACCGCACCCGGCCCCGGCGGCCGGCCGCTGAACATGCCGATCGAGGTGCACCCGATCATGTCCGCCCCAGCCCAGGAGCTGTGAGGGCTGGCCACCACCGATCCCCGCGTCGAGGACCTGCTGCGCGAGCTGGCGCCGCAGGTCCTCGGTGTGCTCGCCCGCCGGTTCGGTGACTTCGCCACCGCCGAGGACGCGGTGCAGGAGGCGCTGCTGGCCGCCGCCACCCAGTGGTCGGCGGACGGGCTGCCGGCGAACCCGCGCGGCTGGCTGATCCAGGTCGGCTACCGCCGGATGATCGAGCTGGTCCGCGGCGAGCAGGCGCGGCGCCGCCGCGAGGACCTGGTCGCCCGCCGGGACCCGGACGACCGCCAGCACGCGCCCGCGGCGGACGAGGAGTTGACCGCCGAACGGGACGACACCCTGGTCCTGCTCTTCCTCTGCTGCCACCCGGCGCTCATGCCCGCGTCGGCCGTCGCGCTGACCCTGCGGGCGGTCGGTGGGCTGAGCACCGCCGAGATCGCCCGCGCGTTCCTGGTGCCCGAGGCGACCATGGCGCAACGGATCAGCCGGGCCAAGCAGCGCATCCGCTCCTCCGGGCTGCCGTTCCGGATGCCGGAGCCGGCGGAGCGGGCCGACCGGCTGGCCGCCGTACGGCAGGTGCTCTATCTGATCTTCACGGAGGGGCACACCAGCACCACCGGCCCGGACCTGCGCCGGGTCGACCTGGCGGCGGAGGCGATCCGGCTGACCCGCGCGCTGCACACGCTGCTGCCCGACGACAGCGAGTCGACCGGCCTGCTGGCGTTGATGCTGCTCACCGAGGCGCGCAGCCCGGCGCGGACCGGGCCGTCCGGTGAGCTGATCTCGCTGGCCGACCAGGACCGCGCCCGCTGGGACGCCTCGGCCATCGCCGAGGGCGTCGCGCTGGTCACCCGTGCGCTGCCGCGCGGGCCGGTCGGCCCGTACCAGGTTCAGGCCGCCATCGCCGCGCTGCACGACGAGGCGTCGAGCACCGAGGCGACCGACTGGCCGCAGATCCTGGCGCTCTACGGGGTGCTGGAACAGCTCTCCGGCAGCCCGGTGGTGGCGCTCAACCGGGCCGTGGCGGCCGCCATGGTGCACGGGCCGGCAGCCGGCCTGGCCGCTCTCGACGCGCTGGCCGACGACCCACGGTTGGCCGGGCACCACCGGCTCTCCGCCGCCCGCGCGCACCTGCACGAGATGGCCGGCGACCGAGCCCGGGCGATCGCCGACTACCGGGCCGCCGCCGGGCGGACGAGCAGCCTGCCCGAGCATCGCTACCTCATGGTGCGGGCGGCCCGGCTCGCCGCCGAACCCGGACCGACCGACCCACCGAACACTCAGGACTGAGGACCGCATGGCGTACGTGCTGCTGGGGATCGCCATCGCCGCCGAGGTGCTGGCGACCAGCCTGCTCAAGACCACCGCCGGGTTCACCCGGATCGGGCCGACGGTGGCCTGCCTCGGCGGCTATCTGCTGGCGTTCATTCTGCTGGCCCAGGCCGTCAAGGAGATACCGGTGGGCGTCGCGTACGCCCTCTGGTCCGGCCTGGGCACCGCCACCATCGTGGCGATCGGCGCGGTCTTCCTGGATGAGCCGGTCGGGCTGGCCAAACTCGCCGGCATCGCACTGATCATCGCCGGGGTCGTCATCGTTAACCTGGCCGGGAGCACCGACCACGGCTGAGCACGGTGGCCGGGCCCGGTGCGGGCCCGGCCACCTGCGCGTCGATCAGCTCGCGGTGCAGCTCACCTCCGGCCTGGCGTTGCTGCCGGTCCAGCTGGCGAGGAAGCCGAAACTGGTGCTGGCGCCGGCGGCCAGCCGGCCGTTGTAGGCCACGTTGCGCGCGGTCACCGCGGCTCCGCTGCTGGTCAGCGTCGTGTTCCAGGACTGGCTGACGCTCTGGCCGTTGGCGAAGGTCCACCGGGCGCTCCAGCCGGTGATCGCGGTCGCGCCGGCGGTCACCCGCACCTCACCCTGGAAGCCGCCCCGCCACTGGCCGATGACCGTGTACGTCGCCGTGCACCCACCGGCCGGCGGGGGCGTGGTCGGCGGCGGGGTCGTCGGCGGCGGAGTGGTGGGCGGTGGAGTGGTGGGTGGCGGAGTGGTGCCGCCGAAGACGCTGGCCTCCCGGGCGGTCTGCCGGATGCCGTTGGCGCCGTTGAAGATCCGCTGGCCCCAACTGGTCAGGCCGGCCGGGTTGCAGGCGGTGGCCATGTCGAGATACTCCACGCCGCCGCCGTTGCCGCTCCACGACCAGCCCAGCCAGCCGATCCCGTTGGCCTGGCTGTAGGCGAGGATGGTGTCCTCGTCGGGGTCGCCGTCGGAGTGGTTGAAGGCGAACTCGCCGACCACGATGGGCAGGCCGGCCGCCCGGAAGCGACCCAGGTAGTCGCTGATCTCCGCGGCGGTGTCGAAGACGCCGTACATGTGGATGGAGAAGACGGTGTTGCGGGCCGGGTCGGCGGCGAAGACCGAGGCGGCGTTGTCGCGCATCGTGAACGACCAGTCCTGCCCCCAGTTCGGCGCGTCCACCATGATCGTGTGGGTCAGACCGCCGGCGCGTAGCCGGGTGATCGCGTTGGCGTTGTCGGTGGCCCAGGAGGCGTAGTTCTGGTTGCCGTAGGGCTCGTTGCCGATGTTGACGATGACGTACTTCTCCTGGCCGGCCAGGACGTCGGCGAGACTGAGCCAGTAGTCGACGGCCCGGGCGAGGGTGATCGCGCCGCTCTGCTCGCCGTAGCCGGTGGTGTCGTGCACCTCCAGCACACAGATCAGCCGGTTGGCCTTGCACAGCGAGATGACGTTGGCGACGTCGGCGTTGGTGTTGCGGGTCCACCGGTCGCCGCTGGAGAGCACCACCCGGACGGTGTTCGCGCCGAGCGCCTTCACGTCGGCGAACGAGCTGGTCTGCTGTGGGTACCAGGTGTGCGCGTGGTTGACCCCGCGCATGATGAATTCGGTGCCGTTGGCGTCGTACAGCTTGCCGCCCGCGACGGTGAAACCGGCCGCGGCGTGCGCCGGCTGGCCGAACGCCAGCACGGCGACGAGCAGCGCGAGCAGGGCCGCGCCGGCGGCGGAGAGTCGAGTCTTCATGGCCTTCCTCAGGGAGGACCCCCGGTGCCCGACAGGGGTGGGACGTGACAGGGGAAGGCGGCTGCAGCCCGACAGCCGCCGCCCGGATCCCGGCGGCGCACGCATCAGCGTAGGGCGATGGATTGGTCGGCGCAACCGGTTCAGTGGCCGAGCCGCAGCCGGCGGACGGCCGTGACGGCCCACGCGAACGCGGGCCGTCACGGGGCGGTCATCCCCACCACAGGGTGTGCGCCACACCCGGCACTCTTAACCGGTTAAGACCGACCGTAGGCAGGTCACGGTCATCCGTCAAGCGCCTCCCGTCCGAACCGGACGGGAGGGTTGACCGCTGCCGAGCTGGGTATCCCGGGACGATCCGTCGGCGGGAAGGAGAAACCAGAATGGTCAGCGTCGGCTACACCCTGATGTGCGAGCAGGCCGGTCCGAAGCAACTGGTCGACCACGCGGTACGGGCCGAGGCGGCCGGCTTCGACCAGCTGGTGATCTCCGATCACTACTATCCCTGGCTGGATGCCCAGGGCCACTCCCCGTACGCCTGGTCGGTGCTGGGCGCGGTCGCCCACGCCACCTCCCGGGCGGAGCTGATGTCCTTCGTGACCTGCCCGATCCGCCGCTACCACCCGGCCGTGGTCGCGCAGAAGGCCAGCACCATCGGAGCGCTCTCGGACGGCCGGTTCACCCTCGGCCTCGGCGCCGGGGAGAACCTCAACGAGCACGTGGTCGGTGGCTGGCCGCACGTGCAGCAGCGGCACGAGATGTTCGAGGAGGCCCTGCAGATCATCCGACCGCTGCTCAACGGCGAGTCGCTGACCTTCTCCGGCAACCACTTCGACGTGCCCGACGCCTACGTCTGGGACCGCCCGGAGCAGCCGGTCCCGATGGCCATCGCCGCCTCGGGCCGACAGTCCGCCACCCTGGCCGCCGAGTACGGCAACGGCATCGTCGCCACCGAGCC
This sequence comes from Micromonospora sp. NPDC005206, assembly GCF_040608175.1. Classification (NCBI taxonomy): domain Bacteria; kingdom Bacillati; phylum Actinomycetota; class Actinomycetes; order Micromonosporales; family Micromonosporaceae; genus Micromonospora; species Micromonospora sp. NPDC005206. The sequence goes on from NZ_JBEXHU010000003.1 coordinate 67,706, forward strand.
CGACCGGCACATCATCGAGATGTACGACGACGCGGGCGGCGCCGGCCAGCCGCGCTACGGGCAGGTGGCCATCTGCTACGGCCCGGACGAGGCCGAGTGCCGCAAGATCGCGCACGACCAGTTCCGCTGGTTCGGGATGGGCTGGAAGGTCAACGCCGAACTGCCGGGCCCGGACTCCTTCGCCGCCGCCACCCAGTTCGTCCGCGAGGAGGACGTCGCCGACGGCATCGCCTGCGGCCCGGACGTGGACGCGCACGTCGAGGCGTTCCGGAAGTTCGTCGACGCCGGCTACACCCACGTGGCGATCGTCCAGATCGGCGGGGAGACCCAGCCGATGTTCCTCGACTGGGCGCAGGAGCAGCTGCTGCCCCGGCTGCGCGAGCTGTGAGGCTAACCCGGCCGGGCGGTTCGGTCGGGCCGAACTGCGGCTGGCGCTGGCCGCGCCCCGGCCGGCCGCCGGGCTGACCAGCGAGTGGCGGCAGGTCGGCGGACTGCGGACACACACCCGGCGCAGCACGGATCCCGGGACCGGGGCGCCGCCGATCGTGCTGGTGCACGGCCTGGCGGTCTCGCACCGCTACCTCACCCCGCTGGCCGTCGCGCTCGCCCCCACCCCCGCTTTCACGGACAGGTGAACCCCATGCGCTTCGGCAACACGGAGATCCGCCCGCTCGGCGGTGGCCTCGGCTGCCTCCTGATGATCCTCTTCTCGATCGTGGCCTCGGTCGTGCTGACCGTCCTGCTCAACCTGGTCCTCTGACCCGCCCGGCGCCGTGCGTCCCGGGCCGGGGCGCACGGGCCCGGCTCAGGCCGGGTCGAGGTCCAGCTCGGCGACGACGGGGTAGTGGTCGGAGGCGGTCTCGGCGTCCCCCTCGCGGACCACCCGGACGCACCGGCTCCGCTCGGCCACCGCCGCAGTGCCGAACAGGTAGTCCAGCCGCATCCCCGCGAACTCCTCCCCGCCGAACCGGGTGGGCACGGTGAGGCCGTCGGCCTCCGGTGCTCCGGCGGCGTACGAGAGCCAGAGGTCGACCAGGCCGGCGGCCCGCAGCCGGGCGACAGCGCGGGTGTCCACGGCGCCTCCGGTCCGCTGCAGGTGGCGCCGACGGTAGAGATCGGGCATCCCGGCCAGGCGCGCGGTGTGGTCGACGGTCGGGTCGAGCGAGTTGAGGTCACCGGTGACCAGCGTCAGCGGCCCCTGGGCGCGTCGCACCGCGGCCACCAGCCAGTCGACCTCCATCCGACGCCGTCCCCCGGAGTACGGGTGGAGGTGGGTGCTGAGCACGGTCAGCGGGCCGGCCGAGGTGGCCACCACGACGCGGGCGGCCGCGTGGTGGAACGGCCGACGCAGCGCCCCCGCGGCGACGACCCGAAGCGGCGGCCGGGCCAGCACCGCCACCGGCTGCCCGAAACACGACCGGGCCAGGTGCTGTGTCATCCCCACCCGACCCGCGATCTCGGCCATCAGTCCGCCCCGGTCGAAGCCGCGCAGCTCCTGCAGGGCCAGCACGTCCGGCGCCTGCGCCGTGACGACCCGGACCACCGCGTCCAGCCGGTCGGGGCCGCCCCGGTCCCGACCGCCGGTACGGATGTTCCAGGTCATCACGCGCAGCACGGCGCGGCGCTCAGTCGGCCCGGCCGGCCCGCGCCAGCTCGTCGTCGAGGGTGTCCACGTCCTCCGACTCGATGGCCGGCTGATTGCCTTCCTTCAGGTCGGCGTTGGGGCGGATGACCAGGTAGAGCAGCCCGATCCAGAGCGCGGAGAGCAGGATCGCGCCCATGAAGTCGGTCGGGTGGTGCATCCCGCGGTACATCCGGGACGTGGCCACCCCGACCGGCATGATCACCGCCAGCGCCACGAAGATCCAGCGCCACCAGCGGTCGGTACGCGGTAGCACGATGACGGCGATCGCCAGCCAGACGCAGATGGTCGCCGCGATGTGCCCGGACGGGAAGGAGGAGGTGGGCATCTGCCCGTCCAGGTTCTCCACCGGCGGGCGTGGCCGGTCGACCGCCCGGGCGGAGGCGAGGAAGAGGGTCAGCTCGCCGACCATCGCCAGCGCCACGAACAGCACCGGCCGCCAACGCCGCCACACCGCCAGCACCAGCGGACAGAACACCAGCGAGATCAGCAGGATGGCGTGCGTGTCGCCGAACTTGCTCCACCACCAGCTCACCTCGGTCAGCACCTCGGTGTGCCGATCGGCGAACCAGCGCGGCACCTCGGTGTCGAGCGTGGCGAAGAAGGTGCCCTTGGCGTGGTAGCTGACGTACGTGCCAAAGGCGTACAGCGCCCCGAAGACCAGCACCCAACCGACCAGCAGCTCGGCCACCGCCGAGCGAGGGTGGGCCAGCACGTGCTCCTCGGCCGGGGCGGGGGCGATGTCGTGCCCGGCCTCCGGTTCCAGACCCTCGCTCAGCGGCGGCACCGGGCGCCCCCGCTCGCGCCGCCACAGCCGGAACGCGTACGCGGTGACGCCCAGCCAGGCGGCGCCGAGCAGCCAGCCGGCCAGCACGTCGGAGACGAAGTGCACGCCCAGCGCGATCCGGGTCAGCCCGACCAGCGCCACCAGCACGGCCGTACCGGCGATCGCCGGCCTACGCCACCGGGGCGCCATCGCCGGCAGGAACACCAGCAGCAGCGCCCCGTACGCGACGAACGAGCCGAGCGCGTGCCCGCTCGGGAAGCTGTTGCCCGGCGCGCTGGCGATCGGCACGTCCACGACCGGGCGGAGCCGACCGACCAGCGTCTTCAGGGACGGGTCGAGGATCAGGCCACCGACCCCGGTGATGATCAGATAGACGGCCAACCGTGGCTGCCGCCGGATCAGCAGCCCGACCACGGCGATGGTGACCAGCCAGATGAGGATCGGCCGGCCGCCCAGGTCGGTCACCGCCTGGAGCACGGTGACCAGCGCGTGGTGCGGGGCGACGAGACCGTTGAACCACTCGGCGACCGCGTGGTCGGCGTCCTGCAACGGGCTCCACCGCATCCGGACGAGCAACAACAGCAGCCCGAAAGCCACCCCGGCGCCGGTGACGGCTACCAGGCCGGCGATGCTCCGCTCGGCGAAATGCCCGATCGGACGCCGCGCCACCTCTTTGAGCGCCGTCACCCCGCACCTCCCATGTCCATTGGCGAGGGCGCTTTACCCGATCGGCGCTGCCCGTACACGCGGGCGACCGGCGGCGGGCACTAGAGGGCGGTCATGTCCCCGGTGTCGAAGAGCTCGGCGCGGTCCGATTCGGGCTTCCACAGGTCCGGTTGGGCCGGCTCCTGCACGCCGATGCGCAGCGCCTCCAGCTGGGCGGCGAAGGCCAGCCCGCCGAACAGCGCCATCCCGGTGAGGTTGGCCCAGAGCAGCAGCGCCATCATCCCGGTCAGCGCGCCGTACGTCTGCCCGAAGCCGTCGCTGAACCGCACGTACGCGGCGAGCAGCAGGCTGGCGAGCCACCGCAGCGCGGTGGCGATGCCGGCGCCGAAGAACAGCCAGGACAGGCCAGGCTGCTTGCGGCGCGGCGCACGCCGGAACAGCACCGCGACGGCGAGCACGGTCAGCGCGAGGCTCAGCGGGAAGCGGACCACGGTCCAGATGCCGTCGGCGACCTCGCCCCACTCGTAGTGCTCCCGCACCGAGTCGCCCATCGCGCCGCCGCCCACCAGGATCAGGAAGCCGGCGAGCGCGGGCAGGCCGGCGGTGACGGCCAGCACGGCGGCGCGGAGGTACTTCCACAGCGCCGGGCGGTCCCGCTCCACGCCGTAGATCCGGTTGGCTCCCCGTTCGATCTGGGCCATCGTGGTGGTCAGTGCGACCAGCCCGGTGAGCAGACCGAGGGTGAGCGCCGGCTCACCGGCGTCCTCGACGCGTTCACCCTCGCCGAGCAGCTCGGCCACCATCTGCTCGCTCTGGCCGGGGGTCAGCGCCAGCACGGTGTCGGCGACGATGCGGCCGCCCTCCTCGACGCCCAGCTCGCTGATCAGACCGGTGAGGGCGATCAGGAACGGCACCACGGCCAGGCAGAGTTGCAGCCCGAAGGCCCGGGAGTGGCTGAACCCGTCGCCGTAGCGGAACCGGATGAAGGCGTCCCGCAGCAGGTGCCAGCCGCCCTGGCGGCGCAGGGTGTGCCAGGCGTCGTCAGCGGAGAGCTCCTCGTCGGCCATCAGCCGGGTCTCCGGCACGATCCGGGTGCTACTCACGGCGTGCTTCCTCGATCAGCTGCTCGCCTCGCTCCCCGGCGCTTCGCGCGTCGACGGCCAGGTCGGGGGCCTGCTCAGGCTGGGGCACACACAGCCAGAGCGCCTGGGGTCGGACTTCCGCCCGCAGCCGCCGGCTGGGGGAGATGAGATCGCCGTCCAGCTCCCGGGGCTGGGCCCGGTTGCTGGTGACCACCACGCGCCGACCGCGGAACACCTCCATCTGCGGCACCCGGCCGTTGCGGCGGACCACCGCCCAGCCGAGCGCGAGCCAGTGCCGCAGGTTGCGCGGGGTGAGCACGGCGACGTCGAGCCAGCCGTCGTCCGGCTCGGCCTCGGTGAGCAGCCGCACGCCGCCTTGGAGCCGGCCCACGTTGGCGATCAGCACCGAGCGGGCCCGGCGGCGTACCGGCGGCCGGTCGTCGATGCGGATCTGCACCCGCATCGGCCGGTCCCGCAGGTGACGCGCGGCGCCCACCACGTATGCCGGCCAGCCGATGCGGGCCTTGGTGGTCTCGGAGGTGGCGGCGAGCATCTGGGCGTCGAAGCCCATCCCGGCCATCACCGTGAAGTACCGGTCCTCGACGGCGCCGACGTCGAGCAGCCGCCGGCCGCGCTCGACGGCGACCTGGAGCCCGGCGGCCAGGTCGGTGGAGAGACCCAGGTTGGCGGCGAGCAGGTTGCCGGTGCCCTGAGGCAGCACGGCCAACGCCACGTCGGTGCCGACCAGGGCGCTGACGCAGGACATCACCGTGCCGTCGCCGCCGCAGGCGAAGACCAGGTCGACGCCGGCCTTGACGGCCTGCTCGGTCTGGCCGCGGCCGGGGTCGTCGACGGTGGTCTCGAACCACTGCGGCTCGGGCCAGCCGGCGGCGGCCAGGGCGTCGTTCACGGTGCGGCGCAGGTCGTCGAGATCGGCGACCTTCACCGGGTTGACCACCACGGCGGAGCGCAGTCCACCGTCGCCGCCCGAGGGCCGCCTGTCCTGTCGAGCATCCACGGCGCCAGTGTGCAGCACCGGGGCGGCTTCAGCGAGCCCGCGAGCGGCCCGCGTCGGAAGTGCCACAGACAGGTTTCAACGCGCCGGCCACCGCATCGTCAGGCCGCCGTCCGTAGCGCGCTCTCCACCCGGCGGCGCAGGTCGTCGAGGTCGACCCCGGCCTCGGTGAGCACCAGCGCGCCCATCCCCTGCCCCTCGCGGAGCACCCCGAGCAGGATGTGTTCGGTGCCGATGTGGTGGTGCCGCAGCCGCACCGCCTCCCGCAGCGACAACTCGAGCGCCTTCTTCGAGCGGGGCGAGAAGGGCCCGCCCAGGTACCGCCGGCGGCCCCAGCGTCGGCGCGGCGCCGGCACGGCCTCGCGCAGGGCGTCCGGGCCGAAGGACTGCTCGATGCGGGCCACGATCGCGGCCAGGTCGATGCCGATTTCCCGCAGTGCCGCCGCGTCGGCGTCACCGAGGCCGGCGCCACCGCTGGCGGTGTGCCGGCGGATTCGCTCACGCAGGTCGTCGGCGCGTACGTCGGCGTCGGCCAGCACCCGGCTGGCCAGACCCGCCTCGTCGGCCGTCAGGGCGAGCAGCAGGTGCTCGGTGCCGACCGGGCGCTGGCCCTCGGCCCGCGCCTCCTCCAGCGCCCGCCGCACGACCGTGCGCGCCCGGTCGGTGAACCGTTCGAACATCACGCCTCCCAGGATTGATTGACCGCCGGCCGCCCGGCGTGCTTCTTGTGAACCGCCTGCCGGCTGACCTCGAGCGCGTCGGCGATCTCCTGCCAGGACCAGCCCTGTCGACGGGCGTTGTCCACCTGGACCACCTCGAGCCGCTCGAGCAGCCGGCGCAGCGCGCGGACGGCGCGCAGCCCGACCCGGGGGTCGGTGCTGCCGGCTGCCGCCGCGAGTTCCGTCGCCTGACTCATGTCGTCAACATACGTTGACGGTGCCACTCGTGTCAACCATCGTTGACGAGCTGCCGCCATCACGTCCGGCGGCGCTGCCCGATCCGGCCCGCCATCGTTACCACCCGACTACCCTCGGTCAGGGACAGCGTGGTCGTGCCGGGCGCGACGCCCGGGAGGTGATGTCGGATGGCTACATCCGCCGATGCAGCGGTGCTGGTTGGCCTCGGCTCGGACCGCGACCTCCCGGTCGTTCACCAGGCCGCGCAGGAGGCCTCCGCGCACGGCCGGCCACTGCACCTGCTGCACACCTTCGACTGGCACGCGGCCTTCTCCGCCGACACCGTCGCCGCGCCCCGGGACCACGCCGAGGATCTGATCACGCGGGGCGCGCAACTGGCCCACGGGATCGAACCGGGGCTGACCGTCCGCGGGGAGATCGTCGAGGGCGGCATGTTGCCGATCCTGATCCGTCGATCGGAAGCAGCCTTCCTGCTCGCGGTCGGCGACAGCGGGATGGCCGGCACCGCCAGGTGCATTCCGGCCGACACGTCCGCCGTGCAGCTGGCCGCGCGGGCCGGCTGCCCGCTGCTGGTGGTCCGCCAGGAGCAGCCGCCGCCGGGCCCGGTGCTGGTCGGGGTGGACGGATCGCCCAGCTCGACCCTCGCTCTGGAGTGGGCCTTCGAGTGCGCGGCCCGGCGCTGCACCCGGCTGCTGGCGCTGCGGGTGGTGGAGCCCGACGAGGACACCGACAGGGTCAGCGACCAGCTGGCCGAGGTCGTGGCCCGGTTCTCCACCCGTCGGACGGACGTGGAGGCCCAGTGCCGCGTCATCCGTGGCGATCCCGGACAGGTGCTGGTGGACGTGTCCCGCTCGGCGCAGGTCGCGCTGGTCGCCGCCCGGGGCGACGAACCGGGCCGCGGGATGCTGGGGGCGGTCGCCCAGTCCATGCTCTACCACTCCCCGGCCCCCGTGATCGTCGTCCGAGGGCTGGCCGAGGCCCCGCTCACCGGGCCCGACGCCCGCCCGAACCGGGACCAACGGCCCTGACCTCGGGGCGCAGGCGACGGCGAGGCTGGACGTCGGATGCCCCACTCCCCGATCTGCGAGAGGCACAGCATCATGGACACCGCACTCGATCCGAACCGGTCGATCACCGACGACGAGCTGCGCCGACTGCACGCCTACTGGCGCGCCGCGAACTACCTCACCGTCGGGCAGATCTACCTGCTCGACAACCCGCTGCTGCGGGAGCCCCTGACCCCCGACGACATCAAACCGCGGCTGCTCGGCCACTGGGGCACCAGCCCCGGGCTCAACCTGATCTACGCCCACCTCAACCGGGTGATCGTGGCGCGCGACCTGAACGCCATGTTCGTCACGGGCCCCGGGCACGGCGGGCCGGCCATCGTGGCCAACACCTGGCTGGAGGGCACCTGGTCGGAGCGCTACCACGACGTGTCGCGCGACGAGGCGGGGATGGCCCGACTGTTCCGCCAGTTCTCCTTCCCCGGCGGCATCCCCAGCCATGTGGCGGCGGAGGTGCCGGGTTCGATCCACGAGGGCGGCGAGCTGGGGTACGCGCTGAGCCACGCCTACGGCGCCGCCTTCGACCACCCGGACCTGGTGGTGGCCTGCGTGATCGGCGACGGCGAGGCCGAGACCGGGCCGCTGGCCGGCAGCTGGCTCTCCAACGTCTTCCTCAACCCGGCCCGCGACGGCGCGGTGCTGCCCATCCTGCACCTCAACGGCTACAAGATCGCCAGTCCGACCGTACTCGCCCGGATCCCCGAGGCGGACCTGCTCGACCTCCTGCGCGGCTCCGGCTACCAGCCGTACGTGGTGGCCGGTGACGACCCGGCCCAGGTGCACCGCACCCTCGCCGCGACGCTGGACCGGGCGCTGGACGAGATCGCCGCGATCCAGCAAAGGGCCCGCTCCGGCGGCGTCGTCGAGCGTCCCCGCTGGCCGATGATCATCCTGCGGACGCCGAAGGGCTGGACCGGCCCCCGCGACGTCGACGGCAAGCAGGTGGAGGGCACCTACCGCGCCCACCAGGTGCCGCTGTCACAGGTACGCGACAACCCGGCGCACCTGGCCGAGCTGGAGCACTGGCTGCGCAGCTACCGCCCGGAGGAGCTGTTCGACGCGACCGGCGCGCCGGTGGACGAGCTGCGGACACTGCCGCCGCGCGGCGACCGGCGGATGAGCGCCAACCCGGTCACCAACGGCGGCGTGGTGCTCCGCGACCTGCGCCTGCCCGACTTCCGCGACTACGGCTTGGAGGTTCCCCACCCGGGCGAGCCGATGGCCGGCGCGACCGGGGTGCTCGGCCCGTGGCTCCGGGACGTCATCGCCGCCAACCCGCAGACGTTCCGGCTGTTCGGCCCGGACGAGGTCGCCTCCAACCGGCTGGACGCCGCCTTCGAGGTGACCGACCGGGCCTGGGTGGCGGGCACGGTGCCGGGCGATGAGCACCTCTCCCCAGACGGCCGGGTGATGGAGGTGCTCTCCGAGCACCTGTGCCAGGGCTGGCTGGAGGGCTACCTGCTGACCGGCCGGCACGGCCTGTTCACCAGCTACGAGGCGTTCATCCACATCGTCGACTCGATGCTCAACCAGCACGCCAAGTGGCTGAAGGTGACCCGGGCCATCCCCTGGCGGCAGCCGCTCGCCTCGCTGAACTATCTGCTCTCCAGCCACGTCTGGCGGCAGGACCACAACGGCTTCTCCCACCAGGACCCGGGCTTCATCGACCACGTGGTCAACAAGAAGGCCGAGGTGGTTCGGGTCTACCTGCCGCCGGACGCCAACACCCTGCTCGCCACGATGGACCACTGCCTGCGCAGCCGGCACTACATCAACGTGGTGGTGGCCGGCAAGCAGCCGGCACCGAACTGGCTGACGATGACCGAGGCGATCCAGCACACCCGGCGTGGCCTGGGCATCTGGGAGTGGGCCAGCAACGACGGCGGCACCGAGCCGGACGTGGTGCTGGCCTGCTGCGGTGACGTGCCCACCCTGGAGACGCTGGCCGCCGCCGAGCTGCTGCGTCAGCATCTCCCGGAGCTGAAGGTGCGACTCGTCAACGTGGTGGACCTGATGCGGCTCCAGCCGGACACCGAGCACCCGCACGGCCTGACCGACAGAGAGTTCGACACCATCTTCACCGAGGACCGCCAGATCATCTTCGCGTACCACGGCTATCCGTGGCTGATCCACCGGCTCACCTACCGCCGTACCAACCACGAGAACCTGCACGTGCGCGGCTACAAGGAGGAGGGCACCACCACCACCCCGTTCGACATGGTGATGCTCAACGACCTGGACCGCTTCCATCTGGTCATCGACGTCATCGACCGTGTGCCCGGGCTGGCCGCCCGCGCCGCGCACCTGCGGCAGCAGATGGTCGACGCCCGGCAGTCGGCGCGCGACTACACCCGCCGGTACGGCGAGGACGACCCACAGGTCGCGGAGTGGCGCTGGATCCGCGAAACCGATCCGACCAACCGCTGAGGAGGACGACGTGCGTGACGCGGAGATCCTGGTCGGCTACGACGGCTCGACCGACGCCTCGGTGGCTCTGGACTGGGCGCTGGACGAGGCCGAGCACAGCGGCCAGCCGGTGCGGCTGGCGTACGTCTTCGAATGGCTGACCGTGGCCGGCTGGGTCGGTCCGGGCGTGGCGCCCGGCGTCTGGCCGGACGACACCGCACGGCGGCAGGTGGAGGAACTGGTCCGGAAGGCGGCGACGCAGGCCGCCGCCGCGCATCCCGGGCTCACCGTCACCGGCGAGGTGTACGACGGCCCGCCCGCCCTGGTGTTGCAGGAACGCTCGGCCGAGGCCGGTCTGCTGGTGCTCGGCAGCCGCGGCCACGGCGGGTTCGGTGGACTGCTCGTCGGGTCGACGGCGGTGGCGGTCGCCGCGCACGGGCACTGCCCGGTCGTGGTGGTCCGGGACGGGGCCAGCGGGGCACCGGCCGACGCGTCGGGTGGACCGGTGGCGGTCGGCGTGGACGGCTCCGAGCCGTCGCTGGTGGCGCTCGGCTTCGCCGCCGAACGGGCGGCCCAGCGGCGGGTGCCGCTGCGCGTGCTGCACGCCTGGACCCAGGGCCCCGGCGGGGCGGCCGGAGCGCCGGACGAGCGGGCCGCCGTGGAGCAGTCGCTGGAGCCGTGGCGGCGGACGTACCCGGATCTCGCCGTGAGCATCGACCTGGTCCCGGGCAGCCCGGCGGCCATGCTGATCGAGGCGAGCCGTGACGCGCGGCTGGTGGTGGTGGGCAGTCGGGGCCGGGGCGGGCTGGCCGGCATGCTGCTGGGCTCGGTCAGCCAGCAGCTGATCCAGCACGCCCACTGCCCGGTCGCCGTCGTCCGGGAACGTTGACCCCGGGGGCGTAACGACCCGGCCCGACCGGGACCTACGACCCCTGCGCGCCGTCGTCGGATGCCACAGGATGGAGCGGGCAACCCCACGCGCATCACCGCCACGTCAGGCACGATTGGCAGAGACGGAGAGGTCGTGACGATGAGTCAGGAAGGCCAGCTGACCACCGCGCTGGCGGCGGCCGCGGCAACCGCCGGCCACGCCCCCTCGGTGCACAACACCCAGCCGTGGCGCTGGCGGGTGCTGCCCGACGCGTTGGAGCTGCGCACGGTCCGCGACCGCCAGCTCGCGGCCACCGACCCGGAGGGCCGGCTGCTCGCCCTGAGCTGCGGCGCGGCCCTGCACCACGCCCGGCTGGCGCTGGCCGCCGAGGGGTGGCGCGCGGTGGTGGAGCGGCTGCCCGACCCGAGCGACACCGAGCTGCTGGCCCGGCTGACCACCCTGGACCGCGCCGAGGTCGACCCGGACGCGATGCGGATGGTGCAGTGCATGCAGGTCCGGCACACGGACCGGCGGCCGGTCAGCGACGAACCGGTGCCCACCGCCGCGATCGAAGAGATCATCCGAGCGGTCACCGCCGAGGGCTGCCGGCTCCAGATCCTCGACCGCGACCAGGTGCTGGAGCTGGCCGCCACGGCGGCGCACGCCGACACGGTCGAGGCCGAGGATCCGGCGCTGCGCGCCGAGCTGGCGTACTGGACCAGCCGCGCCGGCACCGGCACCGGGCTGCCGCCGGAGGTGCTGCCCGAGCAGCCCCCGCAGACCACCGTGCCGGCCCGCGACTTCGGCCGCCCCGGCAGCCTGCCGGTAGGCCCCGGCCACGACCGCATGGCGGTGTACGCGCTGCTGCACGGCGACGAGGACGAACCGGACAGCTGGCTGCGCGCCGGCGAGGCGCTCTCCGCCGCCTGGCTGACCGCCACCCGGCTCGGCGTGTCGGCGGTGCCGCTCAGCGCGGTGGTGGAGGTGCCGGGCACCCGGCAGACCCTGCGACAGCTGCTCTCCGGCCTCGGCTTCCCGTACCTCGTGCTGCGGTTGGGGATCGCGGACCCGGCGCACGCGGGCCCGCCACACACCCCGCGGCTGACCACCGCGCAGGTGGTCGACACCTCCGCGGTCCGCGGCGGGCACGGCTGACGGGCCTGGACAGGACGGGCACCGGCGATACCATCGCGCGGTGACCAGCACGCCACAGCCCCGCAAGGAAGCCCAGGTGACCCCGTCGCTCGGGCTGAGCCCGCTGTCCCGGGTCCACCTCGACGAGCTGCTCCAGGAGATGCTGGACCGGGTCGGCGAGGTGGTCACCAGCCGGGAGCGGCTGCGCGCCCTGCTCGACGCGGTGGTCGGCATCGGCACCAACCTCGATCTGCGCAGCACCCTGCAACGCATCGTGCAGGCGGCCTGCGAGCTGGTCGGCGCCCGGTACGGGGCGCTGGGCGTGGTCGGCCCGGACCGGCTGCTCTACGACTTCATCGTGCACGGCATCACCCCGGAGCAGCACGCGCAGATCGGCGACCTGCCGCACGGTCGGGGCGTGCTCGGCCTGCTCATCGACGACCCCCGGCCGCTGCGGATGCCGGACATCACCCAGCATCCCCGCTCCTACGGCTTCCCGCCCAACCACCCGCCCATGCACAGCTTCCTGGGCGTGCCGGTGCGCATCCGGGAGCAGGTGTTCGGCAACCTCTACCTGGCCGAGAAGCAGGGCGGCGCGCAGTTCACCGAGGACGACGAGGAGATCGTGGTCGCGCTCGCCGCCGCGGCCGGCGTGGCCATCGAGAACGCCCGCCTGTACGCCCTGGCGCACCGGCGGGAACGCTGGCTGGCGGCGACCGCCGAGATCACCACGGTGCTGCTCGGCGAGGTCCGCCGCACCGACGCGCTGGCGCTGGTCGCCCGCCGCGCCCGGGAGGTCGCCGAAGCCGAGCTGGCGCTGGTCATGCTCTACGACACCGACGCCGCGCAGTACACCGTCGAGGTGGTCGACGGCGCCGACGAGCAGGCGCGCGCGCTGGTCGGCACGGTCCTGCCGGCCGCCGACACCAGCTTCGGCGCGGCGATCGCCGAGGGCCGGCACGACCAGGTGGACGATCTCGCGCACGCCGCCCCGTGGCCGGCGCTGCTGCACACCGGGCCGGCGGTGATCTCCCCGCTGGCCACCGCCGAGACCCTGCACGGCGTGCTGGTGGTGGCCCACCGGCCGGACCGCGGTGGCGGCGCCACCGAGGACGACGTGGCCCTGCTGGGCAGCTTCGCCGGTCAGGCGGCGCTGGCCATGGAACGGGCCCGCGGCCAGGAGGAGCGGGAGCTGCTGGTGGTCCTGGAGGACCGTGAGCGGATCGCCCGCGACCTGCACGACGTGGTGATCCAGCGGCTCTTCGCCACCGGCCTGCAACTGCAGAGCGCCGCGCCGATGATGACCCGCCCAGAGGTGGCCAAGCGGATCAACGCCGCCGTCGACGATCTGGACGCGACCATCCGGGACATCCGCCGGACCATCTTCGAGCTGCGTACGCCGATGACCGCGGCTCTGCGTACAGAGATCCGTGAGGCGATCGAGGTGGCCGCCGAGTCGTTGGGCCACAAACCCCACCTGGAGCTGACCGGGCCGGTGGACAGCGCCGTCCCGGACGCGGTCCGCCCGGACCTCACCGCCGTGTTACGCGAGGGGCTGTCCAACGCGGTACGCCACGCGCAGGCCACCCAGGTCACCGTTGGCGTCCGCGTCGACGCCAGACACGTCACCGTCACGGTCACCGACGACGGGGTGGGCTGCGACCCCGCCGCCGCCCGGGGCGGCCTGATCAACCTGAGCGAACGCGCCGAACGTCACGGCGGCACCTTCACGGTCCGCCCGGTCGAGCCGCACGGCACCGAGGTCAGCTGGTCCGTGCCGCTGCGCGACTGACCGGGGCGGGTCGGCTCAGGAGGTCTTACCGAGCAGGCGGGTGGCCAGGACGGCGGCCTGGGTGCGGCGCTCCAGACCCAGCTTGGCCAGCACGCTGGAGACGTAGTTCTTCACCGTCTTCTCGGCCAGGAACATCTTCCCGGCGATCTCCCGGTTGGTCAGCCCCTCCGCCACGTACTCCAGGATCCGCCGCTCCTGCTCGGTGAGCGACTTCAGCTCGCGCGGCTGCTCGACGCCGTTGCGGATGCGCTCCAGCACCCGGGTCGTGATCGCCGGGTCGAGCAACGACTGCCCGGCCGCCACCCGCCGCACCGCGTCGACCAGGTCGGTGCCGCGGATCTGCTTGAGCACGTACCCGGCGGCACCCGCCATGATCGCCGCGAACAGCGCCTCGTCGTCCTCGTACGAGGTGAGGATCAGACCCTTGATGGACGAGTCGACGGCGCGCACGTCCCGACACACGTCGATGCCGTTGCCGTCGGGCAGCCGCGCGTCGAGGATCGCCACGTCGGGCCGCAACGCCGGAATACGGCGGGCCGCCTCCAGGGCGGAGCCGGACTCGCCGACCACCTCGATGTCGCCGCTGCTCTGCAACAGGTCGGCCAGGCCACGGCGGACGACCTCATGGTCGTCGAGGAGGAACACCCGGATCATTCCTCGTTTCTACCCCGGTCCCGCGACCCGCGCACGGGCCGAAGGTCCCGACCGGGGCGGTCCGAGGTCCGGGGTGGGCCGGCGCACCAGCCAGGGGCGGTGGGGCCCGACGGGTCGGGACGTCCGGCCCTGCCCGGCACCAACCCGACGGACGGACCGTAGGGGTGCGGCGAACGTCGGAGCACCGCCGGCTGCCGGCCATCGGAGAGGAGCACCGCCATGGACATCGGCTACACATCGGCCCACCTGCGGACCGCCGCCGTGGACGCGGTCCGGGCACCCTCGCTGCACAACACCCAGCCGTGGCGGTTGCGGCTGCGCGACGGCGGGATCGAGGTGCTGGCCGACCCGGCCCGGCGGCTGCCGGCGACCGACCCGAGCGGGTGGGGTGTCCGCATCGCCTGCGGCGCGGCGCTGTTCAACCTGCGGATCGCGCTGGCCGTGGCCGGCGTCCCGGCCCGGGTGCGGCTCCGCCCCGACCCGGCCGAGCCGGACCTGCTGGCCCGCCTGGTCCCGGACGTTCCGCGCCCGCCCACGCCCGGCGAGCAGAGCCTGCACGCCGCCATCCCCCGCCGGTTCAGCAACCGGATGCCGTTCTGGCCGAACCCGGTGCCGGCGGACGCACGGTGGCGGCTCGGCGAGGCGGCCCGCGCCGAGCAGTGCTGGCTGGAGCTGTTGATCGGGGTGAGCGCGTTTTCCGCGTTCGGCGAGATCGCCCGCGGCGCGCACCGCGTACTGGAGCGTGACCCCGCCTACCGGTCAGAGCGCGAGCGGTGGCTCCGCCAGGAGCCCGCGCCGGACGGCGTGCCGGCCTCGGCCGGCGGTCCGCAGGGCGAGCCGCAGGACGTGCTGCCGGCGCGCGGTTTCGGCGGGCGCGACCGAGCCCCGAGGCGCGACTTCGAGCCGGAGCCACTGGTGGGGGTGCTCGGCTCGGTGGGCAACACCGCCGTCGACCAGGTGGTCGCCGGGCAGGCCCTGCAACGGGTGCTGCTCACCGCCACCGACGCCGGGCTCAGCGTGTCGCTGCTCTCCCAGCCGATCGAGGTACCCGGCGCGCGGGAGCAGCTACGGCTGTCACTGGGCCGGTTCGGCACGCCGCAGATGGTGCTGCGGATCGGTTACGGCCAGCCCGGCCGGCCGACCCCCCGCCGCGCTGTCGACGAGGTGCTGGACCTGCCGGTGGCGCCGGCCCCCTGAGCCGGCGCCACCGCCCCGCTCGACGAACCCCCGTTCAGGCGGCGAGCAGCGCCGCCTCCCGCGCCGGGTCCAACCCCACCGTCGCCCGGCGCGGCTTGCCGGCACGCGGCGGCACCGACCCCACCGCGTCCAGCCAGCGCCAGGTGTCGGCGACGGTCTCCGTCACCGGGCGGCAGGTCAGCCCCGCCGCGTACGCCTTCTCCACGCCGCGCTCCTGCAACCACCGGAACTCGTGACGCGGCGGAATCCAGATCGGCAGGTCGTTCCAGGGCACGACGCCGGCGGCCAGGATCGCTGCCGGGTCGGTCCAGCGCAGCGTCGCGCCGGAGCCGGTGACCTTGACGACCGAATCCAGCAGCTCACCCATGGTGGTGTGCCCCGAACGGCTGACCACGTTGAACGCACCGCCGACCCCTTCGGCGGCCCGGTCCAGCGTCCACCCCACCAGATCGCGTACGTCGATGTACTGCACGGGCAGGTCCACCGGGCCGGGCGCGAGCACGTCACCGCCGCGGGCCACCCGCCGCAACCACCAGGGCAGCCGGCCGATGTCCTCCCCCGGCCCGAGGATCAACCCGGCACGCACCAGCAGCGCCCGCTCGCCGTAGACCTCCGTCGCGGCCAGCTCCCCGCCCGCCTTGCACTCCGCGTAGTCCCCGTCGACGGCATCGGCGGACGCGTCCACAGTGGGTGCCTCCTCGCCGACGTGCGTCGGCGCCGGCGGGGCGTAGACCGATCCGCTGGAGATGTAGGCGTAGTGCGGGACCGCCCCGACCAGCGCGCGGGCCGCGTCCCGCACCGCCCGGGGAGCGCTGTCCCAGGTGTCGACCACCAGGTCCCACTCACCGCCCGCCAGCGCCGCCAGGCCGCCCGGCGCGCTCCGGTCACCCCGCAACCGGTGTACGCCGGGTGGCGTCGACCCGTGCAGCCCCCGGTTGAACACCGTCACCGACCAGCCCCGACGGACCGCTTCGGCGACCGTCGCACCACCCACGAAACCCGTCCCGCCCAGCACCAGCAGTCTCATGCGGTCCACCCTGCCGGGTCGTGGCGACGGGCGGCACCCGTGTTCACCCGTAGCGGATCTCCCCACAGCAGAACGCGCTCCGACGGCGACGTCGTCCAACGCGGAACGGCTCGTTACCGGTATTCCGGTAACGAGCCGTTTTCGTTGGTGGGCGATACTGGGTTTGAACCAGTGACCTCTTCCGTGTCAAGGAAGCGCGCTCCCACTGCGCCAATCGCCCGTGGTGACCGCCCGAACCGGCAGCCAGGCCCCGTGGGGCGGATCGCGAGCGGACGACGGGATTCGAACCCGCGACCCTCACCTTGGCAAGGTGATGCGCTACCAGCTGCGCTACGTCCGCACGTCGCCGGTGTGCCCCGGCGACAGGTGAACTCTACCCGATCGCAAGATCGCCCGGAGCGCCACCCTGGCCGGTGGCGGGTTGCGTTGGTCGGCGCCGGGGTACTGAAGGGCTCGACAGCGCACCACATCCCCCTAAGGAGGCTGTCGTGGGTATCGGCACCAGCATCTTCCTGATCGCGCTCGGCGCGATGCTCACCTTCGCGCTGGACGCGAGCGTCGGCGGCATCAACCTCGACGTGGTCGGCTGGATCCTGATGGCGGCCGGTGTGCTCGGCCTGATCATGACCACGCTGATCTGGGGTCGCCGCCGTGCGGTGGTCACCACCAGTGAGCAGCCGGTGGAGTACCGCCGGGTCGAGGAGCGGCGGGACATCGGCCCGCCGCTGTGACACGACCACCGGCGGCGCCGGCGGATCACGCGATGCCGGGCCGGCTACCTCGATCGAGGTGGCCGGCCCGTCGCATCCGTGACCCCGACTGACCGCGGGAGGCACCGCCTCCTTCCGGCACCGCACGGCCCTCGTCGCTCAACGCATCAGCGCGTTGAGCGTTCCGTAGTCGAGGGCGTCCGCCAGCGCGCCGTACGTGCCCGCGCCGAGGGCCTCGTCCGCCGCCCGGCGGGCGACCGCGTACGCGGCCTCCGCGACCGACGAGCCGAGGCTCACCCGGGCCACCCCCAGCCGGGCCAGCTCCCCCACCGTCGGCGCACCCGGCCCGGCGAGCACGTTCAGCGGCGCCGGCACCGCCCGCACCAGCGCGCGGATGGTCACGGGGTCCACCACCCCGGGCACGAAGATGGCGTCCGCGCCGGCGGCGAGATAGGCGGTGGCCCGGGCCACGGTCTCGTCGACGTCCCCGGCGCCGCTGAGGAACGTGTCGATCCGGGCGTTGACGTAGAGCGGCAGCCCCGCCGCGTCGGCCGCGCCCCGCACCGCGCCGATCCGGGCGCACTGGTCGGGCACGTCGCGCAACGGCGCGCCGGCGTCGCGTCGGGCGTCCTCGATGTTCACGCCGACCGCACCGGCGTCGAGCACGGCGCGGGTGGTCAGGCCGACCTCCGCCGGCGTCGCGCCGTACCCGGACTCGATGTCCGCGGTGACCGGCAGCGCCACCGAGGCGGCGACCCGGCCGACCATATCGACGGCCGCGTCGCGGCCGAGGACGTCGCCGTCGGGTACACCCAGGCTCCAGGCGACGCCGGCGCTGGTGGTGGCCACCGCGCGGGCGCCGGCGGCCGCCACGATGCGGGCGCTCGCGGCATCCCAGGCGTTGACCAGGACCAGCGGCGACCCTGGTGTGTGCAGGGATCGGAACAGTTCGGCTCGGGTGTGTTGTTCGCTCACACGGCAAGTCTCGGCCGGCCCCGACCCTGGCGGTAATGTTTCAGTCCCAGCTGAATCCACCGGGGGTGCCGTGGTCGCCATCAGCCTGTCGGCGGGTGCGGTCGCCCGCATCCGGTTCGCCGTCTCCTGCCTGTGGGAGGTCGTCGCGAGCATCCGGGTGCTGCGCGACCCCGGGGACCACGCCGTCCACCTGCCCTGGGTACGCCGGGTCCGTCCACCGCTGGTCGAGGCCGGGTTGATCGACGCTAACGGCGGGCTGCTCTGGCAGCTGGTGCCGGCCCGGCCCAGCTACCTGGCCGACTTCCTCACCCCGCCGCCCGCCGGCCTCATCCCGGACCTGGCCGCCGAACTGGCCGCCGTCCGCGCCACCCCGACCGACACCGTCCGCGCGCACCTGGACCTGTACCCGGGCGACCGCACGCCCGCGCTCGCCGCCCTGTACGCAGACCCGCCGGTCGGGCTGCGCCGGCTGACCGAGGAGATCGAGGCGTACTGGCGGATCGCCCTGGCCCCGCACTGGCCCCGGCTGCGGCTGCTGCTGGACGCCGACGTCGCCGCCCGCGCTCGCCTGCTCGCCGAGGACGGCG
The DNA here is from genome assembly GCF_040608175.1 of Micromonospora sp. NPDC005206. Classification (NCBI taxonomy): domain Bacteria; kingdom Bacillati; phylum Actinomycetota; class Actinomycetes; order Micromonosporales; family Micromonosporaceae; genus Micromonospora; species Micromonospora sp. NPDC005206. The sequence goes on from NZ_JBEXHU010000003.1 coordinate 86,235, forward strand.
CGGCGGTGCTCCTCAACGATCTGCACCGCCAGGTCCGGTGGGAGGACGACACCCTGCTCGTCGCGCAGCGGCACTGCCTGGCCCCGGACGTCGCGGACGGTCCGGGCCTCGTGCTGGTTCCGTCGGTCTTCGTGTGGCCGTCGGTGGCGAGCGTGTCCGCCGGGGACGCGCCGCAGCTCGCCTATCCCGCCCGTGGGCTCGGCGCGCTCTGGGAGCATCCGACCGGCGTCCCGGACGCGCTGGCCGCCGTGCTCGGGCGCGGCCGGGCCCGGCTGCTCTCCGAGCTGATCGGGCCGGTGAGCACCACCGAGCTGGCCCGGCGCAGTGGCATGTCGCCCGGCGGGGTCTCCCAACATCTCACCGCGTTACGCGCGGCCGGTCTGGTGGTGACCCAGCGCCAGGGCCGCACGCTGCTCAACACCCGCACCGACCTCGCCGAGGCGCTGCTCTCCGCGACCGGGTAGGCCGATGCGGCGTGCGGGTGGGTCGGCGCCGGACCGGGCGCTCCGGGTGCCGCCGCGTCAGAACTCGATGACCAGCCGGCCCCGCACCCCGCCCGCCTCAAGGATCCGGTGCGCCCGGGACGCCTCCTCCGGCGGGAACCGGCCGGCGACACGGAGGGTCAGGGCACCCTCCTCGGCGAGCCGCCGAAGCAGGTCGAGCTTGTCGCGCCGTCCGTCGTAGTCGTGCACGAACGCCGGCACCAGGGTGAGGTCCGGACGGGCGGCCCGGGCAAGCTCCGCCGGATCCGGCGCGCGCCGACACCGGCCGGCCTGCACATCGCCGAAGCCACCGACCTGGACGCGTTCGTCGGCGCCTACGCCCGGGTGTCCGGAATCCCGGCGGAAGGCGCGGCGGCGGCGATCGAGCGGGAGAAGGCGTTCGCCGGCGACGGCACGGTGATCAGGCTGGCCGGTCGCCTCGACGACGGCCGGATCGTCGGGACGGCCGTGGCCTGGCTCAGCCACGGGCTGCTCACCCTGTACTTCGTCGGCACCCAGCCCGAGCAGCGCCGGCGGGGCATCGGCGCGGCGATGACCAGGGCCGCGCTCGACCTGGCCGCCGGGCGGGGCGTCCGCACGGCGGCACTCACCTCGACGCCCGTCGGCGAGCCGGTCTACCGCCGCCTCGGCTTCCGCACCGTGGGCACGTTCCGGCTGCTGACCTTCTGAGCCGAGCCGGAAGCGAGCGCGTGGCCTACGCCCGCAGTGCCTCGGCGGTGGCCGCCACGAAGCCCTCCGGATTGTCCAACATGATGTTGTGACCGGCGTCCGGCACGGCGACCACCCGCACGCCGGCGTCGGTGAGGGCACGCACACCCGTCGGCTCGCTGTCGGCCGGGTGGAGGTAGGTGCGCGGCACCGGTAGGTCGAGCAGCAGGTCGCGCATGGTGGGTGTGGTGCCGCGGCCGAGGTGGGAGGCGGTCCGGTAGAGCGCCTCCGCACCGGTGAGTCGCATCGTCGCCGCCCAGGCCGGCCCGACACGGTCGAGCGTCTCGGATCGGCCGTCGCCGTGCAGGAACTGCTCCTCGGTGTAGCGGGCGCGGATCCCGACGCCCGGAGGCTGCGGGTCGAGGGTGGCATCGACAAGAACCAGGGCCGCGACAAGGTGCGGGTGGCGGGCGGCCAGGACGATGGCGACCGAGCCGCCCATGCTGTGCGCGATCACCTCCGCGGCGCTGACCCCGGCCGTGGTCAGCGCGGTGGCGAGCAGGTCGGCGTGCTCCTCCAGCGTGTAGGAGGCGTCGGCCGGCCGGTCGCTGATGCCGTGCCCGAGCAGATCCATCATCAGGGTGCGCCGTCCGGCGAGCGTGGGGTTGGTGGCCACCGCCGCGAAGTACACCGGTGAGGAGGCGCCGAGCCCGTGCAGGTAGACCCGGGCGGGCTCGGCGCCGGGCAACTCCACCCAGCGAATCGTCGTGCCGTCTGGCCGCACCTGGGCGCCGTGCATTACTACCTCCTGACCGATACCTCGAAGTCGAGGTATCCCTTTGTGGAGGTAAGCTAACACGATGTTGGAGTTCGCGATACTGGGCTTCCTGGCCGACGCCCCGCTGCACGGGTACGAGCTGCGCAGGCGCGTCGCCGCGCTCACCGGCCACGTCCGGCCCATCGCGGACGGGACGCTCTACCCGACGATCAAGCGCATGGAGCGCGCGGGCCTGCTACGTCGCGACGTTCAGGCCGGCCAGGTGGCGGCGCCACGGCACGTGCTCACCCTCAGCCCCGCCGGGCAGGCGGAACTGCTGCGCCGGCTGCGCACCCCCGACGAACTGTTCATCACCGACGAGAACCGCTGGTTCACGCTGCTGGCCTTCCTGCGCCACCTGGACGACCCAGCCGGTCAGGCCGCCGTGCTGCGGCGACGGCTCGACTTCCTCACCCAGCCGGCGAGCTTCTTCTGGGACGGTGACCGACCGCTGCGCGCCGACGACTTCCCCGACGACCCCTTCCGCCGAGGGCTGTTCCGCATCGCCACCGCCACCAGCCGCACCGAGATCGCCTGGCTGCGGGAGCTGCTGACGTCGCTCACGCAGTGAGCTGGCGAGCTCGCGACCTGGCGAGCGCATACAGAAAAGCTCGTTACCGGGATTCCGGTAACGAGCCGTTTTCTGCTGGTGGGCGATACTGGGTTTGAACCAGTGACCTCTTCCGTGTCAAGGAAGCGCGCTCCCACTGCGCCAATCGCCCGTGCCTTGTTGCTGAGGTGGGGACGGGATTTGAACCCGCGTACACGGCTTTGCAGGCCGTTGCCTCGCCTCTCGGCCACCCCACCGAGGTTGCCCCCGTCGTACGTGGCGGCAGCTCCGAGCGGACGACGGGATTCGAACCCGCGACCCTCACCTTGGCAAGGTGATGCGCTACCAGCTGCGCTACGTCCGCACGCCCCCGGCGTTCCCGGGTGACGGATGAGAACTTTAGCCGAGCCGGTGAACGACTGCCAACTCGGGGTCCGCGTCGGCGCGTCCGCCCGGGCGGGACCAGCCCCACCACCGCCAGGCTTCCTAGGGGGCTGCCCTGATGGTTGGCAGCCGTCACACTCCGACGTCGCGGGGTCGAGATGCCCGTCGCCGGGTGGCGCGGCGGGCGACGAGCGTTCCGGCGCGTCAGCTGGTGCCGGCGGACCTCGACGTACGCCCTCAGGAAAACGACGGAAGGCACCGTCTGGAAGTGTCCGGGTTCCGACTGTCGCGTCGCGGATCGGACGGTGACGGGTAACTGTTCGTGTTCGGTCGGATGGGCTACCGTAACGGTCGTGACGAGACGTGCGGCCGAGATCCGCCTGGATGCCCTGCTGCGCACCGCCTGTGACGTGATCGTCGAGCGCGGTCTGGCCAACACCCGGACGGCGGACGTGGCGCAGGCCGCCGGGGTCAGTCAAGCCCTGGTTTTCTACCACTTCGTCACCAAGGAGCGGCTGCTCGCGCAGGCGCTCGCGTACGCGGTCGAGCAGGATCTGGCCCGGCTGGACGCGGTGACCCGATCCTCGGCCCCGCCGCTGACCAAGCTCCGCCGGATCCTCAAGCTCTACACCCCGGCCGGGCGGGCCACCTCCTGGTCCATGTGGATCGACGGCTGGTCCGAGTCGCTACGCACCCCGGAGGTGGAGAAGGTCTCCCGCCGGCTCGACCTGCGCTGGCGGCAGGACCTCGCCGCGGTGATCTCCGCCGGGGTCGCCGACGGCACCTTCCAGTGCGCCGACCCGGACGGGGCCGCCTGGCGGATCAGCGCGGTGATGGACGGCCTGGCCGTGCAGTTCGCCGTGCACGACCGGGTGATCTCCCGCCGGCAGTTCGGCGAGTGGGTCCGCCTGGTCACCGCCCGGGAGCTCGGCTTGGACCCGACCGACCTGGACTGATCCGCGGGCGGCCGACCGCCGGCCAGCGCGGATCACCCTGCCGGGGCCCGGCAAAACCACTCGCCTCGCCACGCCGCCCGGAACAATCGGCAGCATGGATCTGCTGGAGGCGTACCGCCGGAGCCTGGCCGAGTTCGTCGACCGGGTTGACCAGGTCGGGCCCGGCCAGTGGTCCGACCCGACACCCTGCCCGGACTGGGACGTGCGCACCCTGGTCAACCATGTGGTCGGCGAGGACCGGTGGAGCGTGCCGCTGCTCGCCGGCCGGACCGTCGACGAGGTGGGCGGCCGGTTCGACGGCGACCAGCTCGGCGCCGACCCGGCCACCACGGCGCGGGAGGCCGCCGCGCAGGCCGAGATCGCCGCCACCCATCCCGGCGCGCGCGATCGCACCGTGCACCTGTCCGCCGGTGACACCCCGGCCGACGAGTACCTCCAGCAGCTCCTCGCCGAACACATGGTGCACGGCTGGGACGTGGCGGTGGCGATCGGCGCCGAGCCGCGGCTGGACCCAGACGTGGTGCGGGTGTGCGCCCGATGGTTCGCCGGCCGGGTCGACGACTACCGGCGCGACGACCTGGTCCGGGGCGGGGTGCGGGTGTCCGGCGACGACGAGCAGGACCGCCTCCTTGCCGCCTTCGGCCGCGACCCCGACTGGTCGCCGGTCGCCTGAGCGCGCCGCCCGTCGCAGCGGCGGAACCAGCGCCAGGGCCGGCGCGCGTCACGCTCATTTTACTAGGCTGCCTACTTTGTAAAGTTAAATTATCTCGATCCGTCGGCGCGTCGGCGTGCCCGGACCTTGCCGCCACCCCGACCGGCTGATATCCACAGATGCACATGCGTTACCGCGCAGCGTCGGCCGGCGGCCGCCGGTCATCCGCTCCCACGAGGAGGTCCCGTGCCACAACCGGAGTGGTCACCCCCGATGAGCCGGCGTCGACGCCGGCTCATCGCCATCCTGGCGTCGACGGCGACGGTCGCCGCGCTGCTCCCCACCGGCGTCAGCACCGCAGCCCCCGCCGGCGGCGCGCCGTCCGCCGAGCGCCGGTCCGGGCCGTTCGCCGAAGGGCACCAGCACGCCGACGTCGACAACCGCCGGGGTACGGCGGCACCGGACGCCCGCCAACGCGGGCTGGCCCGCGCCGCCGACCCCGACGTGCGATGGAACCGGCTCGGCACCCCGCAGGCGCTCGGCCCCGGCCGCGCCCCGCTCGCCACCGGGCTGCCCACCGACCCGGAGGCCGCCGCCCGCGCCTACCTGGCCGCCAACCGGGACCTGTTCGGGATGGACACCGCCGCGGTGGCCGCCCTGGAACGGGTGCTGGTCCGGCCGATCGGCAGCGGAGCGGTGGTCACCCTGCGGCAGCGCTTCGGCGACCTGCCGGCCGGGCCGGACGGCCTGGTCACCGTCGCGGTCACCGGCGGCACGGTGCTCTCAGTCAGCTCCTCGCTGGCCCGCACCACCGGCGTACCCGCACCGGCCACCCGCACGGCCGAGCAGGCGTACGCCGCCGCGCTCACCGACGCCAAGCTGGACGCCAGCGCGGTGGCCAGCCACACCGTGCGCGCGGTGGCCGTGCCGACCCCGCTGGACGGGCCCCGGGCCGGGTACGAGGTGACCCTGATCAGCGCGGACACCGACCACCCGGCCGCCTTCACCACCTATGTGGACGGGATCACCGGGCAGGTGCTGGTCCGTGAGGACCTCGTCGACTTCGACTCCGACAACCCGAGCTGGGCCGTCTTCCCGGCCACCCCGCCCCGCGATCTCGGCCCCGGGCAGGACCCTCGGGTGCGCTGGTGCGGCGACCCCGCGCCGGGCTGCCAGGCGGCCTTCCGTGACCCGGCCACCGGCCAGCCGTGGGATGTCGACGCGGCCACCGGCACGCCCACCTTCACCTCGCGCGGCAACTCGGCCAACACGGTGCTGTCCTGGGGTGCCGGCACCCCGGTCGTCCCGGCCCCGCCCAGCCTGGAACGCCGTTACGAATACCCGTTCACCGACCAGTGGCACCAGGCGAAGTGCAACCCGGACGTGTTCACGTCCGCCCAGCGCAACGACGCGGACGCGTCGATCGCCAACCTGTTCGCCATGCACAACCGGATGCACGACTGGTCGTACCAGCTGGGCTTCACCGAGTCGGCGTGGAACCTCCAGGCCGTCAACCTCACCCCGGCCGGGTTGGGCGGCGACGCCGAGCAGGGCCGCGCCCAGCAGGGGGCGCTGAGCGGCAACCGGAACAACGCCAACCAGGGCACCCCGCGCGACGGACTGCCGCCGACCACCAACATGTACCTGTGGCAGCCGCAGGCCGGCGGGCCGTACCCGCCGTGCGTGGACGGCGACTACGACATGACGGTGATCGGCCACGAGTACACCCACGCGATCACCAACCGGATGATCGCCGGCCCGGACAGCGGGATCGGCGGCCACCAGGGCGGTGCGATGGGTGAGTCCTGGGGCGACCTGCTCGCCGCCGAGTACCTCTTCCAGAACGGGCTGCGGGCCCCCGGCGAGACGCCCTTCGTCACCGGCGGCTACGTCACCGGCAACCTGGTCAGCGGCATCCGCAACTACGACCTCAGCCGCAGCCCGCTCAACTACTCCGACATCGGTTACAACACCGGTGGACCCGCCGTGCACGCCGACGGGGAGATCTGGGGCGCCACCAACTTCCGGGTCCGGTCCGCGCTGGTGAAGCGGTACGGCCTCGGCACCCCGCAACGGCAACTGGAGTGCGCGCAGGGGAAGGTCGCCGCGGACAAGTGCCCGGGCAACCGACGCTGGTCGCAGCTGGTCTTCGACTCGTTCCTGCTCCAGGCCGCCAGCCAGGTCAGCATGCTCGACATGCGCGACAACATGCTCACCGCCGACCTGCTCCGCTTCGGCGGCGCCAACCAGGACCTGATCTGGGCCGAGTTCGCGCGCTCCGGAATGGGCCGGGACGCCGTCACCAACGGCGCCGCCGACACCGACCCGACGCCGAGCTTCGCCTCGCCGAGCGGCGGCAACGCGACGCTCACCCTACGGCCGCGGGGCGACAGCGCCGACGCGCCGATCCGGGTGTACGCCGGGGAGTACGAGGCGCGGGCGGTGCCGGTGGCGGACACCGACCCGGCGACGCCGCTGCCGGACACCGTGGAGCTGGTGGCCGGCACGTACAACCTGCTCGCCGTGGCGCCCGGCTTCGGGCACCAGCGGCTCAGCGTGGTCGCGAAGGCCGGTCACGACGGGTACGTGGACCTGCGGATGAGCCGCAACCTCGCGTCCACGGCGTCCGGCGCCACCATCACCGGCGACGGGGTCAACCTGGAACGGATCGGCGACGACACCGAGGCGACGAACTGGGCCTCGCTGGACGGGGTGGCCGGCCGGCAGCTCACCGTGGCACTTCCCGGGGACGCCCCCCAGGTGGTCAAGCGGGTGAACGTCAGCGCGATGCTGCGCCCGGCGATCGTCGCGGACCCGGACACCGGCAGTCAGAACGCGCTCAGCGCGCTGCGTTCGTTCGCGGTGTCCGCCTGCAACGCGAAGACCACCGACTGCGCGGATCCGGCGCGCTGGCAGCGGATCTACACCAGTGCGGGCGACGCGTTCCCCGGCGGGGCGTACCGGGCGTACAGCCGGGACATCAACCTCCGGACGTTCGCGGTGCCCACCACGCTCGCCACCCACCTGCGACTGGAGGTGCTGGCCAGCCAGTGCACCGGCGGCCCGCACTACGCCGGTGAGCAGGACAACGACCCGGCCACGACGACGGACTGCGCGACCGCCAGCCCGGCCCGGGACCAGGTCAGGATCGCCGAGTTCCAGGCGTTCTCGAAGTGACACCGTCGGGGCCGGCGGACCTCCGCCGGCCCCGACGGCCCCCGATCAACGCGACCCGGTCACCAGCGGGCCCTCCGGCCAACGCCGGACAGATCCTCAACGGCCCCACGACCCGGTCACCAGCGGGCCGGCCGCCAGCGGTCGGTCGGGGGGCGCTCCCAGCGCCGGTCCACCGGTGGGTCGTCCGCCTCGGCGGTCGCCGCTCGGGTCAGGTGACGCAGCCGCAGCAGCAACCCCACCCCCAGGAAGAGCAGCAATCCGCCGAGCAGGAACGCGGCCTGCACCAGACCGAAACCGCCGGACTGCGCCACCGGACGACCAGCGCCGGCCGCGGGAGGGGCCGCGTCGATCGCTTCGTCGCCGACCGGCTCCTCCGCCGGGTCGCTCTCGGCCCCGGCTGGCTCGGTCGCCGGGTCGCTCGGCTCCGCCGGTGTCGCGGTCGGCTCCGCCGCCGCGCTCGGGGTGCCGCCCACTCCCACCACCGAGCGGGTGGCCGTCTGCCGGGCCAGCAGGCGCAGGTTCTCGTCGTACGCCTCTGCGGCGAGGGTGACCCGCCCGTCGGTGACGTCCTCGGCGAAGGCCAACCGGTAGCGGGCGGTGACCGTGCGGTTCGGGCAGAGAGTGCCGGGGTCGAGCTGCCGGTCGGTCAGCCGGGCCACGTCGCCCTCGGTCCGGATCTCCAGCGGGAAGTCGCCGGTCTCCTCCACCCGGTCCATCTTCACCTGGTCGAGTCGGATGCCCTGCACGCTGAGCACCATCGACCAGCGCACCTTCACGCATCCACCGCGCCGGTCCGTCCGGGAGACCACCGCGGAGACCGTACGCACCTGGTCGCCGGCCGTGAACCGAGCCGGCAACCCACTCAGCTCGGTGGTGAACGCCGCCTGCGCCGGAGCGGCGAGCACCAGCTCCACGCCACTCAGACAGGCCAGCACCACCCCGAGCCTCAGCGCGTACCGCCACACCGTCACCACCGCCGTCCTCCGTTCGGTCGTCCCCACCCCGCAACGCTAGGAGCGCGGCCTCGACCCGACCAGACGGGTGTGTTCGCACCGGGCGGCAAGCACGGGGCGGGTTATCACCGACGGTGGTGAACCGGTCACCGCTCCCCCGCGACACGCCGGACACCGGGTCGCTGGGACAATTCCCGGGTGTCCGAACTCTCCAGCACGTTCGTCCGGCTGCACGCCCGGCTCGCCCCGGTCGCCTTCGTCCCGGAGGTGCGGCTGCACCAGGCGGACGAGCCGATCGGGCTCTGGGAGCTGACCGAGGGTGAGTTCAGCAGTGACCGGCCCCCACCGTTCTGGGCCTTCGCCTGGGCCGGCGGCCAGGCCCTCGCGCGCTACGTGACTGACCATCCGGAGCTGGTCGCCGGCCGCCGGGTGCTCGACCTCGCCTCCGGCTCCGGGCTGGTGGCCATCGCCGCCGCCCGCGCCGGCGCGGCGTCGGTGCGGGCCGTCGAGGTGGACGAACTGGCGGTCGCGGCAGTCGCGCTCAACGCCGAGGCCAACGGAGTACGCGTTGACGCCGAGTTCGGCGACATCCTCGACGGCGACGCCGGTGACGCCGAGGTCGTGCTCGCGGGGGACGCCTTCTACAGCGAGGCGATGGCCCGCCGGATGCTGCGGTTCCTGCTCCGCGCCACCCGCGCCGGCGCCCTGGTGCTGGTCGGGGACCCCGGTCGGGCGTTCCTGCCCCGGGACCGCTTCGACGAGCTGGCCCACTACGACGTGCCGGTGCCGGAGGCACTGGAGAGCGTCCGGGTGAAGCGCACCACCGTCTGGCGGTTGCGGGCCGGCCTGCCGGGAGCCGCCGGCTAGCGTGTCGGCGTGCTGTTCCGGAGCTGGGAGTCCGCGGTCGGGGCACCGTGGCCGGACGTGGCCACGGTGGCCGACCACGTCGGCGTACGCCACCTGGTGGCCACCCGCCACGCGCTGGTCCGCGAGGTCCTCGCCGACCCGGTCACCTACCGGCCGGACAACGCGCTGGACGCGGTGACTCCGATGCCGGTGACGGCGCTGCGGGTGCTCGCCGGGCATCGGTTCCGGCTGCCGCCCACCCTGGCCAACAACTCCGGTGCCAGCCATCCGGCCATCCGGTCGATCGTCGCCGACGCGCTGCACCCCGCTCGGGTCGCCGCGCAGCGTCCCTGGCTCACCGCGCTGGTCCGGGACCGGGTCGCCCGGCTGACCGCGACGCTCGACGCCGGTGAACCGGTCGATCTCTACGCGGAACTCGCCGCCGACCTGCCACTGCTGGTGCTGGCCCGACTGGTCGAGCTGCCGGACGCGCCGGTCGGCGCGGTCAAGGAGTTCGCGCGGGCCGCACTGGAGCTGTTCTGGGCGCCGCTGGACGCCGACCGCCAGTTGGCGCTCGCCACTGAGGTGGGCCGGTTCCACGGCGTGCTGCGCGACTTCGCGGCCACCGGCGGCGGGTTGGCCGCCGAACTCCGCGCGGCCGGGCACACGCCGGACGTCGTGGTCGGTGCGCTCTTCTTCCTGCTCGTCGCCGGGCAGGAGACGACCTCACAGTTCCTCACCCTGCTCCTGCACCGGCTGGCCGGCGAACCCGCGGTGCGGGCCGGGCTCCGCACCGGCGAGGTCACGGTGGCCGACGTGGTGGAGGAGGGGCTGCGACTGGAACCGCCCATCGTCACCTGGCGCCGGGTGGCGGCGGCGGACAGCACGCTGGGCGGGACCGCGGTGCCGGCGGGCACCAGCCTCGTACTCTGGCTGGCCCGCGCCGGCCGGGACCCGGCAGTCGTCGAATCGCCGGACGAGTTCCGCCCCGGCCAGCGGGGATCGCGCCGGCACCTGGCGTTCGGGGCGGGCGCGCACCGCTGCGTCGGCGACGTGCTGGCCCGGATGGAGGCGGCCGTTGTGGTGGCCGAGGCCGCGCCGCTGCTCGACGCAACGACCGTGGTCCGCGCGCCGTGGTGTCCCGACAATCTCACCTTCCGGATGCCCGACGCCTTCATCGTCCGTCGCCGGGAGGACAGGATCACCACACCGAGCTGACCGGCTCCTGACATCAACTCGGTAGGTTTCCGGGCGTGTCAGCCACCCCCGCCCGTCGGATCCGTGTCGTCGTCCCACTTCTGGCCCTGCTGGCGCTGAGTCCCTGCGCAGCCAGCCCCGGCCAGACATTCCACGCCCGGCAGATCACCGCGACCCAGCCCAGCCCGTCCGCCCTGCCCCCGACACCGTCGACCTCGCCGTCGCCGACGCAGAAGCCCGTACCCGGGAGCCTGGCCTGGTACCTGTCGCAGGTGCCGGTCTTTCCCGCGGCGCCACCACCGCAACCGGTGCCGCTGCCCACGAACGGTCCGGCCCCGTTCTGGCACCGGCTGCCGACCAAGCAGAAGGTCGCCTTCATCACCATCGACGACGGCGCGCTGGCCCGTCCGCCCGCGGTGATCGACTTCATCCGCGAGGCCCACATCCCGGTCACCATGTTCCTCAACTCGCCGGCGGCGGCGGAACACACCGACTACTTCCGGCAGATCGAGGCGGCGGGTGGGGTCGTCGAGAATCACACCAGCAGGCACGCGTCACTGCCCGGCAGGTCGTACGACTTCCAGAAGCAGGAGATCTGCGGGGCGGCGGACACGTTGGAGACGCTGTTCGGCAAGCGCCCGACACTGTTCCGCCCACCGTTCGGCGATCGTGACGCCACCACTCTGAGGGCCGCGCACGACTGCGGCATGAAGGCCGTCTTCCACTGGACCGAGACCGTGCACAAGGGGGTCGTTCGCTACCAGACCCCGGAGAAGGTGGTGCGGCCCGGCGACGTCCTGCTGATGCACTTCCGGCCGGCGCTCATGGACGACCTTCTCGCGGCGCTGAAGGCCATCCACCGGGCCGGGCTCACACCGGCGCTGCTGGAAGACTACGTACGGTGACCAAACCGCCCCCGGCTTGACGAAAGTCAGGGTCGGGTGGTGCCGTTCGGGCGCAGTGGGGCGGCGGTCCGCACGCCTAGCGTCAACGCATGATCACATTACGTGGCTTGACGAAACGGTTCGGGGCGGCCACCGCGGTCGACGCGCTGACCGTCGACGTCGCACCCGGCCGGGTCACCGGCTTCCTCGGCCCGAACGGCGCCGGCAAGTCCACCACCATGCGGATGATCCTCGGCCTGGACCGCCCCACCGCCGGGCAGGCGTTGATCGGCGGACGGGCGTACCGGGAGCTGCGGCGCCCCCTGCACGAGGTGGGCGCCCTGCTCGACGCCCGGGCCATCCACCCCGCCCGCGCCGGCCGGGCGCACCTGCTGGCCATGGCCCGCAGCAACGGCATCCCGGCGCGCCGGGTGGACGAGGTGCTCGACACCGTCGGGCTGGACGGGCGCGCCGCCGCCAAGCCGGGCCGGACCCTCTCCCTCGGGATGGGCCAGCGGCTCGGCATCGCCGGCGCACTCCTCGGCGACCCGCCGGTGCTGATGTTCGACGAGCCGGTCAACGGCCTCGACCCGGACGGGGTGCGCTGGGTGCGGCAGCTGATGCGCTCGCTGGCCGACCAGGGTCGGACCGTCTTCGTCTCCAGTCACCTGATGAGCGAGATGCAGCTCACCGCCGACCAGCTCGTGGTGATCGGCCGGGGACGGCTGCTGGCCGACGCGCCGATCGACGACGTGATCGCGGGCAGCGCCGTCGCCGTCCGGGTCCGCAGTCCGCACCCCGACGGGCTGGCCACCCTCGCCGCCCGCCTCACCGCCGCCGGCGCCACCGTCGAGCCGGCCGGGCCCGACGAGCTGACCGTCAGCGGCAGCGCCGTGGACCGGATCGGTGACCTGGCGTACGAGCTGGGGGTGCGGTTGCACGAGCTGAGCCCGCACGGCGCGTCGCTGGAGCAGGCGTTCATGGAGCTGACCGCTGACAGCGTCGAGTACGCCGGCGGCCCGACCGTAAGCGAGGCACGATGAGCACGATCACCATCCCGGACACCCGCCCCGCCCCGGCCGACTTCCGCGGCGCGGTGGCCGCCGAGTGGACCAAGCTGTTCTCGGTGCGGACCACCTGGTGGACGGCGCTGGCCGGGCTGGTGCTGATGGCCGCGAGCGCCGCACAGCTCGCCATCTACGCGGCCAACGACAACACCAACGACGACCCGCTCGACGACCGGGGCATCGTCACCGTTGGCACCGTGCTGATCGACTCGGTCGAGCTGACCCAGTACGCGGTGCTGGCGCTGGGCCTGCTGGCGATCACCGCCGAGTTCACCAGCGGCACCATCCGGACCACGCTGCAGTGCACCCCGTCCCGGGGTCGGGTGCTGCTGGCCAAGGCCGTGGTCACCGGCGCGGTCATCTTCGTCCTCGGGCTGCTGCTCGGCGGCGTCGGCGCACTGGCCGCCCGGCCGCTGCTGGGCGAGTGGGGCAGCGCACCGGCCGCCGGCACGATCGGCGACATCGTGGCCGTGGCGACGTACCTGGCGCTGGTGGGCGTCCTCGCGCTCGGCCTCGGCGCGGCGCTGCGCAGCGCGGTGCTCACCCTCACCGTGCTCTTCGCCACCCTGATGATCGTGCCGCTGTCGCTCCAGGAACCGGACATCACCGTGCTGAACCGGATCGCCGACGTCTTCCCGGGCGTGGCCGGCGCGCACTTCATGGCCGGCGACACCGAGCCGTACCCGGCCGCGATCGGGCTGCTGCTGCTCGCCGGATGGGCCGGCGCGGCGCTGCTGCTGGGCCGGGCCGCGCTGCGCCGCCGCGACGCCTGAGCGCTGAGCGGGGGCTCCCGGGCCCCCGCTCAGCCGTCGACCAGCCCCGCCTCGTACGCGATGATCGCGGCCTGCACCCGGTTACGGACATCCAGCCGGGTGAAGATGCTGGTCAGGTAGCTCTTCACGGTGCCCTCCACCAGGTGCAGCCGGCGGGCGATCTCCGCGTTGGACAGCCCCGCCCCGACCAGGGCCAGCACCTCCCGCTCCCGCTCGGTCAGCCCGGCCGTCCGGTCCCGCGCGGCGGGCCGGCGGGCCAACCGCCCGGCGCCCAGCTCGATCACCCGGCGGGCCACCCGAGGCGACAGGTACGCCCCGCCCTCGGCGACCGCGTGCACCCCGGCGATCAGCTCGCGCGGGTCGCCGGCCTTGAGCAGGAACCCACTGGCACCGTGCCCGAGCGCCCGGGCCACGTGGTCGTCCTCACCGAAGGTGGTCAGCATGAGCGTGGCCGTGTCCGGCGCCACCCGGCGGATCTCGGCGGCGGCGGCCAACCCGTCCAGGCGCGGCATCCGGATGTCCAGCAGCGCCACCCGGGGCCGGTGCGCGCGCACCAGCTCCACGGCCGTCCGCCCGTCGCCGGCCTCGGCGACCACCTCGATGCCCGGGTCGGCGGCGAGGATGGCGCGGACGCCGGCCCGGATCATCGCCTCGTCGTCGGCGAGGACCACCCGAACCGGCGTGGCCGCGAAGGTATCCGTGGTCATCCTGCGATCCGCTCCTTGCTGACCAGCCGGCCATCGGTGAAACAGAGCCGCCAGGTCGGCTCGGCGAGGGGGAAGTTGCCGTCGGTGTAGAACTCGCAACCGACCTTCTCCGCGCCCGTTGGCGGGGTGAGCGCCCGGCGGGGCAGATCGGCCAGATCGGAGCGCGGGGTGCCGGGCCGCATCCGGTCGAACGCCGACTCGTCCAGCACCGTGCCGGCCGTGGCGAACGAGTAGTAGACCAGCGACAGGGCCAGCGCGAGCCCCGCCGGGGCGGCGAGCGCGGTCAACAGGCTGCGGCGTACCCGGCGGCGGGCCTCGCTCAGCCGACGCGCGGCGTCGACCGGCCGCTCCACCCCGTCGACAGCACCACCGCCGGTCCCCACGCCGGGCTCGGCAACCACGGCCGACCACGGCTCGGCGGGAACGACGTCCGCCGCGTCGGCGGACAGCGGCAGCCGGGCCCGTACCGCGAAACCACCGTCCGGGTGCGGACCGGTGTCCAGGACGCCGCCGGCCAGCCGGACGCGCTCGGCGAGGGCGAGCAGACCGCTGCCGGAGGACGGCGGGCTGGGCAGCGGGCCGGCCGGTGGCGGCCCGTTCCGCACCCGCACCTCGATCCCGTCCCCGAAGGGGGCGAGGGTGACGGTGACCGGGGCGCCCGGGGCGTACCGGGCCGCGTTGGTGAGCGCCTCCCGGACCACCCCGTGCGCGGCTGGCCCGGTCATCCCGGGCAGCTCCACGGCACCGGGCGGCGCGTCCAGCCGCACCGCCATCCCGGCCTCCCGAGCCCCGTCCACCAGGTCGGTGACGGTCTCGCCGGCCGGTCGGAGCCCCGCCGGGCCGCCCTCCTCCCGGAGCACCCCGATGATGCCGTGCAGCCGTTCCGTGGCGGCGGCGACGCTGGTCCGCAGCTCCCCCACCGCCGCACGGTGCCCGGGATCGAGGTCGTGGGCGAGCTCCAGCGCGGCGGCGCGCAGCGCGATCAGGCTGAGGTCGTGACCGAGCGAGTCGTGCATCTCCTCGGCGATCCGGGCGCGCTCACGCAACCGGATCCGCTCGGCGGCGCCGCGCTGCTCGCGCGCCAGCGCCTCGGCGTGCCGGCCGCCCGCGTCGGCCAGCTCCTGCTGCTGCCGGCGGTACCGGCCGACCAGCCACGGAAACACCCCGGCGAACAGCAGCACCGACGCGAGCAGGAACCAGGTGCCCGCCCCGGTGCCGAGCAAACCCAGGTTCAGCGTCGTGCCACCGACCGCGATCACGCCGAACAGCACGGCCGCCGGGGCCGCCCCGGCGCTGCGCCGCCCGGTCAGGTAACTGAACACCGGGATGGCGAACACGAAGTTGCCGTCGACCAGTGACCCGAGCACCACCAGCAGCAGCCCGACCAGCGGCCGACGCCGTCCCAGTGCCACCGCCACGGCCAGCACCGTCAGCCCAGCCAGCAGCAACTCCAGGTTGTGCCGCGAGTGCGGCGGGGTCAGCCTCGCGTACCCGATCGGGGCGGCGAGCACCGCCCAGAGCAGCGCATCCGCCAGACCCTGTCGCCGCACCACCCCCGACGCCCCGTCCGCCAGCCACCTCGCGATCCTCACGGCGGCCACGCTACCCACGCTCGACCTGGGCGGACACTGACGAAAGTGAGGTGTTCAGCCGCTCTCCTCGGCCCAGGCACGCCAGTCGTCGAGCACGCCGTGCAGCGACGGCGTCAGCCAGCCCGGAGCGGAGCGCCGGAACACCCCCGGGTCCATCGCGCCGGCACCGGCGGGCACCGCGCCGAGCAGGTTCGGCACCAGGTCGGTGAGGTTCGTCCAGTGCACCAGCTCCGGCGTGTTCGGCCAGGCGCCGATCACCACGCCGGCGGGCACCGCCCGGCGGTCCAGCGCCTCCAGGGTCAGCGCGGTGTGGTTGAGGGTGCCCAGCCCGGCACGGGCGACCACCACGGCGGGCGCCCCGAGCGACACCGCCAGGTCGGCCATCGTCCACGGCTCACCAGACGGGCGCAGCCCCATCGGCACCAGCAGTCCGCCCGCCCCCTCGACCAGCACCAGGTCGTGCTTGTCGGTCTCGCCACGGACGGCGTCCACGGCGGTGTACAGCTCCAGCGGCGGCAGCTCGGCGACCCGGGCGGCGGCCAGCGGCGCGAGCGGGTCTGGATAGCTGGCCAGGGTGCGACCGGTGAGCGGCGCCGCCAGCCGGTTGACCGCGTCCACGTCGCCGGGCTCACCGCCGGCCGTACCGGTCTGACCTGGTTTGACCACGGCCACCCGCAGCCCGGCGGCCTGCGCGGCGGCGGTGATCGCCGCGGTCACCACCGTCTTGCCGACACCGGTATCGGTACCGGTGACCAGCACCACCCCCTGCCACGCGCTCACGGGGCCATCTCGGTTCGCGACTGCGGGGCTCGCAACACCGGCTCACTCCTCGCGCTCACGGGGCCATCTCGGTTCGCGACTGCGGGGCTCGCAACACCGGCTCACTCCTCGCGCTCATGGCGCGCACTCGACGATGACGTCCAGTGCCCGCTCGAAGGCCGGCCGGGACACCCCGGCGCTGACGGTGAGGCGCAGCCGGGAGCGGTTGTCCGGGGTCGACGGCGGCCGGAAGCAGCCCACCGCGACACCCCGGTCCCGGCAGTCGGCGGCCCAGGTCGTCGCCGCCTCCGGCCCGGGGGCGGTCACCGAGATCACGGCCGCGTCCGGCGCGGAGACGGTCAACCCGGCCGTACGCAGCCGGTCGACCGCGAGGGCCACCCGCTCGGCCAGCTCGGTACGCAGGTCATCACCGGCCCGGGCCAGCCGCAGCGCGGCGTGCACCCCGGCGGCGACCGCCGGCGGCAGCGCGGTGTCGAAGATGAACGTGCGGCCGGTCTCGACCAGGTGCCGGACGAACTCGGCCGGGCCGGCGACCACCCCGCCCGCGCCACCGAGCGCCTTGGACAGGGTTGCGGTGACCACCACGTCCGGTTCGCCGGCGAGCCCGGCGGCGGCGACCGCCCCGGCGCCGGCCGGACCGGTCACGCCGAGCGCGTGCGCGTCGTCGACCAGCAGCAGCGCGCCGTAGCGGCGGGCCACCGCGTGCAGCCGGGCCAGCGGGGCGAGATCGCCGTCGACCGAGAAGACCGACTCGGTGACCACCACCGCCGGGCGGCCCGGGGCCACCGCGAGCGCGGCGGCCACCGCCGTCACGTCGGCGTGGGCGGTGACCACGGTCTCCGCGCCGGAGATCCGGCAGCCGTCGATCAGGGACGCGTGGTTGTGCGCGTCGGAGACGAGCAGCGTCCGGGGTTGGACGAGGGCACGCAACGCACCCAGGTTGGCCAGGTAGCCGGAGGAGAAGACGAGGGACCGGTCGGTGCCCAGCCACTGCGCCAGCTCGTCCTCCAGCGCCTGGTGCGCGTCGGTGGAGCCGCGCACGAGGCGCGACCCGGTGGCCCCCAGCCCGTACGCCGACAGCGCCGCCGCGGCGGCACCGGTGACCTCCGGGTGGGTGGCCAGGCCGAGGTAGTCGTTGCCGGCCAGGTCGATCATGCCGTCGGCGGCGGGACGCGGGTGCAGCCGCCGGGTCAGCCCGGCCTTCGCCCGCAGATCCGCACGGCGGTCGAGCGCCGCCAGCCAGTCCGCCACCGTCACCCCTTCGCCACCGTCCGCGCCGGTCACGCCGACACCCGCCGGGCGAAATTACCACCCGCCACCACCGGCCCGACGGATCCACTCGGTACGCGAGGTCGACCGCACCGAACGTGAGCCTCGCGGCTGGGCCGATGCGACGGCTGCCGCGTACCGCTAGATCCCGACCACGCCGGCCGTCCCGCTCGCCCGGCCGGCGGGCCGTTCCGGCTGACCGGGGGGCCTTGTAGGGTACGAGCCATGCCAGAGATCCTCGACCAGGCCCGTACCCAGGTCCTGGGTGACGGCGTCGGCCTCGACGAGGCCGGCGTCCTCGCCGTGCTGAACCTGCCCGACGAGCACCTGCCCGCCGCCCTCCAGCTCGCGCACGACGTGCGGATGCGGTGGTGTGGTCCGGAGGTCGAGGTCGAGGGAATCGTCTCGCTGAAGACGGGCGGCTGCCCGGAGGACTGCCACTTCTGCTCCCAGTCCGGCCTGTTCACCTCCCCGGTGCGCTCGGTCTGGCTGGACATCCCGTCCCTCGTCGAGGCGGCGAAGCAGACCGCGAAGACCGGGGCGACGGAGTTCTGCATCGTGGCCGCCGTCCGCGGCCCGGACGCCCGGCTAATGAAGCAGATGCGCGAGGGCGTCGCCGCCATCAAGGCCGAGGTCGACATCCAGGTCGCCGCGTCGCTGGGCATGCTCTCCCAGGAGCAGGTCGACGACCTGGTCGACATGGGCGTGCACCGCTACAACCACAACCTGGAGACCTGCCGGTCGTACTTCCCCAACGTGGTCACCACGCACTCCTGGGAGGAGCGCTGGGAGACGCTGCGGATGGTCCGCGACTCCGGCATGGAGGTCTGCTGCGGTGGCATCCTCGGCCTCGGCGAGACCGTCGAGCAGCGGGCGGAGTTCGCCGCGCAGCTCGCCGAACTGAACCCGCACGAGGTGCCGCTGAACTTCCTCAACCCCCGGCCCGGCACCCCGCTGGGTGACCGCCCGG
The DNA here is from genome assembly GCF_040608175.1 of Micromonospora sp. NPDC005206. Classification (NCBI taxonomy): domain Bacteria; kingdom Bacillati; phylum Actinomycetota; class Actinomycetes; order Micromonosporales; family Micromonosporaceae; genus Micromonospora; species Micromonospora sp. NPDC005206. The sequence goes on from NZ_JBEXHU010000003.1 coordinate 104,960, forward strand.
TGGTGGAGGGCAAGGACGCCCTGCGGGCCATCGCCGCGTTCCGGCTGGCCATGCCGCGCACCATCCTGCGGTACGCGGGCGGCCGGGAGATCACCCTCGGTGACCTCGGCACCCGCGACGGTCTGCTCGGCGGGATCAACGCGGTGATCGTCGGCAACTACCTGACCACGCTGGGCAGGCCGGCGACCGCCGACCTGGACCTGCTGGACGAGCTGAAGATGCCGGTCAAGGCCCTCTCCGCCACGCTGTGACGGTCATGACGACGACGGAGCTGTGGTGCGACCGGTGCGGTGAGCCGGTGGCGGCCGGCGGCGCCCACCCGGGCTGCGCGTCGGCCCGCCAGCTGGAGCCGCCGCGATACTGCCACCGCTGCCGCCGCCGGATGAAGGTGCAGGTGCTGCCGGTCGGCTGGTCGGCGGTCTGCGTCGAGCACGGCGAGATCCGGGGCTGAGCCGATGCTGCGGGGGCGGGCGGTGACTCTGCGACCGGCGACGGTCGCGGACGTGCCGGCCCTCGCGGCGATCCGCGCCGATCCTGAGGTGCGCCGGTGGTGGCGGGGCGGCGACGACCTGGTGGAAGCCGTTCGCGCCGACCTGGCCGACGACGAGCTGACCCTGTACGCCATCGAGCACGACGGCCGGGTGATCGGCGCGATCCAGTGGTACGCCGAGCCGGACCCGGACTACCGGCACGCCAGCCTGGACATCTTCCTCGACCCTGCGGTACGCGGCGCCGGGCTCGGCGTAGACGCCATCCGCACCCTGGCCCGACACCTCATCGAGGAGTACGGCCACCACCGGTTCACCATCGACCCGGCGGCGGCGAACAGCGCCGCCATCCGCGCGTACGCCAAGGTCGGTTTCCGGCCGGTCGGGGTGCTGCGCCGCTACGAGCGCGGCGAGGACGGGCGCTGGCACGACGGCCTGCTGATGGACCTGCTCGCCGACGACCTGGTGGAGTGAGCGGCGGCACCACCGCGTCCACCGCCGATGTCCCGATCCGAGGGTCACCGGTCCATCCGGCCGGCCACCGACCACCGGCAGTGCCGGGTTCCACCTGATCAGCGGGCCGACGAGCCCGCCGACCGAGGAGGAACCATGTCCCGATTCCCGTCCTGGCGGGAACCGCTGATCGCGCTCGGCCTGGCCGCCGGGCCGGTCGTGGCGCTCGGCTTCACCCGCTTCGCGTACGCCCTGCTGCTGCCCGCCATGCGCGGCGACCTGCACTGGACGTACGCCCAGGCCGGCGGCCTGAACACCGCGAACGCCGCCGGCTACCTGCTGGGCGCCGGCACGGCCGTGTTCTGGGCCCGCCGGTTCGGCGACCGGGCCGCGTTCCTGGGCACCCTCGCGGTGAGCGCGCTCATCCTGCTGCTCACCGCCGCGAGCGCGGACTACCCCGTGCTGGGCCTGCTGCGTTTCGTGGGCGGGGTGACCACGGCGGTCACCTTCGTGCTCGGCTCGGCGCTCGCCGCCCGGGTGTCCGCCGGGGGTGGGCAGCGGCGGGCCGCGACGATGGTGGCCCTCTACATGGCCGGGGTCGGCATCGGGGTGGTGCTCTCCGGTCTGCTGGTGCCGGCGGCGCTCGCGGTGGCCGGGGACGCCGGGTGGCGGGTCGGCTGGCTGCTGCTCGGCGGGGCCGCCGTGCTCGCGGTCGTCCCGGCTCTGCTCGCCGTCCGCCGAGTCGCGCCCGTGACCGGGGTCACCCGCGCCGGCATGCCCCGGGCGGACCTGGAGCGGCTCGCCCCGACCTTCGTCTGGTACGTGCTCTTCGGCGCCGGCTACGTGAGCTACCTGACCTTCGTGATCGCGCTGCTGCGCGACGAGGGGCTGCGCACGCCGGGGGTCGCCGCGTTCTTCGTGACGCTCGGCCTCGCGTCCGCGCTGGCCACGCTCACCGTGTGGGGGCGGCTGGTCAGCCGGCTGCCCGGTGGCCGGGCACCGGCGTTGGTGTCCCTGGTGGTGCTGCTCGGCGTGCTGCCGGTGCTGCTGCTGCCCGCCGGGCTGCCCGCGGCACTGCTCTCGGCGGTGGTGTTCGGCAGCGCGTTCATGGCCGGTCCGACGGCGGCCACGGTGCTGGCCCGCCGGGCCCTGCCGGTCGGCGGCTGGACCGCCGGCATCGCCCTGCTGACGGTGGCGTTCTCGCTCGGCCAGGCGGTCGGTCCGCTGGTCTCCGGCGTGCTGTCGGACTCCGGCGGGATCGCGGTCGGCCTCTGGCTGTCGGTGGCGCTGCTCGCCGTCGCCGCGCTGGTCGCCCTGCGGCAGTCTGATCCCGCGCCGGCGGTCGTCCCCGAACCCGAACTCGCCTCCGGCCGGTGATCCCGGTGGTCTCCGGTCGGGACGCCGGCCGGAGACCACCGCCGGTCACTGGTGGCCGGAGATGCCGGTGGTGCGGAAGCGGGACCGGTAGGCGCCGGGGTTGACACCGACGTACCGCACGAAGATCCGCCGCATCGTCTCCGGCGAGCCGAAACCGACTCGCCGGGCCACCACGTCCAGGGTGTCGTCGCCGCGCTCCAGCAGGCCGCGCGCCGCCTCCACCCGGATCCGGTCCAGGTACCCGGCCGGGGTGGTGCCCAGCTCGGCCCGGAACAGCCGGGCCAGGTGCCGGGGGCTCACGCCGCCGAGCGCCGCCATGCCGGCCAGGTCGTACGACCGGGCCGGGTCGCCGACCACCGCGTCCAGCACCCGGCGGAGCACGGCGTTGCGGGTGCCCTCCACGCTGGTCCGGACGCTGAACTGGGACTGCCCGCCCGGGCGTTGGATGAAGACCACCAGGTGCCGGGCGACCGCGCGGGCGATCTCCGGGCCGAGGTCCGCCTCGACCAGCGCCAGCGTGAGGTCGATGCCGGCGGTGATCCCGGCCGAGGTGATGATCCGGCCGTCGGTGATGAAGATCGGATCCGGGTCGACCGTGACCGCCGGGAAGTGCGCGGAGAGCTGGTCGGCCAGGTCCCAGTGGGTGGTCACCCGCCGCCCGTCGAGCAGGCCGGCCGCGGCGAGGGCGAACGCCCCGGCGCAGACCGACGCGGTCCGTCGCGCCCCGGCGGCGAGCCGGCAGATCTGGTCCAGCAGCGCCCGGTCCGCGGCCGCCGCCTGCCAGTCGGGCGCGCCCGGCACGACGAGGGTGCCCACCGGCGCGACGACGTCGGGCAGCGCAACGTCGGCGCCGAGCCGGGCGCCGGCGCTGCTGACCACGTCCCGGCCGTCGGGCGAGGCGAGCACCGACCGGTACGCCCCGCCGTGCTCGTTGGCGACGGTGAGGACCTCCAGTGGACCGGTGACGTCGAGCAGCCGCACCCCGTCGTAGACGACGAACAGCACCGTGTCATCGCGCTTCGGTGCCCGCACGGGTCGAGCCTAGCCAGCCGCCGGCACCCCGGTACGCCATCGGGTGCGACGGCCGGGCCCTCAACCGTCCCAGCACAGGTGCCCTTCGGGCAGCCGGCGGGCGCCTTCGGCCGTCCGGTGCGGGCTGAGCCGCCCGTCCGGCATCAGGTGCGCGACGGGCGTCCCGCGACCGAGCGCCGCGACGTCGGCGATGAGCCGGCGGTGGCAGCGCCACCAGAGGCTCTCGCTGCACATCACCGCGGTGGTCCGCGCGGCCGCGTCGGCCAGCACCTTGTCCAACGCCGCGTCGAACTCCGACGTGCGGGTGTACGCGGCGTACGCCCGGAACGCCGCGACCGTCCACCATGTGTCCGGCTCCGGCTCCCCGGCCGGAACGTGGCGGCGTCCGCCCAGGCGCGGCTCCCAGCGGTAGTCGATGCCGCACTCGGGCAGCCACCGCTCGAGTTCCTCCCGCCGGACGTCCGGGTTGGTGCGGCTGGCCGGGTACCGCCGCACGTCCACGACCAGGGCCACCCCGGCCCCGGTCAGCAGTTCCCCCAGCCGCACCCGGTCGGCTGTCCCGTGCCCGACGGTCAGCAATTCCCGCACAACGCTGGCTTGCCCCGAATCCCGCCGGGTTATCCCTCGTAGCGGTGGGCGTCAGGCGAGGGCGCAGGCGATCCCGTTGACGGTGAAGGCCGTCGGTCGAGGGTTGCTGCCGCTGTGCGTGCCGTTGAAGCCGAAGCTCACCGACGCCCCCGGGGCCACCGTGCCGTTGTAGGAGAGGCTGGTCGCGGTCACCGCCGCGCCGGTCTGGCTGACCGTCGCCGACCAGCCCTGGTTGTGACGTTGTCGGTCGACGCCGCCCAGCTCAGGGTGAGCCCCGTGGCGGTGACCGCCGAGGCGACCGGGGCGCCGGGCGGGCTGGGCGCGGTGGTGTCGGCGGTGTCTGCCGGCGGCGTGGTCACGCTGAGCATCGGCGAGGCTGCCGACGAGTTGCCCGCCGTCCCGGGCCACGACCGTGAACTGGTACGTCCGCTCCGGCAGCAGCGTCGAGACGGTCAGTGCGGTGCCGGTGACGGGCCGGATCACCAGCTCGTTGTCCACCGCCAGTGGATAACTACGGTCCGTCCTCCGCCGGTTACCCACCACGTCGTTGCCGACCAGGAACTCGCGAACCTCGTAGCCGGCCAGCCCGCTACCGCCGCTGTCGGTGGACGCCGCCCAGTTCAGGGTGACCGACCTCGGGGTCAGCTCGGACGCCACCGGCTTACCCGGCACGGTCGGAGCGGTGGTGTCCGGCACGGCCGGCCCCGGCTCGTCGCCCCAGATCCGGGTGCCGCCGGAGTAGAGCGGCACCTTCCGGTTCGGCCCGGCGGTGGCCTGGTACGACGGGTCGTTGGTCGGATCCCAGGTACCGCCCTCCGGCACCCCGATCTTGAACTGGACCTCCATCCGGTGCTGTGACTGCCCGGCCGGGGCGATGGTGTGCCCGGTGCAGTCCACCTCGACGTACCAGATGTCGCCGCTGAGCTGCCTCGCGCTGGTCGGGGACGGGCAGCCCTGGGTGTAGCCCGGGGTGACCTGCACCGGCCCGACGCCGTCCGGGCGGAAGTAGTAGCGGAACCGGGCGTCGGTCAGCGCCCGGGCCGGGTACGCGGACCTGTTGTAGATCATCGTTTTGAGACCGGTCGCCCGGGGCTCGGCCTGCATCACCGTGGTCTCCACGGTCACCTCGTCGAGGTCCGGCGTCTCGGCGACCGGGAAGCCGGCGAGCGGGGTGCCGCCGTACTCGGAGACCAGCCGGACCAGCGCGGAGGTGAAGCCGGCGTTGTAGTCGGTGGCCACCTCGTTCATCACGTAGTCCGACCGGCTGTCGGTGTACGCGTCGTTGGCCGCCGACGGCCCGCCGACCAGCGCGCCGTAGAGGGTGTGCCGGGTTTCGACGGGCACGGTCTGGCTGTCCCACCAGGAGCCGTGCGCGGTGCGGTGGTGCGGGTTGCGCGGCGAGTTGGCGCCGAACCCGATGACGTAGCTGGAGTTGCGCGGGTTGTCGCCGAGCGCGTAGTTGATCTGCCGGACGGCGAAGTCGTGGTAGCGCGCCTTGCGGGTGGTGTCGGTGGTCTTGTCGCTGTAGACCAGCGCGGCGAACGAGGTGTTGGCGGCGTAGCGCAGCGCGCCCCAGGAGTCGAGCACGGCCATGCCGCCCGGCGAGTACGGCACCCGCTGCCCGTCCACGCCGACGGTCCAGTAGTCCAGCCAACGGTTGGCGTCGTCGACGTACTTCTGCTTGCCGGTCAGGTTGGCCAGCAGCACGTACGCCCCGAACTGCTTGTTGTCCCAGGCGATGGTCCACTTGTAGGAGCGGGTGGTGGACTGGTTCTCGGTGCCGAGCTTGTCGTACTCGCTCTCGGCCTTGGCCAGGTAGCTGGCCTCGCCGGTGGCCCGGTGCAGCCAGATCGCGGCCCAGACCAGCTCGTCCTGCCAACCGCTCCACGAGCGGTAGAAGCTCGTCGCGTCGGTGATGCACTCGTGGTAGGACTTCCGCACCGTGTCGGCGAAGGTGTAGAGCTGCCGGGCGTGCCCGACCAGACGGTCGGCGTAGGCCGCGTCGGTGGGCCGGAACACCATCGAGGAGGCGGCCATCGCAGCCGCCGTCTCCCCCGCCAGGTCCGCGCCGCCACAGCTCGCATCGATCTTGTACGCGGGCCGCGCCATCGGCAGCACCTCGGCCGGGCCCCACCACTTGTGGTCGTCGTCGCCCTTGCCGACCTGTCCGTAGAGGACGTTGGCCGACGGGTGCGCCTTGATGAAGTAGTCGTTGACGAAGCGCAGGTTGTTCAGCAGGTGCGGCAGTTGCCCGGAGGCGGTGTAGCCGCTGCGGTATTCCACCGCGCCCCACGCCAGCATGGTGGCGCTGAACGCCATCGGGAAGCCGAACTTCACGTGGTCACCGGCGTCGTACCAGCCGCCGGTGAGGTCCAGCCCGACGTCGGCCCCGTCGGTGAGCGCGCTGTCGCCGCGCCAGGAGACCCGGTTCCAGTCGGGCAGCCGGCCGGACTGCTGCGCCTCGTAGAAGAGCAGCGACTTCTGCAACGCCTCCGCGTAGTCGAAGGCCGGTGCGGCGGACGCGGGCCCGGACGGCGGTGCGGCCACCGCCAGGGCGAGCCCGGTGAGCAGGGCGACGCCGGCGGCGAGCAGTCGCCGTGGCCAGGGTTGGTCGGCGACCGGTGATAGGGACCGGTCCGGGCGGCCGGGCGACGGCCGGGTGGGATGGGGCATGGCGGGCTCCTGTCGGTGGCGGAGTCACCACGGGGATCCACGGAAGCGCTCCCATGGATAGTCGACAATGTAATGTGAGCACTGCGGGTTGGGAAGCCCGCCGGAGCGCGCGGAGCGTCGCGGCGGCGGTACGTGTTACGGCGACACGCGCAGGAAAGCCGCAGAAGTTGGCCCGAATCCTGTTCCTGTCCGGCACGTCGTCCCAGCTCAGGCCGATCGACCGATGTCGCCAAAAGATCCCGTACATGGGATCATGTGCCGTCCCCTCGGCCAATCTCGGAGGAATACTCATGCCACAGCGTCGGCGCCTGGTGCGCGCGGCCGTCTGCACGGCCGCCGCCACGGCCGGTCTCGCTCTCGCCACCCCGGCTTGGGCATCGACCACCGTCACCAATCCCGTCCTGCACCAGGACGGCGAGCACATCCTGGCGGCGGACAACGGCTTCAACCAGGGCTTTGGCAAGTGCGCGGCAGGCCAGCAGGCCGACCAGGACGTCTGGGTCTTCATCTGGCCCGGCAAGGGCGTCGAGAGCGTCGACGCGGTGCGGATCGGCTGGGATACCGACAACAACGGCACCGCCGACACCTACAAGACCCTTGCGGACGGCCACTTCACCACCGACAACGGCGCCAAGAAGGTCTGGTTCGCCACGCCGTCCGGCTGGAAGCTGGAGAGCGGCGAGTCGACCATCCACGGGCAGGTTCCGCAGAACTTCTTCAACCTGACCCACACGTGCGCCGGCACCGGGGGCACCCAGTCCCCGAGCCCCACGCCGTCGAGCTCCGTCTCGCCGTCGACCTCGGCCTCGCCGTCGACCTCGGTCTCCCCGTCGGACTCGGTCTCGCCGTCGGACTCGGTCTCGCCGTCGGACTCGGTCTCGCCGTCGGACTCGGTCTCCCCGTCCGACTCGACCGCACCCGAGGGCTCCGTCTCGGCCTCGGCCAGCACGGGAGGCGGCGCGGGTGGCACCGACAATGGCGGCGGTCTGCCGCTGACCGGTGTGGCCGTGACCAGCCTCGCGCTGGGCGGCGTCGCCCTGATCGGCGGTGGCGCCCTGCTGATGATGCGGCGCCGTCGCGACCGGATCACCTTCACCAGCTGATCCCGCTCGGCCCCGCGGCCGGCCGCCGGACCCTGTCCGGCGGCCGGCCGCCGTCGTCGGTGGCGGTTGATCCGTTGCGGATGCCGATCCGTACCGACGGGTAACCCGGTCGACGGCGCCTGGAGATAGCTCACATCATCGACGGCAATAAATAGCTGGCAGACTTACCCGCAGTTCAGGCCGGTCAACGCCGCGCGCAACGTCCGACGAGCGCGCCTCGGGGCATCCAGCCAGACAAACGTACTGTTGCTGACCCGCTACCCGGCGCGGGACAGTACCGATCACCAGCGGTGCCATCGACGCCGCCGCTCCCCCGGTCAACCCTGAGGAGAACGCGATGGCACTACGACTCGCCGAGGGCACCGCATGGTCCGACGTACTCGCCCGCGCGGTGGCCGCCACCCCCGAGGCGTTCGGCGCCGAGGTGGACGGTGTCACCACCCTGCACAACCTGGTCGAGGGCGAGTGGCGGGCCGTCGGCCGCCCCGCCCCGGTCCGCACCCCGGTGGACAACACCGTGGTGATCAACCTCCCCCGGCTCGACGCCGACACCGCCCGCGCCGCCGTCGCGCACGCCGCCGCCGCGCACCGGGCCTGGGCCCAGACCCCGCTCGCCGACCGCAAGGCGCGGGTCATCGACGCGCTGGACGCGCTCACCGCCCACCGCGACCTGCTCGCGCTGCTGCTGGTCTGGGAAATCGGCAAGCCGTGGCGGCTGGCCTGCGCCGATGTGGACCGGGCATTGGACGGCGTCCGCTGGTACGCGGGCGAAATCGACCGGATGCTGGCCGACGGCCGCGAGCCGCTACCCGGCCCGGTCAGCAACATCGCCTCGTGGAACTACCCGATGAGCGTCCTCGTGCACGCCGAACTGGTCCAACTACTCGCCGGCAACGCGGTCATCGCCAAGACCCCGTCCCAGGGCGGCGCGGTCTGCCTGACCGTCGCGCACGCGCTGATGCGCCGGGCCGGACTGCCCGCCACGCTGGTCTCCGGCGGCGGCGAGGAACTGTCCGAAGTGCTGGTCCGGGCACCCGAGATCGGCGCGGTGGCGTTCGTCGGCGGGCGCTCCAACGGGGGCAAGGTGGCCGCCGCGCTGCTCGACAGCGACAAACGGCACTTCATCGAGCAGGAGGGCCTGAACGCCTGGGGCATCTGGAACTTCTCCCAGTGGGACATGCTCGCCGCGCACCTCAGGAAGGGCTTCGAGTACGGCAAGCAGCGCTGCACCGCGTACCCCCGGTTCGTCGTACAGCGTGACCTGGTCGACGAGTTCCTCGACATGTACCTGCCGGTGGTCTCCTCGATCCGATTCGGGCATCCCCTCGCGGTCGAGGAGACCTGGCGGCCCGGCGACCCGCTACCCGAGCTGGACTTCGGGCCGCTGATCAGCGCCGCCAAGGCCGAGGAACTGCGCCGGAAGGTCGACGAGGCGGTCCGCGGCGGCGCGGTGCCGCTGCACCGGGGCAAGCTGACCGGCGCGCCGTTCCTGCCCGGGCAGGACACCTCGGCGTACGTGGCGCCGTCGGTGCTGCTCGCCCCGCCCGGACGGTCCCGGCTGATGCACGCCGAACCGTTCGGGCCGGTCGACACGATCGTCGTGGTGGACACCACCGACGAGTTGCTGGCCGCCATGAACGCCTCCAACGGCGCACTCGTCGCGTCGCTGGCCTGCGACGACACCGACGAGGCCGGCAAGCTCGCGGTGGACCTCCAGGCGTTCAAGGTGGGCATCAACAAGCCGCGCTCGCGGGGCGATCGCGACGAGCCGTTCGGCGGGCGGGGCGCCTCCTGGAAGGGCGCGTTCGTCGGCGGTGACCTCCTCGTGCAGGCCGTCACCGTCGGCGGCGACAGCCGGCTCTACGGCAACTTCCCCGACTACAGCAGCTACCCCACCACCTGACCGAGATGTAAGGAAGGGCCCCTTGTTAACGCCTGGTGCATAGCAAGGGGCCCCTCTTAACACCGGGCCTGGCGGCGTACCGTAAAGAGATGGCGATCATCGCGCAGCTTTCCCTGGGCGTGTCCGACGCCGACCGGGCGGGAACGTTCTGGGCCGCGGCCCTCGGCTACCGTCGTCGGGCGCCCCGATTCGAGGGCGATGACTGGATCGTGCTGGAGCCACCGCCCGGGGCGCCGGGCTTGGCCATCGCGATGGACCTCAGCGAGAGCCCGGTGCAGGAGTTCCCTCGGTTCCACATGGACCTCGACGCCGGCGAGCGCAGCCTCGACGAGGAACTCGACCGGCTGCTCGCCCTCGGCGCCCGGCGGGTGGAGTGGGGGCACTACCCCACCGACCCGCATCCGACGGAGCCGCCGTACGTGGTGCTCGCCGACCCCGAGGGCAACCGGTTCTGCGTGTGCGGCCAGCGCGAACCGCCCGCGCGTTGACACGTCCGCGCTCCGTCCCCGGGTGAACCTCCGCGAGCTGCCTCGTTGTTAACAAGGGGCCCTTCCTATGCACCAGGCGTTAAGAAGGTGCCCTTCCTTTCCGCGGTGAGCGGGACGGTGAGACTGAGCAGGGTCCCGTCACGCTCGGCCGAGCTGGGCCGGTTCAGCCGGCGCAGGGTGCGCAGCATCGGGGTGTTCTCGGCCTGTACGTGCAGCACCAGCGCCGCGTACCCGGCCCGGTCGGCGTGCCGGGCCAGCCGGCGTAGCAACACCGAGCCGAGCCCACGCCGCTGCCAGTCGTCACGCACCAGCAGCGCCACCTCGGCCTCGTCGCCCTCACCGAGCAGGTTCGCCATCGCGACCACCGACTCCACGCCGCCGTCGTCGGTGGCCGTGGCGAGCAGGGTCAGCCCTCGGCTCGGCTCCAGCAGCCTGCGCAACCGGGCCTGCTGCGGCAGCGCCGCCCCGCTCAGGTAGCGCCGTTGCCGGGTGCGTGGCGAGCACCCCTCGTGCAGCTCCAGCACGCCGGGCAGGTCGTGCGCGCAGGCCGGTCGGACGGCCAGCTCGGCGCCGTCGGGCAGCACCACGGTGACCTGTTCGGCGGCCCGGCGCGTCACGGTGGCGGCCAGCTCGACCAGGGCCTGCGCCCGGGCGTACTCCGCCGGAGTGAAGGCCGGCGCGGCCCGGCGTAGCGCGAACGAGCCGCCCGCCGGGTCCGCCAGCAGCATCCTGGTGCCGATGATCCCCCGGTCGACGCTGGTCGACGCGGGCCGCCAGCTGACCGAGTCGGCGCCGAGCAGGGTGGACAGCGCCTCGCCGGTCGCGTCCGGGTCGCGCACCAGCCGGCTGGCCAGCCCGAGCACCCGGGTGGGCTGGTCGGCCAGGCCACGCGCCTCGCTGCGCGCCACCCAGCAGTCCCGGCCCCGCCCCCGCTCGACGGCGGCGAGCAACTCGGCCTCGTCGAGCGCGTCCGGCGCGTCGACGAGGAAATCGTCCACCGCGCCGTGCTCGGTGGGCTGCACCTGCACGGTGAGGATGTTGACTCCGCGCAGCGCGAGGCTCGCCGTGAGGACCGACAGGTAACCCGGCCGGTCGTCCACGGTCGCTCGGATCCGCCACAACGTCATGGTTGGCTCCCTTCCCCGGTACGAGCCTCGTCCCGGGCTGTTGCCACCCGGTTGCTCGCCGGTGACGGCTCGGGAACTCCTCGGGCCACCGCTCAGGGGCCGGCGATCACCGGGGGCGCGCCGACCAGGTCCAGCCGGTCGCCGAGGATCACCGCGCTGGCCCGGACGAGCTGGGTGAGCCGGTCCACCTCGGTGCTGTGGAACGCGGCGGCGGAGAGGGTCCCGCTCTGCTCGCGGGCCACCACCAGGACCAGGCCGGCCCGCCCGAACGGCGCGATCGCGTGGTGGGTGCCGTCGGGGGTGGTCATCGACCGGCCGCGCAGCGGGGTCACCTCCGGAAGTCGCGGCGGTACGGGGGCCCGCCAGCTGGCGTGCCCGATGGTCGCCCCACCGGTGCCTCCGGCCCGCGAGGCCCAGTCCACCGGCACCACGGCGGCGACGGCCCAGTCGGCCGCCAGCAGCCCGGGTACCGCGTCGACCAGCGTGGCCAGCCCGTCGGCCGGGTTCGCGGCGACCTGGGCCAGCAGCTCGGCGTCCTGACCGGTGGTGGTGGGCGCGCCGATCGCCCGCCACACGCCGTCGACCCGTACGCCCGGGATCGCCGCGAGCCCGGCCAGCAGCCGCTCCACCCGGGCCGCGCCCGGCCAGACCACCGTGAAGTCGTCCACCGCGCGCCCGCCGAGCCGCTCCAGGACGACCACCTGGACGATGTCCGCACCGGACACGCCCAACGTGCGGGCGACCTGGCCGAGGGTGCCCGGACGGTCCGGCAGGGTGACCCGAACTCGCAGCAACATGTCTGTCCCTCCGCTCGGCGGGCCGGCGCCGGCCGGCTGGTCACAGCCTGGGCGTTGACCATTTCGTCCCTGTTGCAGAGGCATGTCCCTAGGGGAAAATCTGACCTTGACAACGTGAGCGGGCTGCCATCAACTAGTCGGATGACCGATCCGGCCGTCGATGCGCTCCGGCCGGGGGCCCTTCCGGCGTCCCCCGCCGGTCTGGACCTGGACCGGCTCGCCGGCTATCTGGCGGAACACCACCCCGAGCTGGCCGTCGGGCCACTGCGGGCACAGCTGATCGCGGGCGGCAAGTCCAACCTCACCTACCTGCTGAGCCTCGGCGACCGCGAGGTCGTGCTGCGCCGGCCACCGCTGGGGCACGTGCTGGCGACCGCGCACGACATGGGCCGCGAGTTCCGGGTCATCTCGGCGCTGGCGCCGACCGAGGTGCCGGTGCCGGGTGCACTGCTGCTCTGCACCGAGCCGGAGGTGATCGGCGCGCCGTTCTACCTGATGGAGCGGATGCCCGGCGAGGTGTTCCGCACCCGCCGGCAGACCGATCCGCTGGGCGACGAGCGACGCCGCGCGCTGGCCATGGCGATGATGGACACTCTCGCGGCGCTGCACACCGTCGAACCGGCGGCGGTCGGGTTGGGCGACTTCGGCCGCCCGAAGGGCTACCTGGCCCGGCAGGTCCGCCGGTGGGCCGGGCAGCTCGACCGCTCACGCAGCCGCCCGCTGCCGGGCATCGACGAGTTGCGGGACCTGCTCGCCACCACCGCGCCGGAGGGCGCGAACGCCGGCCGCATCGTGCACGGCGACTACCGCCTGGACAATCTCCTCGCCTCGGCCGACCCGGTCGCCGTGCACGCGGTGCTGGACTGGGAGATGGCCACCCTCGGTGACCCGCTGGCCGACCTGGGGCTGCTGTTGACGTACTGGGACGTGCTGGGCGACAGCGAGACGGCCGCCGGCAACCCGGTGGCCGACGGGCTCGGCCCGCGTGCCGGCTTCCCCACCGGCGCCGAGCTGATCGACCGGTACGCGGGGCGCAGCGACGTCGACGTCGGGCCGCTGCACTGGCACGTGGCGCTCGGCTGTTTCAAGCTCGCGGTCATCTGCGAGGGCATCCACTACCGCCACTCGCTCGGGCAGACGCTCGGCGAGGGCTTCGACCGGATCGGCGAGATGGTGGCACCGCTGGTCGCGCACGGGCTGACCGCCGCCAGGGAGCGGTGATGGACTTCTCGTACGACACCCGGACCGAGGAGCTGCGCGACGAGCTGACCCGGTTCCTGACCGAGCACGTCTATCCGGCCGAGGCGGTGCACGCCGAGCAAGTGGCCGCCGGCGACCCGTGGTCGCGTACCCCGGTGCTGGCCGAGCTGAAGGCGGAGGCCCGCAAGCGCGGCCTGTGGAACCTCTTCCTGCCCGACCCGCGCTACGGCGCCGGCCTGACCAATCTCCAGTACGCTCCGCTCGCCGAGCTGACCGGGCGCAGCCCACACCTGGCGCCGGAGGCGGTCAACTGCGCGGCGCCGGACACCGGCAACATGGAGCTGCTGGCCGAGTTCGGTTCGCAGGCGCAGCGGGAGCGCTGGCTGATGCCGCTGCTGGAAGGCGAGATCCGGTCCGCGTTCTGCATGACCGAGCCGGACGTCGCGTCCTCCGACGCCACCAACATCGCCACCCGGATCGTCCGCGACGGCGACGAGCACGTCATCAACGGCCGCAAGTGGTGGTCGTCCGGTGCGATGGACCCGCGCTGCGAGATCTTCATCGTGATGGGCAAGACCGACCCCGGCGCCGACCGGCACCGCCAGCAGAGCATGGTGCTGGTCCCCCGGGACACCCCGGGCGTGACGGTGCGCCGGGGCATGACCGTCTTCGGCTACACCGACGGTTCACACGGCGGGCACGCCGAGATCGACTTCACCGACGTCCGGGTGCCGGCGGAGAACCTGATCGGCGCCGAGGGCACCGGCTTCGCCATCGCCCAGGCCCGGCTGGGTCCGGGCCGGATCCACCACTGCATGCGGCTCATCGGGATGGCCGAGCGGGCGTTGGAGCTGCTCTGCCGGCGGGCGAACGAGCGCGTCGCGTTCGGCCGGCCGCTGGCCGAGCAGGGCGTCGTCCGGGAGTGGATCGCCGAGTCGCGGGTGCGCATCGAGCAGTCCCGACTGCTGGTGCTCAAGACGGCCTGGCTGATGGACACCGTCGGCAACAAGGGCGCGCACACCGAGATCCAGGCGATCAAGATCGGCACCCCGGCGATGGCGGAGTGGGTGATCGACAAGGCCATCCAGGGGTACGGCGGCGCCGGCGTCAGCCAGGACACCCCGCTGGCCGCCCTGTGGGCGCAGACCCGCACCCTGCGCCTCGCCGACGGCCCCGACGAGGTCCACCGCTCCTCCCTCGCCAAGCGCGAACTCCGCCGCTGGACCCCCACCCCCGCCTGACGGCGCACCGCGCACCGCGCACCGCGAGATCGTGGCGGTGGCCGTGGGCCGGGGCCGGGGCCGGACTGGGCTGGGGACGGCGGGGACGGGGCCCAGGGCTAGGCGGAGGTGCGGTGGATCAGTTGGGTGTCCAGGAGGATGTGGGGGGCGGGGAGGTCGTCGCCGCGGATCCGGGCGACCAGCAGCCGGGCCATCTGCCGGCCCATCTCCTCCACCGGCTGGAAGACGGTGGTCAGTGGCGGGTCCGCCTGCCGGGCGATCGGCGCGTCGTCGAACCCGACCACCGCGACGTCCTCGGGCACCCGCCGGCCGGCCTCGCGCAGCGTCCGTAGCGCGCCGAACGCCATCAGGTCGGACGCGACGAAGACCGCGTCCAGGTCCGGGCAGGCGTCCAACAGCCGGCGCATGCCGGCCGCGCCGCTGCCCTCGCTGAAGTCGCCGTACGCGATCAGGTCGGGGTTGACGCCGGTCCCGCTGGCCTTGACCGCCTCGGTGTAGCCGGCCAGCCGGGCCAGGCCGGCGCCCATGTCTTGCGGGCCGGCGATGGTGGCGATGCGTCGCCGCCCCCGGCCGGCCAGGTACTCCACCGCCTGCCGGGCGCCGCCCACGTTGTCCACGTCGACGAACCAGGCCGGCTGGGCGCCGGGTTGCAGCATCCGGGCCGGCCGACCGCCGAGCACGGCGGGCAGCCCGCGCTCCTCCAGCAGGGTCGGCAGCGGGTCGGAGTCGTGCAACGACAGCAGCAGGACGCCGTCGACGTGCTGGTTGGTCAGGTGGTGCTCGACCCGCTCCCGCTCCACCGCCGACTGGGCCATGGCCAGCCAGAGCTGCATCGGGGTCTCCAGCAGGGCGGAGCTGATCCCCCGCACGATGCCGGCGAAGAACGGCTCGGTGAAGACCCGTTCGCCGGATTCGGACACCACCAGCGCGACGGAGTCGGTCCGCTGGGTGACGAGCGCGCGGGCGGCTCGGTTCGGCACGTACCCCAGCTCGGCGATGGCCTGCTGGACCGCGGCCCGGGCCTCCGGGCTGACCTGGGGCGAGCCGTTGACCACGCGGGAGACCGTGCCCCGACCGACGCCGGCGCGCGCCGCGACCGCGTCGAGGGTCGGGCGCCCGAGCGACCGGGTGCGCTGCGTTGTCATCGTCTGCTCCTCCGACGGCGGGCGGGCCCGGTGCCACCTGTGGGACGTGGACACCGGGACCGCCCTGATGGCTGGCCCGAGCCTATTGTGCGGCCAGACCGTTGCGTCGGATCACCGAGGCGTACCACCTGGCACTGGACTTGGGGATGCGGACCTGGGTTTCGTAGTCGACGTGGATCATGCCGAACCGCTTGGTGTAACCCCAGGCCCATTCGAAATTATCCATCAGCGACCAGGCGAAGTATCCCCGCAGGGGCACCCCGGCGCTGATCGCCTCGTGCGCGGCGCGCAGGTGGGCGTCGAAGTAGGCGAGCCGGTCGACGTCGTCGACCTCCCCGTCGACCACCGTGTCGACGAACGCCGAGCCGTTCTCGGTGACGTAGAGCGGCAGGTCGGTGTACTCGTCGTGCACCCGGCGCAGCGTCTCGACCAGGCCGGGGGCGTCGATTTCCCAGTTCATGTCCGTGACCGGGACGCCTCGGGTGACGAACCGGACGTCCTCGCTGCCCGGCCAGCAGGAGGGCGCCCGCCAGTACGGCTCCGGCTCGGCCCCCTCGACCGGGGCGGCGATCACGTGCCGGCTGTAGTAGTTGATCCCGACCAGGTCCAGCGGCGTGGAGATGGTGGCAAGGTCACCATCGCGTACGTGATCGAAGTCGGTCACCGCGCTCAGGTCGGCCACCAGGTCCTCCGGGTACGACCCGCGCAGCAGCGGGTCGAGGAAGAACCGGTTGGCCAGCCCGTCGATCCGCCGGGCGGCGTCGACGTCGCCGGGCGCGTCGCTGGCCGGGTCGACGGGGTAGAGGTTGACGGTCACCCCCACCTCGGAGCCGGGCCGGGCGGCCCGCAGCGCCTGCACGGCCAGGCCGTGCCCGAGCATCAGGTGGTGCCCGGCGCGGACCGCGTCCGCTCCGTTGGACCGGCCGGGGGCGTGCACCCCGGAGCCGTAGCCGAGGAACGCCGAGCACCACGGCTCGTTCAGCGTGGTCCAGTAGCGCACCCGGTCGCCGAGCGCGTCGGCGACCAGCGTGGTGTAGTCGGCGAAGCGGGCGGCGGTGTCCCGGGCCGGCCAGCCCCCGGCGTCCTCCAGCGGCTGCGGCAGGTCCCAGTGGTAGAGGGTGAGCCACGGCTCGATCCCGTGCGCCAGCAGCTCGTCGACGAGCCGGCGGTAGAAGTCCAGGCCCTGCGGGTTGGCCGCGCCGGCGCCGCCGGGCTGCACCCGGGGCCAGGAGACCGAGAAACGGTACGACTTGAGCCCCAGCTCCGCCATCAGCGCGACGTCGCCGCCGAGCCGGTGGTAGTGGTCGCAGGCCACGTCGCCGGTGTGCCCGGCGACCACCCGGCCGTCGGTGTGGCTGAAGGTGTCCCAGATCGACGGGGTACGGCCGTCCTCGGCCGCCGCCCCCTCGATCTGGTACGCCGCGGTCGCGGCCCCCCACAGGAAGCCGGGCGGAAAGGTCAGCCCGGGGCGCTCGTCGAGGACGCCGACGGCGGGCGGGCTGGCGGGGTTGCTCACGACTTGACGGCACCTTCCATGATCCCGCCGATGATCTGGCGGCCGAACACGATGAACACGATGACCAGCGGAACGGTACCGATGGCCGTGGCGGCGAACACCTGGGAGTAGTCGGTGTAGTAGGCGTACGAGAGGAAGGAGAGCGAGACCTGCAGGGTCGGGTTCTCCGGGGTGAGGATGGCGTACGGCCAGAGGAACGAGTTCCAGGTCTCCATGAAGGTCAGCAGACCGAGGACGCCGGCGGCGGGACGCAGCGCGGGCAGCACGATGCTCCAGTAGATCCGGAACGTGCTCGCCCCGTCGACGCGACCGGCCTCGATCAGCTCGTCGGAGATCGCCTGGCTGGCGTACTGCCGCATCATGAACACGCCGAAGGCGGTGACCAGGAATGGCACGGTGACCGCGTAGAGGGTGTCGTACCACCCCAGGTCCTGCATCATGCCCCAGAGCGGGATGAGCCCCATCTGGGTCGGGATCATCATGGTGACGATGATCGCCAGCAGGAGGGCGTTGCTGCCCTTGAACCGCAGCTTGGCGAAGGCGAACCCGGCCAGCGAACCGGTGAGCACCACCGACAGGGTGACCACCGAGGAGACGATGATCGAGTTCATCATGCCGGTGAGGAAGTTGGCGGCGTCGTTGTCGAGCACCCGCCCGAAGTTGTCACCGAACGCTCCGCCGGGGGTCAGCGGCGGCGGCACGTCGTTGATGGATTCCAGGCTGCGAGTGCCGATCACCATCATGTAGTAGAACGGGTAGATCGACAGCAGCGCCGCGAGGACGAGCGCCATGTAGGTCAGCGGGCTGGTGCGCCACAGGCGCTGGGAAGCCGAGATCATCGATCTCTCCTCACTTTGCCGAGCGGCGGACGAGTAGGAAGTTGAACACCGACACCACAACGATGATCATGAAGATGGCCCAGGCGACCGCGGCTCCGTAGCCGGCGGTGTTCAGGTTCACGATGCCCATCTCGTACATGTACATGGCCAGCGTCTGGAACTCCCGCTGGTTGCCGCCGATGATGTTGCCGTTGCCGAAGAGCAGGGGCTCGGTGAAGAGCTGCATGCCGCCGATCGTGGACAGGATGACCACGAAGATGAAGGTGGGCTTGAGCATGGGCAGGGTGATCTGCCAGAACTGCCGCCACTGGCTGGCGCCGTCGATCGCCGCGGCCTCGTAGAGGTCCTTCGGGATCGCCTGCATGCCGGCGAGCAGGATCAGGGTGTTGTACCCGGTCCACCGCCAGTTGACCATGGAGGAGATGGCCATCCAGGAACTCCAGCGGTGCCCGTCCCAGTCGACCGGGTCGACACCGACGAAGCCGAGCAGCCAGTTGAACAGGCCGAACTCCCGCTGGAACAGCATCCCGAAGACGATCGCGACCGCGGCCACCGACACCACGTTCGGCATGAAGATGGCCATCCGGAAGAAGGTCTTGGCGCGCAGGAAGGTCCGGTTGAGCAGGTTCGCCAGGAAGAGGGCGAGCAACAGCTGCGGGATGGTCGACAGGGCAAAGATGCCGAACGTGTTGACCAGCGCGTTCCAGAAGTACTCGTCGGACGCTAGCCGAGTGTAGTTGTCGAAGCCGATGAACGAGCGGTCGCCGATCATGTCCCAGTCGTGCAGCGACATCCAGGCGGTACGCAACATCGGGTACAACCCGAACGCGCCGAAGATCAGGAAGAAGGGGGCGATGTAGAGGTACGGCGAGTACTTGACATCGAGGCGGTTGAGAAACCTTCCCCGGCTACGTCGGGAAGAGACGTCGGGAGAAGGCGGTGCTGCTGGCGACGGCGGTGCGGTCGTGGCCGACAGGCTCATGCGAATTTCCTTTTCCGGCGAGGCCCGGGGGCCCTCGCGCAGGGAGCTACGCGGAGGGGACCGGCCGGTGGCGTCCGGGTACTCCCGAACGCCACCGGCAGGGAATCACTCAGAAGGCACCCTGAGTCTTTGCGTCCTTCGTGAACTGCTCCCAGGCCTTCGCCTTGTCGGCCTGCCCGTTCTCGAACGCCCGCAGGGCCGGCTCGAGCGCGTTCTCCTTCACCGCCTGGTGCTTCGGACCCAGGTGGATCGGCTGGATCTTGGCGACGCTCTCCCCGAAGATCTTGCCGGTCGGCGCGTTGCTGAAGTACTCGTTGGTGTAGCTGAGGAACGCGTCGTTCTTCAGCGCCTCCAGGTTGGTGGGCAGCGGGCCCTTGAGCTTGAAGGCGTCCACCTGGCTCTTCGCGTTGGTCAGGTACTCGGCGAGCTTCGCCGCCTCCTTCGGGTACTTGCTCTGCTCCGGAACCGCGAGCCACGAGCCGCCCCAGTTACCGCCGCCACCCGGCACGGCCGCGACATCCCACTTGCCCTTGTTGGCCGCACCGGAGTTGTCCGAGACGATGCCGAGCATCCAGGACGGGCAGAAGGTGGCCGCGAAGGTGCCCTGCTTGAAGCCACCCGACCACTCCGGCGACCAGGTCTGCGCCTTGGCGGAGATGTCCGCCATCGAGGTGGCGGTGTCCCAGGCGTTCTTCACCGCGGGGCTGGTGTCCGCGATGATGTTGTCGTCCTTGTCGTAGAACAGATCACCGTTGCCCTGGAAGAGCACGCCGTTGGAGACGGCGGTGATCGAGTCGATGAACGCCTTGCCGCCGCTGCCCTGCTTGTACTTCAGGCCGGCCTCGTGGAAGCCCTTCCAGTCCGTCCAGAGCGCCGACACCTGGTCGCGCTCGGTGGGCAGGCCGGCCGCCTGGAACAGGTCCTTGCGGTAGCAGACCGCGAGGCTGCCGACGTCGGTCGGCAGGCCGATCAGCCGGCCGTCCGATGCCTTGCCCAGCTCCCACTTCCAGGGCAGGTACTCCTTGGAGTGGTCGGCGACCAGCGGCGTGAGGTCGGCCCAGTTGCGCGGGTTGGGCTTGAACTCGTTGAGGATGCCCTCTTCCAGGGCGGTGACGTCCGCCGCGCCCTTGCCGGTGGCCAGGTAGCGGACCAGCTTCGGCCGGTACTCACCGAGCTGGGCGGTCTTGCGCAGCTCGACCTTGATTCCGGTGTCCTTCTCGTACTGCTTGACGATCTCGTCGTAGCCGAACTCGCCGAAGGTGTCGACGACCAGCTTGGCCGGCTTCTCGCCGGCCGCCGGCTCGTCGTCGTTGCCGCAGGCTGCGAGACCGCCGATTGCGGTGATCGCGGCCAGGGCAGCGGCCGCCAGGCGGGTACGCCGCGTGGTGACACTCATTCGCTGACCCCTCTTTCCGGTGGTGAGGCTGGGTGGTTTGTGGTGGGGGGTGCTTGCCGCGCCGGGTCGGCGCCGGCGGTGCCGGCGGCCGGATGGAGGAGCGTGGGTGACCCGCGCCACCTCCGGGAGCGCTCCCATGAGATTGCCGGCGGGTAACGGGGGTGTCAATAGGGCGATGGGAGCGTTCCCAGATCGTTACCGCCATCGACCCCGGTGGCAGGTCACCCGAAAACGCGAAAATCCCGGCACCTCGGCCGGCGACTCACCACGGTTGCCCACTGCGGCGGGCGACGCGGGGTCAGCAGAAGCGGCGCAGCAGAGTGCCGGCGCGGTCGACGTCGAAGCGGGCGGGGTCGAATGTGGAGCCCGCCCAGTCGAGCAGCAGGGCGTGCGCCGGGTCGGCGACGTCGGCCGGATCGCCCTGATCGCCCAGCGCCACCAGCAGCGCCCGGTAGCCCGACGGGCCGCCGATGCCCTCCGGCGGGCAGGCCCGCTCGCCGTCCAGGCAGACCGGGTACCGCTCCTCCGGGTCGGCGGTCAGCGCGTCCTCGACCACCAGGTCGTGCTCCCACCAGTCGCCGAAGTCGTAGGTGTAGGAGAACCGGCTGCCCTTGCCGAGCACCGCGTCGAGCCGCACGTCCAGCTCGTCGTGCAGCGCCAGCTCGCCGTCCGGGTCGGGCTCGCCGTACTGCACCGCGTCGATCTCGAACGAGTGCAGGTGGCAGTCCCGCCAACCCATCGCGTGCTGCACCACCCGGTGCAGCCGATCCAGCGTGTAGCCGGCCGGAACGAGCACCCGGCGCCAGACCGGCGGACGGACGCCGGCGAGGGACATCTTCAGCTGGAAGATCTGACGCGGCATGCTGTCCTGTCCTCCCGCGGCTTAGGCTGCCAGCATGATCTGCCGAGCGTGCCGGGCCCGGCGACACGACGACTGCCCGGGCCGGAACTGGTGCGACTGCCAGCACCGTACCGCCCGACCGACCCCTCCGGTCACCGGTCCGGCCAGCGAATGACCGTCGGAATCCCGATCCGGCGGCTCTGGCCCGAGCCGGCGGCGCAGCCGCTGGACGACGCCGCGCTCACCGCGCTCTACGGCCGCGCCGACCAGCCCCGCCTGCGAGTCAACTTCGTGGCCAGCCTGGACGGCGCGGTCACCGTGGACGGCTACTCCGCCGGGCTCTCCGGCGAGCCGGACAAGCGGGTGTTCGGCCTGCTGCGGATGCTCTGCGACGCGCTGGTGGTGGCCGCCGGCACACTGCGCCACGAGGGCTACCGGGCGGTCCGGCTCGACGAGCGCCGCCGCGCCTGGCGCCGCGAGCACGGGCTGGCCGAGTACCCGACGCTGGTCGTCGTCTCCGGTTCGCTCGACCTCGACCCGGCGCAGGCCGCGTTCGCCGACGCCCCGGTCCGCCCGGTGGTGCTCACCCACGCCGGCGCCGAACCGCAGCCCGGGCTGACCGACGTCGCCGACGTGCTGCGCTGCGGCACCGACCGGGTCGACCTGGCCGCCGGCCTCGACGAGCTGCACAAGCGTGGGCTGACCGAGCTGCTCTGTGAGGGCGGCCCGCAGCTGTTCGGCGCGCTCACCGCCGCCGACCTGGTGGACGAGCTGTGTCTCACCGTCGCGCCGTTGCTCGCCGGGCCGGGCCCGGGCCGGATCATCGCCGGCGACGCCGCGCCACCCCGGCAGCTGCCGCTGCGGCACGTGCTCGCCGCCGACGACGGCGTCCTCATGCTCCGCCACGCCCGCGAGTGAACCCCGGGTCGGCAACGGCCCGTCGCTGACCCGGCACCCAGCGTCGCGTGCCTGACTGGCGATGGTGTCGTCCGCCGCGTCGCGTGGCAACCTGTCGTACTCCTCGGGCAGGATGCACCTCATGCGCGCCGACCGTGATGCCCGACCGACCCGAGTCGCCCGATGACCGACGCCGGCCTCGACACCCCGGGCGAGCCGGTCGGCCGGGTGCTGGGCACCGCCGACGCCACCCCGTTGCAGTTCTGGACGGCCGTGGCCCCCGGCAGCTACCTCCAGCTCGACGACGTGGTGGTGACGCGGCGTGAGCTGCCCGACCGCGAGCCGGTGACGATCGCCGGGGTGGTCACCCAGGTCCGGGCCCGGCACGAGGGCGCCCAGTTCGACTCCGACGTCTTCGCCATCGCCGACGGCACGCTGCCCGCGCAGGTGCAGGAGGCGGCCGAGGTGACCACCACCCGGGTCGACCCGGAGTTCTACGTGCCGCCGACCCCGGGGGCGGTGGTGCACCGGGCCGAGGGCGACGCCCGCGCCCGGGCGCTGCACTTCGACCGGATGGAGCGGCGCATCCCGATGGGGATGGGTCGCGACGGGGTGCCGGTCTACCTCAACGCCGACTTCCTCGACGGCAGCCGGGGCGCGCACGTCTCCATCTCCGGCATCTCCGGCGTGGCCACCAAGACCAGCTTCGCCACCTTCCTGCTCTACTCGGTCTTCCGTTCCGGGGTGCTGGGCGGCGACGCGGTCAACGCCAAGGCGCTGATCTTCAACGTCAAGGGCGAGGACCTGCTCTTCCTCGACCATCCCAACACCCGGCTCGACGAGCCCACCCGCGCGGCGTACGCGAAGCTCGGGCTGACCGCCGGCGCGTTCCCCGACGTCCGGGTGTACGCCCCGCCCCGGGTCGGCGACTCGGCCGGCACTCCGGACGTGAGCAGCCGGCTCACCGGCGTCGACGCCTTCTACTGGACGCTGAGCGAGTTCTGCGCCGACCGGCTGCTGCCGTACGTCTTCGCCGACGCCGACGACGAGCGCCAGCAGTACACGATGGTGGTCCACTCGGTCACCGCGCACCTGGCCCGCTACGCCCAGCCCGCCGACGGCGGGGTGAGCATCGACGGGGTCCGGCTCGGCTCCTACGGCGACTTGGTCGACCACATCGTCGACCAGCTCAACGACGACGAGACCCGCTCCGACTGGGCTGGCAGCGCGGTCGGTCTGGGCACCGTCAACGCGTTCGCGAGGCGGTTGATCGGCAGCAAGAAGGACCTCGCCCGGCTGATCCGCGGCGACCTCGCCACCCGCCGCCCGCACTCGATCAACACGAGCGAGTCGGCGCAGGTCACCGTGGTCGACCTGCACAACCTTCCGGACCGCGCCCAGCGGTTCGTGGTCGGTGTGACGCTCAAGAGCGAGTTCGAGCGCAAGGAGAAGTCCGGAACCGCCAAGCCGCTGCTCTTCGTCGTCCTCGACGAGCTCAACAAGTACGCCCCCCGCGAGGGCTCCTCGCCGATCAAGGAGGTGCTGCTGGACATCGCCGAGCGGGGCCGCTCGCTCGGCGTGATCCTGATCGGCGCCCAGCAGACGGCGAGCGAGGTGGAGCGGCGGATCGTCACCAACTCGGCGATCCGGGTGGTCGGCCGGCTCGACCCGGCCGAGGCCTCCCGCCCGGAGTACGGTTTCCTGCCGCCGGCGCAGCGGCAACGGGCGCTGCTGGCCAAGCCGGGCACCATGTTCGTCAACCAGCCCGACATCCCCGTGCCGCTCTGTCTGGAGTTCCCGTTCCCGGCCTGGGCCACCCGGGTCTCCGAGGCGGGCCGCGCGCCATCGGAGACGCTGCGCTCGATCACCCAGTCCGCCGACCCGTTCGCCGTCGTGGGCTCCGGCGGCGGCACCGACGACGACATCCCGTTCTAGGGGGGCCAGCGCAGCCATGAAGATCCTGCACACCTCGGACTGGCACGTCGGCAAGGTGCTCAAGGGGCAGTCCCGGGCCGAGGAACACAAGGCCGTGCTGGCCGGGGTGATCGACATCGCGATAGCCGAGCAGCCGGATCTGGTCATCGTCGCCGGTGACCTCTACGACACGGCCGCGCCCACCTCCGAGGCCACCCGGCTGGTCACCCGGGCGCTGACCGCGCTGCGCCGCACCGGCGCGGACGTGGTCGCGATCGGCGGCAACCACGACAACGGCCCGGCGCTGGACGCGCTGCGGCCGTGGGCGGAGGCTGCCGGGATCACGCTGCGCGGCGGGGTACGGGAAAACCCGGACGAGCACGTGATCGACGGCACCACCGCCGGCGGCGAGCGGTGGCAGTTGGCCGCGCTGCCGTTCCTGTCCCAGCGGTACGCGGTGCGCGCGCTGGAGATGTACGAGCTGACCGCCGCCGAGGCCAACCAGACGTACGCCGACCACCTGGGACGGGTGCTGGGTCGACTCACGGAGGGCTTCACCGAGCCGGACCGGGTGCACCTGGTCACCGCGCACCTGACGGTGACCGGCGCGACCACCGGCGGCGGCGAGCGGGACGCGCACACCGTGCTCGGCTACGCCGTGCCGGCCACCGTCTTCCCGGCCACCGCGCACTACGTGGCGCTGGGCCACCTGCACCGGGCGCAGCGGGTCATCGGCCCCTGCCCGGTGCGCTACAGCGGCAGTCCGCTCGCGGTCGACTTCGGCGAGCAGGAGAACGTCCCCTCCGTGACCGTGGTCGAGGTGACGGCGAGCACCGCGGCCCGGGTCCGCGAGGTGCCGGTGACCGCGGCGAGCGCGCTGCGCACCGTGCGGGGCACCCTGGCCCAGCTCGCCGAGATCGAGGCGCCGGACGCCTGGCTACGGGTGTACGTGCGGGAGCAGCCCCGCGCCGGCCTCCGCGAAGAGGTCCAGGAGCTGCTTCCCCGTGCCCTGGAGATCCGGATCGACCCGGAGCTGCTCGCCGCGCCGGGCAGCGGCGCCCGCATCGCGCAACGCTCCGGGCGCTCGCCCCGGGAGCTGTTCGCCGACTATCTGGACAGCCGGGGGCACGCCGACGAGGGCGTCCGGGAGCTCTTCGACGAACTCTTCGAGGAGGTCGAGCACTGATGCGTCCGATGCGGCTGGACATGGCCGGTTTCACGGTCTTCCGGGACGAGACGACCGTCGACTTCACCGACGCCGACTTCTTCGCCCTGATCGGCCCGACCGGCTCGGGCAAGTCCACCGTGCTGGACGCCATCTGTTTCGCCCTCTACGGCACGGTGCCCCGCTGGGGCGGCACCCGGGGGCTGGCGAACGCGCTCGCGCCGTCGGCGACGGAGGCCCGGGTTCGGCTGGTCTTCGAGTCCGGCGGCGCCCGGTACGTGGCCACCCGGGTGGTGCGCCGGGACGGCCGGGGCAACGTCAAGACCGCGAACGCCGGGTTGCAGCTGATGCCGGCCGGCTTCGACGTGACCAAGCTGGACACCGGCCTGAGCCCGGAGGACCTCGGCGAGGTGGTGGCCGGCACCCCCGCCGAGATGGAGCAGGCGGTGCTGGAGGCGGTCGGGCTGCCGTACGAGCAGTTCACCAGCTGTGTGGTGCTGCCGCAGGGCCAGTTCGCCGACTTCCTGCACGCCAAGCCGGCGACCCGGCAGCAGATCCTGGTCAACCTGCTCGGCCTCGGCGTCTACGAGGACGTGCAGAAGCGGGCGACCGCGCGCGCGGCGCAGGCGGAGGCCCGACTGGACGCGGTCGACCAGGTGCTCGCCGGGCTCACCGGCGTGGACGACGAGGCGCTGGCCGAGGCCGACGCCCGGGTCGACCGGATGACCGAGCTGGCCGCCGCGGTGACCGCTGCTGTGCCGGAGCTGGCGGCGGCCCGGGCCGCGGCGCGCGAGGCGGCGGCGGCGCTGAGCGCCCTCGACGACGAGCTCACCGTGCTGACCGGGGTGCGCGCGCCGGGCGGCGTGGCCGAGGTGGCCCTCGCCGTGACCATGGCACGGGCCGACGCCGAGGCGGCGGCCACCGGCGTCTCGCTGGCCGAGGAGCGGGAGGAGAAGCTTCGCGGCGAGCTCGCCGGCGCCGGGGACGAAAGCGCGCTGCGGATGCTGCTGCGGGCGTACGACGACCGCGACCGGCTGACCGGCGAGGCCGAGACGGTCCGCGCGACGGTGACCGCGGCGAACGGCGAACACGCCGCGGCGGTAGCGTCGCTGGCAGCCGCCCGCGCCGACGCCGAGCGGGCCGAGGCCGAGCTGGAGGCGGCCTTCCGGGCGCACGAGGAGGCGAAGGCCACCGACCTGGCGGTCGGCCTGCGGGTGCACCTGCATCCCGGCGCCGCCTGCCCGGTCTGCGAGCAGCCGGTGGCCGAGGTGCCGGCGGTGCCGGCCGACTCGGCGGTGGCCGCCGCCACGGCGGCCGGCAAGGCGGCGCGGGCCGCAACGAAGGCCGCCCAGGCGGTCGTGCAGCAGCGGGACGCGGCGGCGCGTGACCTGGAACGGCTGCTGGTGCAGGCCCGGGCCCGGCAGGAGCAGCTGGACGCCCGGTTGGCCGAGCTGGCCGGGCAGCTCTCCGGGGCGGCCGAGCCGGCCGTGTTGCGCCGGGAGTTGGCCGAGCACGCCCGGCTGCGGCGCGCGCTGGAGGAGGCGGCGACCGCCGTTCGGGCCGGCCGGGACGCGGCCCGAACGGCCCGCGCCGGGGTGGACGCCGCCGAGGAGCGGCTGCGGGCGGCCTGGCGGGGCTTCGACACCATCCGGGACGGGCTGGCCCGGTTCGGCCCTCCCGCGACCGACCGGGACGACGTCTCCGCCGCGTGGGCGGCGCTGACCGGTTGGGCGGCCACCGAGGCGGACCGGCGCCGCGCCGACCGGGCCGGTCGGGCCGCCGTGGTCGCCGAGGCCGAGGGGGCGGCCGACGCGGTGCAGCGGAGCATCGCCGGCATCTTCGCCGCCGCGGACGTGCCGGTCGCGGACGATCCGGTGCACGCCGCGACCGTGGCGGTGGAGCGGGCCGAGGCCGACCGGCGTCGGCTTCGGGAACGCCGCGAGCAGGCCGGGACTCTGCGCGAGCAGCGCGCCGGTCACGAGCGGGAGGCTCAGGTGGCCCGCGCGCTGGCCGGGCATCTGCGGGCCAACAACTTCGAACGGTGGCTGCTGGCCGAGGCGTTGGACCTGCTGGTCGACGGTGCGTCGGGCATCCTGCGGGAGCTCTCCGGCGGGCAGTACGAGCTGGTGCACGACAAGGGTGAGTTCTTCGTGGTCGACCACCACGATGCCGGGCTGCGCCGGGGCGTGCGCACGCTCTCCGGCGGCGAGACGTTCCAGGCGTCGCTGGCGTTGGCGCTCGCGCTCTCCGAGCAGCTGGCCGGGATGTCGACCACGGCGGCGACCCTGGAGTCGATCGTCCTGGACGAGGGCTTCGGCACGCTGGACGCGGCCACCCTGGACACGGTGGCGGCCACCCTGGAAAACCTGGCCGCCCGGGGCGACCGGATGGTCGGCGTGGTCACCCACGTGCCGGCGCTGGCCGAACGGATCCCGGTCCGGTTCGAGGTGCGCAAGGATGCCCGCTCGGCGCGCGTGGAACGGACCGGCCGGTGAGCGCGAGGAGTGCAGCGCAGCGGAGCCCCGCAGTCGCGAACGAAGGCGCGACTCCGTGACCGACGCCGCGTTCTTCGTCGACTCGTGGGACCCGGCGTACGGTGCGTCGTTCGAGGCGTCCGCCGCCGGGCCGGCCACGCCGAGCAGCGCGCAGGTCGACGCGGACGTGGAGCTGCCGGCCGTGGACTGGCGGGCGATCGGGGTACGGCCGGGAGTGCGGGCGCCGGACGTGGTGCTGCTGGTTGACGGGGTACGCCGGATCGACGCGAGCATCTGGACGGCCGAGGCCGACGGGGGGTCGTTCCCCGGGTTGGCCGCCTCGTACGCGGCGGGGGTGGTCCGCTGCGACCTGGGCCGGGGTGCGGCGCAGCTGGCCGGCGCCCGGGTGGGCCGGGGCCTGTTCACCGCGAGCCCGTCGGCGCAGGACGTGGTGGCGGGGGCGATCCGCTACCCGGTGCACCGGGTGGGCGGCACCGGTGAGCTGGCCAAGTTGCCGGCTGCCGTGCAGGGCCCGCTGACCGCGCTGGAGGTGGCGGTCTCCGACGCCGCCCGGGTCGACGGCGATCTGCTGGTGGTGGACGGCCCGTTGCGCAGCCGGCGGCAGTTGCCGCGCACACTCGGTTACATCAAGACCCAGCACAGCCAGTACCTGGAAGCCCGGCTGACCGCGGTGGTGACCACCCTGGCGCCGGGTGAACGTTCGCCCGTGTTCCGGCTCGGCACGGCGTGGGGCGGCTGGTCGTGGTATCTGCGGCTGCCGGTGGCTGTCGGCGCGCCGTGGGCCGGCATCGTCCGGGTGGAGTGCTCCGCCGACCTGCCCGTCGAGGCGGCGATCGAGCTGGCCGACCTGTCGCTGGTCACCCTGCCCCGGTTCGCCTCCACCCCGTACAAGGACCCACGGGCCCCGCAGAACCTGATCCCGATCGCCGGCCTGGAGCGCCGGCTGCGGGCCCTGCTCGGCGACTCCCGGTTGTTGCACCGTGCGCTGACGGCCGCGGCCCGAGCGGGCCGCTGACCGCGGATACTGGTCGGGATGGGACGCAAGCGGGCGGGTGACCGGGTGGTCGAGCAGGTGGACACCGGGCAGGCCGAGCTGATCCCGGATCCGGACCGGCCCGGTTCGTGGACGCTGCTGCTGGACGGCGCCCCGCAGTCGCACGTCGACCTGAACGACCCCACCCACCTGGAGTTCGAGTACGTCCGGCGGCTGGCCGCGGCGATCGACCTGATCGCGCCCACCGGCGAGCCGCTGCGGGTGCTGCACCTCGGTGGTGGCGCGTTGACCCTGCCCCGGTACGTCTCCGCCACCCGGCCCGGCTCCACGCAGCGGGTGTCCGAGGTGGACGGCGCGTTGGTGGAGCTGGTCCGCCGGGCGCTGCCCTGGCCGGCCGATGCCCGGCTGCGGGTCCGGGTCGAGGACGCCCGCGCCGTGCTGGCCGCCACCCGGGACGCCAGCTACGACGTGGTGGTCGCCGACGTCTTCGCCGGCGCTCGCACCCCGGCTCACCTCACCTCGGTGGAGTACGCGGCCGAGGTGGCCCGGGTGCTCCGGCCGGCTGGCTGGTACCTGGCGAACCTCGCGGACGGCCCGCCGCTGCGGCACGCCCGCGGGCAGGTCGCCACGGTCCGCTCGGTGCTGCCCCGGGCCTGCCTGGTCGGGGACGCGGCCGTGCTGCGCGGCCGTCGGTACGGCAACCTCGTCCTGGTCGCCGGGCGGACCACGCCTCCGGTGGCCGAGCTGACGCGGCGGGCGGCCGGCGACTGGTTTCCCGGCCGGGTGGTGGCCGGCGACGAGCTGGACCGCTTCGCCGGTGGTGCTCCGGTGGTGCGGGACGCCGACGCCACCGGCTCCGACCCGCCACCGCCGGGCCTGTTCTCCGTCCGCCGCTGATCTGTCCGCCGAGCGGCAGCGCAGAACTTTTTTCGCGGTTTGTTGATCCGCTCGGGGCGGCGCTGCGTACCACCGGGCGGCCCGCCTGGTGGGCGGCGTTGGTCAACAGACACCCCGGAGGTCTGCATGCATGCGGTGGCGGCCGGTTGGCATGGCGACGCGATTCGCGTGGACTGGATGTCCGCACGTCCCTCGTCGCGGCCGACCTCGTCTGCCCGGGGGGTCGACGGACGACCGCCCGCTCGCCAGAATGGTCCGGTGACGCCGCGACCGGCGCCCGGGCGCCATCAGGCGACGTCAACCGAGGCGAGCCACTCCGACCAGTTGATCCGGCTGCTCTACGCGGAGCACGCCGGTCCGTTGCTGATGTTCGTCATGCGGCTCACCGGGGGGGACCGGCAGCGCGCGGAGGACATCGTCCAGGAGACGCTGCTGCGGGCCTGGCGCAACGCGCACCGCCTCGGCGCGCAGGGGCAGGGGTCGTTGCGGCCCTGGCTGGTCACCGTGGCCCGCCGTATCGCGATCGACGAGCATCGCAGCGAGCAGGCCCGGCCGCCGGAAACGTACGACCGGGACCTGACCGCGTTCGCCGAGGCGGACAGCACCGACCGGGTGCTGCGCACGATGACCGTGGCGGACGCCCTGCGTACGCTGAGTCAGTCGCACCGCGAGATCCTGATCTCGACGTACTTCCGGGGGCGGACGGTGCCGGAGGCCGCCGAGGAGTTGGGGCTTCCACTCGGCACCGCCAAGTCGCGGGTCTACTACGCGCTGCGCGCGCTTCGCACGGCTCTGCAGGAGCGGGGGGTGACAGAATGAGCCGGCCAGACCACATGGACGTCGCCGCGTACGCGTTGGGCGTCCTCGACGAGCAGGACACCGAGCGGTTCGAGGAGCATCTCGCCACCTGCTGGGCCTGCGCGGCCGAGCTGGAGACGATGGTGCCGGTCGTCGGGCTCCTCTCCGGCATCGACGGCGAGACGATGATGGCGCTGGAGCAGGCCGCGACCGACCCGGCGCTGCTGGACCGGACGCTGGTCGCGGTCCGCGCCGATCGACGACGCACCCGGTTCCGCCAGTTGCTCGCCACCGCCGCGGCGGTGGTGGTCTTCGGTGGCCTGACCGCGGTCGGTTTCGTGAGCGTCACCGACGACGAACCGCCGGGGGTGCTCGCCGAGCCGACGCTGAGCGCGCCGGGGAACGAGCCGCCGACGAGTGCGCCGACCGGGGCGCCTTCCGGCCCGGGGGTCGGCGGTAACGAGGAGGAGGGTGACCAGGTCGACGCCACCGACCCGACCACGGGTGTGCAGACGACGATGTTCCTGGTCACCAAGGACTACGGCACCCGGATCAACTTCAGCCTTCAGCGGTTGCCCGGCCCGCTCATCTGCCGACTGGTGGTGCAGCGGAAGAACTCGACCACGGAGGTCATCTCGACCTGGTCGGTGCCGCCTGGCGGCTACGGCACCAACACTCGCCCGCAGGGCCTCGAGTTGAGCGCTTCGACGTCGGCCCCGGTCGCCGACATCAAGCAGATCCAGGTGCAGTCGGTGAACGGTAACGGGGTGGCCAGTCCGCTGGTCACGGTGCCCATGTAGGTTCGCGTACCGCATCGGCGTCGGCCATTATGACAATGGCCGGCGCCGATGCGTCGTTGCATCGGAGCGGTCCGCGCTCGGGCACACGCACGGGCACCCGGATCGGTTCAATCAATTCACGTGAAATTGACCACTGTTACTCCTTCAACCTTGACAGCTCTCCTGCCGTACCTATGGGTGAACTGCCAAGAATGAGGAGGGCACGTGGCACAGATGAAGCGGACCGTCATCGTCGCGAGCGCGATGGTCGCACTAACGGCCTGCGCTCCTGCGGGTTACGACGGGGCGAACTCGAGCGCGGCCGAGCCGGTCGCCGTCGCCGCGGCCGAGCCCACCGCGGCGGCTGAACCCGAGGCCTCGGCGTCCGCGGAGGCTCCCGCCGACGCGCCGCCGCCCGCGGACGTCGACCTGACCGAGCAGTTGATCGGCAAGAAGGTCGCCCGGATGGGCAAGGTGGTCACCGATCAGGACGGCTGGATCCTGTACCGCTTCGACAAGGACACCGCCGACCCGCCCGCATCGAACTGCGTGGACAAGTGCGCGCAGGTGTGGCCGCCGGCGCTGACCGACGGCAACGCGCAGCTCACCGGCGTCTCCGACGACAAGGTCGGCAGCGTGACCCGGCAGGACGGCACCCGCCAGCTCACTGTCGGCGGCTGGCCGGTGTACCGCTACATCGGTGACAAGAAGCCCGGCCAGTGGAAGGGCCAGGCCGTCGGCGGCACCTGGTTCGTGGTCCAGCCGGACGGCAAGAAGAACCTCAGCTGCCTGCCCACCTCGACGCCGAAGGCGGTCGCCCCGCCAGCGGACAGCGGGTCGAACGACGCCGGCAGCTCGGGCTACTCGTACTGAGCCCGGGCGCCACGAGAGCGCGGTGGTCGGTCGCAGCCGGGGAGGGCGCGGCCGGCCACCGTCGTATCGAGGGGCTTCCGGGCTCAGCGGCATGACCCGTCCCGACGGCGGCGCCGACGCCCGGCAGGCAGGCAGGCAGGCAGTGGGTACCGCCCACCGGCCCTTGTTCCGGTAACCTTCCGGCCGCTGCCGCTCTGCGGTAACCACCGGGAGGTAAGAAATCTTGACCACACTCATCGCCCTCCTCGTGGCCGTCGTGCCTGGGGCGCTGCTCGGCTTCGCCCTTCCGCCGGGGCGCTACCGCTGGGTTGCCTGGGCGGCCGCCCCCGCCCTGACTCTGGGCCTGATCGCGCTGACGATGGCCTGGCTGCCCACGCTCGGGCTTCCCGACAGCGCCCTGGCGACGCTCGTCGTGGAGCTGCTCGTGGCCGGCGCCGCGGTCGCGCTCTCCCGGCTGCTGTGCCGGCGCACCGCCGACAACCAGCGGCCGACCGCCGAGCGCGGCGCCGAGCACACGAACGACGACCAGCGCCGCTCACTGGCGTCGCGCCTCCGGATTCGGCCCGTCCTGCCGCGTCGCGCCGACCTGATCGGGGTCGCCGTGCCGTCGGTGGTGAGCGTGGCGTACGGCTGGGCGATCGTGGGGCGACTCGTCGCCACTCCCGGCTGGGACGCGATGAACCACGGCTACATGGCGAGACGCATTCTCGACACCAACAGTGTCGACATCACCTCGGCGTGCAGTTCGGGTTCGACCGATACGGTCACCTCGTGCGAGTTCTATCCGCTGGCGGAGAACGTCGCCTGGGCGCAGGCGACCCACCTGTCCGGCGGGCTGATGAGCACGACGATGACCGCGTGGGCGATCGTCATCGGGCCGCTCGCCCTGGTCGCCGGCATCTACGCCGCCGTCCGGATCCTCCGCGGGGGACCGGTGATCGCGGCCGCCGCCGCCACCGCCCCGGTCTTCCTGGGCCCGATGTGGACCTCGCTGATCTCCGGCCGGGTCAACGAGCAGACCGCTCCCTGCCTGGCCGGTGGGGTCGCCCTGCTGCTCGCACTCGCTCTGCGCGGCCCACACCCGGTACGGCTCGGCCTGCTGGCCGGTCTCGGGGGCGCCGGCATCGTGATGACGCACTCGTACGACGTCCTCTTCGTTGGCGTTCTCGCGCTCGGTGTACTCCTGGTGGCGAGGGGGGCGCTGACCTGGCGCCGCAGCGCGGCGGGCGTCGGGGCGGCCGCCGTCGCGGGCCTCGTCTCGCTCGTGCCCCTGCTCGGCGTCATCCTGGGCGCCGGCGGTGAGCGGATCACCGAACCGCCCGACCTGCTCGGCCAGTGGGGCAAGGCGATCGAGTACTGGGTCACCGATGCGCAACGCTACGTGCTGTGGGCCTACCCGTTGCCGGACAGCTCCAAAGTCCAGATCCACGGGCTGGCCGTTCAGGTTGGCCTCTGGATCGCCATCGCCTGTCTGCTCGCGTCTCCCCTGTCGCTGGTGCTGCCGCAGGTGCGCTGGGCCCGCCCGTGGCTGCTGGCCGGCGTGCTGTTCACGCTCGTCGGGATCTGGACCGTCGCGTCGGGTTCGTCGGCCGCGCGGGCCCTGGCCAGCCTCTGGTACGGCGACAGCGAACGACCCCGTGCGATGATCTTCCCGGTCTACGGGGTGCTCACCGTGGCGGGCGCGATCGTCATCGGGTT
The DNA here is from genome assembly GCF_040608175.1 of Micromonospora sp. NPDC005206. Classification (NCBI taxonomy): domain Bacteria; kingdom Bacillati; phylum Actinomycetota; class Actinomycetes; order Micromonosporales; family Micromonosporaceae; genus Micromonospora; species Micromonospora sp. NPDC005206. The sequence continues at coordinate 138,659 of NZ_JBEXHU010000003.1, forward strand.
GGGAGTCCAGTGGCTGCTCGTGCGGCTCGTCGCCCGCGCCGGGACGCTGCGCGGATCCGCCGCCCCCGCCGCCGTCGCGGCCTCGGTCGTGGTGCTGAGTTTGGCGTCGCTCGCCCTGGTGCCCGACACATGGCGTCCGCTGCGGAAGGCGATGGTGCAGCGGGCGCCGGTCGGGCAGGAGTACCCCCGGGCCTTCGAGTGGCTGGCCGAGCACACCCCGCCGGGCAAGGTGGTCGCGTACGACCGGCACCGGCAGTTCATGAGCTGGTCCTACGCCGACTACGGCACGCCCACCCTGTTCGGCATCCCGCCGCTCGAGAAGGTGGGCCGGGAGAACTACACCGACCGGTGGCGGGCCTTCAGTTGGCTGGTCAACAACAAGAAGGCGCCGAAGAACCAGGGCTGCACGGTACGCCGGTTCGCCATCGAGTACCTGGTGGTGGGCGGCCGCGACTACAAGGGTTGGCCGGCGAACTACGAGCAGGAGCGGCTCGACGACAGCGACCGGCTGACCCTGGTCCACCGGGAGGGCCACGTGCGGATCTACCAGGTCACCGAAGCTGGTCGGGCCTGCTCGTCCGGCCAGTGACGGTTCGCGACCGGCACCGACGGAACGTCATGGATCGCAAAGGCACCATTTGCCCGATGTAATCCGAACGGACAGTTACCCCGAGGTGAGGAGAGGGTGTTCGGGCGGAGATCGCACTGGTACCTTTCCGCTGCGCGACCGGCGTGGTGAGCCGGCCGCCCGTGCGGCATGCCCGCACAGGCGATGGGACGACGTCGACCGCTCACCGGTCGGCGACAGGAAACGGGGGCAAGGCGTGGGACGCAGGGTGATCGTTGCCCTTCCGTGGTCGGGACGGAGTGGCCCGGCCCGCCCGCGCCGCCGGATCGCGAATGACGCGCGTACGCGTCGGAACGGCGGTCGAGGATGATGCTGCGCCCACACCGTATGGTGCCGAAGGCGTACCGGGAGCGACTCATCCAGCTCGTGCCGCCCCAACGGCAGCTCTGGCTCGTCCGTCGGCTGACCCGGGTCACCGTCCGCCGATCCCGGACCGCGCCCGGTGAGGTGCGTCAGGTCCGGGATGTCGACGGCCTCCGGGTGGATGCTCGGGTCGTCGAGGAGGCGACGCCGCTGGCCCTCCGGCAGCGCAACCTCGACCTGGTGACCCGGGCGCTCGACGAGGCCGGGATCGACGGTTTCCACGTGCGTCACGCCGACGACCTGCGCAGCGCGATCGCCGTGTCGCGCAAACACAGGGCGACGGTGCTCAAGGTGCTCGGCCGGGCCACGTCGACCGACGGGGTCACCCTGCGCTTCATCGACGCGGGTCGCCGCGAGGTCGGCGCCAACCACCCCGATGCGATCGCACAGGTCTTCCACGCGGTCACCGACCCCTTCGGCCACACCGTTCTCGGCAGTGCCTTCGCCTGTGAGGTCGAGTTCTGGCGCACGGTGTCGCCGCAGGAGAAGCCCGAGGCGGACCTCGTCGCGCCGCGCGGCAACCAGGTCGCGGCGGCCGTGCCGGAGACGGGCGAGACGATCCGCGTCCCGGCGTCCCAGCTCAGCCGCTTCGTGCCGGCTGGCGGGCCGGCCACCTACCGCACCCGGGCCGAGTTCGCCGGCCTCGGCCACGAGCACATCACCTTCCCGATCGACGTCGTCTACACCTGGGTGGACGGTGACGACAGCGACTGGCAGGCACGGAAGAACGCGGCCCTGCGCGAGCACGGGCAGGCCGAGATCAATCTGGTCGGCGCGCACGCCTCCCGCTACGCCAGCCGCGACGAGCTGCGGTACTCGCTGCGCTCCGTGGTGTCGTTCGCGCCGTGGGTCCGGCAGATCTACCTGGTGACCGACGACCAGGTCCCGCCGTGGTTGGACGTCGAGCACCCGATGGTGCGGGTCGTGCGCCACCGCGAGATCTTCGGTGGCACCGGTCAGCTGCCGACCTTCAACTCGCACGCCATCGAGTCCCGGCTGCACCTCATCCCGGGCCTCAGCGAGCACTTCATCTACGTCAACGACGACATGTTCTTCGGGCGCCCGCTGCTCCCGACCACGTTCTTCCACGCCAACGGCATCGCGAAGTTCTTTCCGTCGCCGGCCCAGTTGGACGTCGGCCCGGCGACCGTCTACGACGCGCCGGTGACCGCAGCCGGCAAGAACAACCGCCAGCACCTCGAGGAACGGTTCGGGCGCACCATCACGCAGAAGATGCGGCACGTCCCGTACCCGCTGCGCAAGAGCGTGCTGGAGGACATCGAGCGACACCTGCCGGCCGAGGTGGTGGGCACCGCCGGGCATCAGTTCCGGCACCCGCAGGATCTCTCGATCCCGTCCTCGTTGCAGCACTACTGGTCGTTCTTCTCCGGCCAGGCGGTGCCCGGGTCGATCCGGTACACGTACGCCGACCTGGCCCACCCGTCTACCCCGGTGAAGCTGGCCAACCTGCTGGCACGGCGGCACTGCGACGTGTTCTGCCTCAACGACACCGACTCGGGCGAGGTCCTCCTCTCCGAGCAGGTCGCCATGCTGACCGACTTCCTTTCGGCGTACCTTCCGTTCCGGGCGCCGTTCGAGCTTCCGCCCGAGGTCGAGGCGGAGCGGGCGAGGATGACGGCGACGGCCCGGGCGGCGACGTACCTTCCGGAGGCCGCCGCGATTCCCAGCTGGCAGGCCCCCACGCCCGGCGGTGTCGACCCGGCGAGCGACGAACCCGGGTGGGTCCGATGAATCCGCCCAACCGGTTGGCACAGCCCCGACTGCTGCAGGCGGTACACGGTGCCCGTCGCCGCGCCGGTCTGGTCACCGACCGGCTCGTCGAGCGGGTCACCCGCCTGCGGCACGACCCGGTCGCCGGGCTGCCACCGGCCGACTGCGACTTCTTCGCCGTGCTCGACGGGCGCACGCTGCACGTGCACGCGGTGCTGCCGGCCGACACCGACCCGGCCGACCGGGCCGAGATCTTCTTCGTTCGCGAGGGCGACACGCTCCGCTGCCCGGCGACGGTCCGGCGGGAGGACGGTCGGCTCGCCGTGGAGGTGGTGGCCCGTCTCGGTGACTCCGCCGACGAGATCGCGCTGGGCAAGGGCACCTGGTCGGTGGGGCTCGCGGTGGACGCCGGCGCGGCAGGTGAGCGTCGCTTCTCCCTGACGGTCGACGAGACCCCGGAGCGGGACGGACCGACCGTGGGCAACCCGCCGCACCCGGTGTCCGGGTGGCTGTACCGGCCGGGGCGCAGCGGCGACGGGCTCGCCCAGCTCACGGTCACCGGCGCGCGCGCCCGGGCCGAGGTGGTCCAGCTCGCGACCGGCCACGCCGAGGCCCGGATCCGGGCCCGGTTCGTCGGCGTACGGCCGCAGGACGCTCCGGCGGTGGTCTTCACGCCGCGGGGCGGTGGCGCCGACGTGGTCGTGCCCATCGCACCGGTCGACGACGGCTTCGAGTTCGTCGTACCCCTCGCCGACCTGGCGCCGGACCGGCCGGGCGAGGAGGTCATCTGGGAGGCGTGGGTGCGCACCTCCGCGACCCGGGTGGTCCGGCTCGGCCGGTTCCTGCACGACCTCACCGACCCACGTACGGTCCTCCGCGTCAGCCGGGCCGTCCTGCCGCTGGACGGCGACCAGTTCGTTGGTTACCGCCCGTACTACACCGCAGCCGGCAATCTGGCGGTGGCCTGCCTCCGCTTCACACGTTTCACGGGGACACCGAGTTGAAGATCACCTTCCTCCTGCTGACCGCCGATGCCATGGGCGGCACGGAACGCGCCATCCTCACCCAGGCCGATCACCTCTCGCGGCGGCACACGGTCGAGGTGATCAGCGTCTACCGCACCAGCGACGAGGGCTTCTTCCAGGCCGACGAGCGGGTGCGGATGCGCTACCTCGTCGACCTGACCGGCCCGACGCCGCGACCGACCCGACCGTCGAGCGTCGACGACGAGACGTACGAGGCGCTGTACCGCAGCCGGAGCCGGTTGATGCCGGCTCGTTGGGAGAAGCAGGGCAGCCGCCTCGCCGACCTGGAGATCGACCGTGCGCTGCGGTCGCTCGACACCGACGTACTCGTCTCCTCCTCGCCGGCGCTGATGGCCATGGCCGTCACGCTCGCGCCGCCCTCCGTGGTCACGGTGCACCAGGAGCACCGGCCGTCGCAGTTGCGGGGCGGGACCGGCGAGCCGCTGTTCCAGTTCGCGCCGCGACTGGACGCGCTGGTGGTGCTGACCGATCGCACCCGGGACTGGTTCGTCGACACCTTCGCGACGTCCTGCCCGCGGATCGAGGTCATCCCGAACAGCATTCCCGACGGGTTCCGGCCCCGGTCCAGCCTCCGCAACCCGGTGGTGAGCGTGGCGGGTCGGATGGTGTCGGAGAAGCGCATCGACCACGCCATCCGCGCCTTCCGCACGGTCGCCGACAGGTATCCGGACTGGACGCTACGGGTCTTCGGCGGCGGTCCACTGCTCGCGGAGATGCGCAGCCTGGCCGCCGACCTCGGTCTGAGTGACAAAGTGCAGGTGCTCGGGCCGACCGGCCGGATGGTCGAGGAGTGGTCGAAGACCAGCATCGCGCTGCTGTCCTCGCGCGACGGTGAGGCGCTCCCGCTGGTGCTGCTGGAGGCGTTCGCGGCCGGCGTCCCCGCGGTGGCGTACGACATCGTGACCGGACCAGCGGAGATCATCACCCACGGCGAGAACGGCTTCCTGGTCAGCTCCGGCGACATCGACGGTCTGGCCGACGCGATGATGAGACTCATCGCGGACGAGCGGCTGCGGCAGGACTTCGGGGCCGGCGCGCTGCGCGCCGCCGAGGACTACCGCATCGAGCCGATCATGCGGCGCTGGGAGGAGCTCTTCGCGGAGCTGATCGCGGCGCGCGCTGACAACGAATCGGCCGGCGCCGACCGGCTCGCCGCGTGGGTCGGACGCACCGGCGGATCCGGCTTCGCTCCCGCAGCCTCCCTCCCCGGCCAGATCACCAGCGGGCCCGACGTGGCGACCATCGAGGGGCGTATCCAGGAGACGGTCGCGGGATTGGTCCGCTCCGGCGGCCGCCTCAGCGTCGTCCGGGACGACCTGACGCCCGCTGACGCCGCCCACGCCAACTTCACCGCGGTGACCGATCTCCTCTGGAGACAGGCCATTCCCTACTGGGTGCCGCGCGACCACGGCATCCGACACCGGGTGGTGGTCGCCCTGGAGCATCGCGACGCGGTGCTCGCCGCCCTCGCGGAGGAGTTCTCCGCCGCGCCCTTCTACGCCGAGACCCTCACCACCGACGCCAAGGTCACGGCCGTGACCCTCGCCGCGTGCCTGACCGCCGAGAGCCGGGCCGCCGAGGCCGTCGGCCTGCGGCTGTTCCGGCCGGTGGTGTCGTCGTCGCGGACCCTCCGGTACGGGCCCGCGCTCGGCTGTGACCTCGAGTTCTGGACCCCGTCGCAGGACGGCTCGGCGCTGGTCGCCACCCGCACCACACTGCTCGGCCCGAGCGTCCCGGTGGCGGCCATGACACCGGCCACCCTGACGGTGCGGGGGCGGCAGCATCCCACCATCGAGCCTTTCAACCACCGGCTGATCTCCGACCTGGACTTCCCGGTCGATGTCGTCTACACCTGGGTGGACGGGGACGACCCGCAGTGGCGCGCGGCCAAGGACCGCGTCCTCGCGGAGCTGGGGCGCGACCCGCTCGCGGCGGCGGACGGGTCGGCCCGTTTCCGGGATCGGGATGAGCTGCGATACTCGTTGCGCTCCATCGACATGTACGCCCCGTGGGTGCGCAACATCTACGTGGTGACGGCGGGGCAGACCCCGACCTGGCTCGACACCGACCACCCCCGGGTCAGCGTCGTGGATCACCGCGAGCTGTTCGGTGGACGCGGCATCCTGCCGACGTTCAACTCACACGCCATCGAGTCGCAACTGCACCACATCGACGGCCTCGCCGAGCACTTCATCTACTTCAACGACGACTTCTTCCTGGGCCGCCCGATCCGGCCGACGGTGTTCTTCGATCCGACCGGCCGGGCGAGGTTCTTCCTCTCGCCGACGCCGATTCCGATGCTCGACGTCGACGCGGAGGACGACTTCAACTTCAGCGCGGCCAAGAACAACCGCCAGCTGATCCGGAACGCGTTCGGTCGTACGCTGACCCATGGCCTGCTGCACGCGCCGTACGCGATGACCCGCAGCGTCGGCAACGAGCTGGATCGGCAGTTCGCCGACGAGGTGAAGCTCACCGCCGCGTCCCAGCTGCGGTCCCACTCCGACGTCTCGGTCGCGTCCTCGCTGCATCACTACGTCGGCTACCTGACCGGGCGGTCCGTGCCGGGCAGCATCCGGATGAGCTACGTCAACACCGGCGAGCCGTTGGAGCACCCGCAGCTGACCCAGATCATGACGACCCGGGGCTACGACTCGTTCTGCCTCAACGACACCCACCACGGTCAGCTCGACGCCGAGGAGCAGGGCCGGATCGTCATGACCTTCCTCGAGAGCTACTTCCCCGTGCCCAGTCAGTTCGAGCGGGGCAGCATCCGCAACCGGGCCCGCTGAGCGGGGACCGCGACACCGCCCCTAACGCGGCGGAAGGTCCGGTCCCCGACGGCGCTCCTCCGCCTGGTGGTCGGCAGGTCGGCCGGCAGCGATGCGGCCGGAGGGCAGGGTGGGCGCGTCCAGCCGGGGACCGACCCGGGGTTTGTGCACCACGGCCGCGTCCGCATGCCTGCCGACCCGGAGTGCGGGTGTCGTCGGCGCGTCCAGCTGCCTGCCGCGCCGGTCGGCACCGCGAGCCTGTCGCCACAGGTCGGTGGCCCCGATCTTCCGGCGTTCGGCGATCACGTCGTCGGGCAGCTCGAACGGGGCCGGGAAGGGCAGGTAGCGCGGCAGGAAATCGGCCAGCATGCTCTCCTGCTCCTGGAACGCGTTCGGGTCCGAGTCGGTGTCGTTGAGGCAGAAGACGTCGCGGTGCCGACGAGCGAGCAACTCGGTGAGGCGGGCGGGCGTCGAGGGGTGACCGAGGTCGGCGTACTCGTACTCGATGTCGCCGGGGACCGCCTGCGCGGTGAGGTACGCCCAGTACTGGTGCAACGACGACGGGATCGAGAGGTCGCCGTGGTGGCGGAAGCGGTGCTGCGCGGTGGCCGTCACGTCCGCCTGCAGGGTGACCTCGATCTGCCGCATGATGCTGCGCCGGAGCACGAATGGCGTGTGCTTCATCTTCTGCGTGATCGTGACGCCGAACTGCCGCTGGATGTGTCGGCGGTTGTTCTTGCCGGCAGCCTTCACCGGCGGGTCGCTCGGCTTCGCCTCGCCCAGCCCGAACTGCGCCGGTGACAGGAAGAACTTCGCGATCCCGTTGGCGTGGACGAAGTGCGTCGGCGGCAGCGGCCGACCGAGGAAGACGTCGTCGTTGAGGTAGAGGAAATGTTCGGCCAGACCGTCGATGCGGTGCAGCCGGGACTCGATGGCGTGCGAGTTGAACGACGACCGACCGCCGAGGTCGGCGAAGAGGTCGGTGTGCGACACGACGGTGACCATCGGGTGGCTCGGGTCGAGCCAGCTGGGCAACTGACTGTCGGTGATCAGGAAAATCCGGCGTAGCCACGGTGCGAAGCTGTGCAGCGAGCGCATCGAGTACCGCAGCTCGTCCCGGTTGTGGTAGCGCGACGTGTTTGCCGCGATCGCGTGCAGCGGGCCATCGGGGGTGCCGAGTGCGGCCATCTTCCGCTGCAACCACTCCGGGTCGGACCCGTCCACCCACGTGTAGACGGCGTCGATCGGGAAGCCCACCCGGTCCGGCGCCCGGACAGCCAGGTCGCGGCGGGTGCCGTAGCTGTGGTCGTCGGCCTCGGGGACGAAATGGCTCAGCAGTGCCGCGGCGACCCGGACCCGTTGCGCCTCGGCGGGCGCCTCGTCGACCACGCCGTTGCGCCGGGGCGCGCGGACCACGTCCCCGTGCCGGCTCCAAAACTCGATCTCGCACGCGAACTGGACGCCGAGGACCACGCCGGCGCGGAAGTCGGTCACCGGGAACCAGACCTGGAACACCTCGGTCGGCACGGCGTCCGGCTGGTCCCGGCCGGGCTTGACCTGCACCACCCGCACCTGGGCGCCCGACAGCGCCGGCGCGGAGCGGATCAGGCGTCGCACCGCCCCCCGCTGGTCGTCGAGGACGGCGACCGTGCTGCGCAGGTGGTCGTCGTTGCGGATGCAGTGGTATTCGATGCCAGCCGACTCCAGGGCGGTGGTGACGGCGGTGAGGTTGCGGTGCCACTGCCGCAAGGGGGTGGCCTTCGCGACCACCTCGGCGCGGGTACGGATGCCGCCGTCGGAGACCCGCACGTGGGCGCCCAGCGGATGCACGGTGTCGGCACCGCGCCGACGGGAGAACGTGCGCACGAGGCCCATCCGCCGGTGCGCGGGCAGCATGCCTAGCAGGGCGCGGCGTACGGGCTGGGGCATCAGGCGGTAGATGCGCAGGGCGATCATGCTTCGGGCCGTCCCGCCGGGGTGGCCACGTCGTTCGCGGCCACCGTCAGCGCTGCTGCGGGACCGTGGCGTCGACCGCCACCCATTCGGACCGGACCAGTACGTACGCAGCCATCACCGCATGCCTTTCCACAGCTCCCCCGTTACGCCGCGCGACGAGTCGACGCGGTAAGGGGACGCTGTGATCAGCAGCGTACGACCCGCAACCGCACCCGCCTCGCTGGCCAGCCAACCCCGCTCCGGTATCGGGACGGAGGGGCCGCGCAGGTGGCCCCGAGCAGCATATTCACCTGCGTGCCATCAAAGAAGCACAGGACGGATACATGGCATACAAGCGATAGTCGCATAAGAATGATTTGCGCCGATCCGCCCGACTAATCCTGGCCGTTCAGCGGGTACGCCGACACCGGGACGGCCGACTGAACGTGCCGTCATGCTTCTCCCCGCGCGGACACGTAGCCGGTATGGCGGTCCGCGGCGGCGATCCGTCACCTGGCAGAGTGGCGGAGTGACCGAGACCGAGCCCGCCGCGACCCGGGTGCTGCACCCGCCGGCCGGCTACCGGCTCGCCGCGTCGGTCCGGTCGCTCACCTTCAGCCCGTACGACCCGTGCGCGCGCATCGCCGCCGGCACCTTCTGGTGGGCAACCCGCACTCCGGACGGGCCGGCAACGCTGGCCCTGCGGCCGGCCGGCGGCGAACTGGTCGCCGAGGGCTACGGGCCGGGCACCGGGCACGTGCTGGCCCGGGCCGACTCGATCGCCGGGCTCCGCGACAACCTCACCGGCTTCGCCGAGCTGGCCGCGGCGCACCCGCTGGTCGCCCGGTTGGCCCGGGAGCACCGCGGCCTGCGGATGCCGGCCACCGGGCAGCTCTTTCCCCGCCTGCTGCGCGCGGTCTTCGAGCAGAAGGTCACCGGCAAGGAGGCGTACCGGGCGTACGCGGCGACCGTGCGGCACTTCCGCGAGCCGGCGCCCGGTCCACTGCAACCGCTGCTGCTGCCACCCGAGGCCGCCGCGGTGGCCGCCACCCCGTACTGGGTGTTCCACCCGTTCGGGGTGGAGCAGCGCCGGGCCGACACGCTGCGCCGGGTCGCCGCGGTCGCCGACCGGTTGGAGCGCTGCGCCGACGCGACCGAGGCCACCCGCCGGCTGACCGCCGTCGCGGGTATCGGCCCGTGGACCGCCGCCGAGGTGATCCGCACCGCCTACGGCGACCCGGACGCGGTCAGCGTCGGCGACTACCACATACCGAACACGGTGGCCTGGGCGCTCGCCGGCGAGGCACGGGGCGACGACGCCCGGATGCTGGCGCTGCTGGAGCCTTTCCGGGGCCACCGGGGCCGGGTCTGTCTGCTGCTGGAGGCCGCCGGCATCCGGGCACCGAAGTACGGCCCCCGCGCGCCGATCCGCTCGTTCGCCCGGTTCTGACCGGCGGCGCTCAGCGGCCGGCGCAGAGCCGGCGCAGGGTGCGGCCGAGCCACCAGGCGTACCCGTGCTGCACCGCCCGGACGGCTGGGCCGGCGGCGAGCGTGAACCAGCGGTCCGGGCGGCTGAACGCGCGTACCTCGAACCAGACCGCGCCGGTGTCGTCGCGGCCGACCACGAACGCCTCCTCACCGCGCTCCGGGTGCCCCGCCAGGGTGCCGTAGCCGAAGCCGGCGAGCCGGGGCGAGTCCTCGCTCCAGATCACCCGGCAGGGTCCCCAGATGCGGGCCGGACCGATGCCCAGACCGGCGCTCACCACGACTCCCTCGGTGGCCCGCGGGGCGTCGGTGCGCATCCGCACCCCGGCTTCGCGGTGCAGCCGCCAGCTCAGCACGGCCTCGGCCGCCGCCTCGAAACAGCCGGCCGGTAGCGCGAACCGGTGGCGCAGGTGGTGGTATCCGCCGGGCAGCGGCCCGTGCCGCGTGCGTCCCACCTCCGGGTACGTCAGCTCGGCCACCACTCCCCCTCGTCCTCGTCTCGGACAGGGGCCAGGGTACGGCCGGCGCGGGCGGGCCGCCGGTCGAGGACGGCGGCGGCTGTGGTGTGCTGCCCGGATGAGCGTCGAGGCGAGCATCGTCCCGGCCGGTGTCGCGGACGCCGGCGAGATCCTCACCGTGCAGCGCGCCGCGTACCTGACCGAGGCGCAGCACTACACCGACCCGTTCCTGCCGCCGTTGACCGAGACACTGGACGAGATCGCCGCGGTGCTGGCCGGTCCCATCACCGTCCTCGCCGCCCGGGTGGGGCAGCGGCTGGTCGGCTCGGTGCGGGCCCACCTGGACGGCGACACCGCGCACGTCGGGCGGCTCTCGGTCGCCCCGGACCAGCAGGGCCAGGGTGTCGGCGGACGGCTGCTCACCGCGATCGAGGCGGCCTGCGCCGGCCGGGTGGCCCGGCTCACCCTGTTCACCGGCGCGGACAGCGCCCGCAACCTGCGGCTGTACCAGCGGCACGGCTATCGGATCGTGGCGCACCGGCCGGACCCGAACGGCATCCGGCTGGCGGTGCTGGAGAAGCCGGCGGTCAGCCCTGTTCGCACCGACGCCTGAGCCCGTCGGCCTCCAGCCGCAGATAGCGGCGCAGCAGACCGCCGTAGAGCCAGCCGACCGGCATGGCGAGCGGCCCGGACTGGGTGATGGCCAGCTCGACCCGGGTGGGCCTGCCGGGCAGCGGCAGCAGTCGGTGCTCCGCGCGGGTGCGCACCCCGGGCGTGTCGGAGATCCAGGTGAAGGCATGGTCCTCGGTCAGCTCGGTTACCCGCCAGACCGCCGGCCGCAGCTTCGGCTGGTCCAACCGGACGGTCGCGCCGACGGTGAGCGGCCCCGGCTCCCCCCGCTGGGCCTGGCGTACCGAAGCCGTCCACTCGGGCCACCGCTGCACGTCGACCAGGACCGCCCAGACCCGCTGGGGATCGGCGGCGATCTCCGTGCCGGCTTCAAACCGCATCGCGTCTCCTCCCCGGCGACGCCGCCCGGCGCCGCCGCGCTATGGAGACGAGGCTGCCCGTGGATCGTGACGGTGGCAACCGCCGGCCGGCCCGTGGGGGCGGCGCCGCCGGGAGTCAGGCGGCTTCGTGCAGGTCGGCCAGGCTCAGCGGGGTACGCCGGCGCAACAGTTCCTCCAGCTCGGGCACCGAGCCGACCTCGCCGAGCACGTTCCGGCCGCCGCCGAACCGCTCGGGGTAGCGCCGGGTCAGCCGGTACCGGTAGCGGCCCCGGATCAGCTCCACGCTCACCCGCCACCGCCCGCAGCAGTCACAGACCCACTCGGACATCCCGTGAAACTAGCTCTGACCTGCGGTTATCTGATTCGCCCGGACAGGACGAGCGGCGCGGGGGCGGACACGCCACCCCGCCGCCCACGGTGATCTGCCTCACGACTGTCGGCACCGTCTGATTGACTGGTCGCCGTGGACCTGCCGATCAACCCCCCGGTCGAGCCGATGCTGGCCAAGAGCGTCCCCAAGCTGCCCACCGCGCCCGGGGTGACGTACGAGCCCAAGTGGGACGGGTTCCGGTGCATCGTGTTCCGTGACGGCGACGAGGTGGAGCTGTCCAGCCGGGGCGGCAAGTCGATGACCCGCTACTTCCCGGAGGTGGTCGAGCAGGCCCTCCGGCAGTTGCCCGAGCGGTGCGCGGTCGACGGGGAGCTGATCGTGATCCGGCGGGACGGCCCGGACGGCCAGCCCCGGCTGGATTTCGAGCTGCTGGCCCAGCGCATCCACCCGGCCGCGTCCCGGGTGAAGCTGCTGGCCGAGACCACCCCGGCCGACTTCGTCGCGTTCGACCTGCTGGCCATCGGCGACGAGGCGCTGCTCGACCAGCCCTATCCGCGCCGCCGGGAGCGGCTGGTCGATGCGCTGGCCGGGGTCCGTCCGCCGGTGCACGTCACCCAGGTCACCACCGATCCGGAGACCGCGCGCCGCTGGTTCGACGTCTTCGAGGGCGCCGGGCTGGACGGGTTGATCGTCAAGCCGGCCGACCTTCCGTACGAGCCGGGCAAGCGGCTGATGGCCAAGGTCAAGCACGCCCGCACCGCGGACGCGGTGGTGGCCGGCTTCCGCTGGCACAAGTCCGGTCCGGTGGTCGGCTCGCTGCTGCTCGGCCTCTATGACGACGCGGGGGTGCTGCACCACGTGGGGGTGAGCGCGTCGTTCAGCATGGCTCGGCGGGCCGAGCTTCTCGACGAGCTGGCGCCCTACCGGGACATTGGCGGCGAGCACCCGTGGGTGCACGGCGACCACGAGCGCGGCCAGCGCATCCCGGGCGGGGTGAGCCGGTGGACCGGCACGAAGAACCTGGAGTGGGAGCCGCTGCGCCCGGAGCTGGTGGTCGAGGTGGGCTACGACGCGATGGAGGGCGACCGGTTCCGGCACACCGCACAGTTCGTCCGGTGGCGACCGGACCGCGACCCCCGCTCCTGCCGCTACGACCAGCTCGACCGCCCGATCCGCTTCGACGTGGACCAGGTGCTGCGCGGCGATCCGGCGACCACCGTGGACCGGGCCGCCACCGGCCCGGCGTAGCCTGGCCGTCGACCCGATCCCGGAGGACCACGTGATCCGCACCGCCGACCAGCCTCGGATGGCGACCAGTCGCCGGGTCCGTCGTCGTCTCGCCGCCTTCGCCGTGGCCGCGCTGCTCACCGCCGGCTGCACCCTGCCGGCCTTCGCGCCGCGTACCGAAGTGGAGGGCGAGGCGGCGCCGGCCGGCGGGACGCCGACCTGGCGGGCCTGCCCGGAGGTCGCCGACGAGTTGGTCGGGCGGGGCGCCCCGAACATGCGCTACGAGTGCGCCCGGATTGCGGTGCCGCGCGACTGGGGCACCGGCGGCGGGGCGACCGCCGGGCCGGGCGCGGGGCAGACCTTCGAGATAGCTCTGCTGCGGGCCCGGTCCACGAAGCAGCGGGCCCGGGTCGGCTCGCTGGTAATCAACCCGGGCGGCCCCGGTGGCTCCGGCGTCGACACCGCCGTCTACCTCTCCTTCGGCACCCAGTTCGGCGGGTTGCCCACCACGATCACCGAGCGCTTCGACATCGTCGGCTTCGACCCGCGCGGGGTGAGCCGGTCCAGCCCGGTCAAGTGCATCTCCGACGCCAACCTGGACGCCAGCTTCGGCTACGACCCCGATCCGACCAGCCAGTCCGCGTTCGACGGCTTCGTGGGGCTCAGCCAGCGGATCGGGCGCGGCTGCGGCGACCGGTACGGCGACCAGTTGCCGCTCTACGGCAGCGAGCAGGCCGCCCGGGACATGGACGCGGTCCGCGCCGCCGTGGGCGACGAGAAGCTCACCTACCTGGGCTACTCCTACGGCACGCTGCTCGGCGCCATCTACGCCCAGCTCTACCCGCAGCGGGTGCGGGCGCTGGTCCTGGACGGCGCGGTCGACCCGCGGCAGCGGCTGGTGGCCGGGTCGGAGAGCCAGGCCCGCGGCTTCGAGCGGGCCTTCGGCAACTTCGCCCGCTGGTGCTCCGCCAACGCCGCCCGCTGCCCGATCGCCCCGGACGCGCGCGCCGCCGTCACCACGGCGATCGACAAGGCCCGCGTCTCGCCGGTGCGCGGCGACGACGGGCGGGAGGCCACCGCCGGCTGGGTCTTCTACGCGGTCATCTCCTCGCTCTACACCGAGTCCGGCTGGCAGGAGCTGGCCCGGGCGATCGACCGGCTGGCCAAGGGCGACCCGAAGGACGTGTTCCGGCTCGCCGACGCGTACGCCGGCCGGGGCGACGACGGGCACTACTCGAACCTGTTCGACGCCAACCTCGCCATCAACTGCGCGGACGAGACGGAAAAGCCGAGCCGGGAGCAGATCCGCCAGTTGCAGTCGCAGTGGCGCACGAAGTATCCGCTATTCGGGCCGGCGCTCGCGGTCGGCATGCTGAGCTGCGTCGAGTGGCCGGGCGGGAGGGACGCGTACCCGACCGGCCAGGCGGCCGGCGCGCCGCCGATCGTGGTGGTCGGCACCACCGGCGACCCGGCGACGCCCTATGAGCAGACCGGTCGGCTCGCCTCGATGCTCGGCGTCGGCCGGGTGCTCACCTGGGAGGGTGAGGGGCACACCGCCTACCCGCAGACCTCCTGCATCACCGCCGCGGTCGACGCCTACCTGATCGACCTGACCGTTCCCAGGGAGGGGCTGCGCTGCCCGGCCCGGTGACCGTCCCGGTCCGCGGCAGCGGCGGCAGCTCGATGCCCTGCCGGGCGGCCAACTCCTCCAGCAGCGCCCGCATCCGGCGTACGTCGGCCTTGAGCTGCTCCTGCTCCTCGTGCTCGAAGGCGTCGTCGTCGACGATGAGCCGGCTGGCGAAGTGCGCGGTGATCAGCGGGATGACCAGCAGGACCATGGTCGAGATGAGCAGCGCGGCGAGCGTGCGGCCCGCCCAACTGGTCGGCGAGATGTCGCCGTACCCGACGGTGGACGCGGTCACCACCGCCCACCAGACGGCGTCGGCGGGGCTGCGCTGCTCGACCTCGCCATAGATCACCCCGGCCACCACGATCATCAGCAGGTACGACGTGATCAGGGTGCGCGGCGAGTTCGCGAACCACACCAACGCCCGGTAGATCCAGCGGAACGGCAGCAGCAGGGCTTCCATGCCGCCCATGCTGCCCCGCACCGGCAAGCGGCACCCGACCCATCCGCCGATGTCGTTGTGCCAGGCTCACCGGCATGACCGATGTGATCTACCGCGAGGCCATCCGGGCCGACCTGCCCGCCGTCATCACCCTGCTCGCCGACGACGTCCTGGGCAAGGCCCGCGACTTCACCGAGGTCGACGAGGCGTACGAGCGGGCGTTCGCGGACATCAGCGCCGACCCCCGTAACCAGCTGATCGTCGCCGAGCAGGGCGGCGAGCTGGTCGGGTGCCTTCAGATCACCTACATCCCGGGGCTCGGCCGGCACGGAGCCGAGCGCTCCCTGATCGAGTCGGTCCGGGTCCGCTCCGACCGACGCGGCCAGGGCCTGGGCCGCGATCTGATGACCTGGGCCGTCGACCAGGCCCGGCAGCGCGGCTGTGCCCTGGTGCAGCTCACCACAGACAAGAGCCGCCAGGACGCGCACCGCTTCTACCTGGGCCTTGGCTTCGTGTCCAGCCACGAGGGCATGAAGCTCGCGCTCTGAGGTCCCGACGGTGGTGTCCCGCGCGACGTCAGCCCTCACCCCACGAGGCCACCACCGCCCGGATCACGCCTGGACCAGCTGACCGTCGCGCAGGTTGAGCACCCGGTCGGCGAGGTCGATCAGGGCCGGGTCGTGCGTGGCCACCAGGGCCGTCATGCCACGGGCGTGCACCACCGCGCGAAGCAGGTCCATGATCGACCGACCGGTCTCCGAGTCGAGCTGACCGGTCGGCTCGTCGGCGATCAGCAGGTCCGGCTCGTTGGCCAGCGCGCGGGCCACCGCCACCCGCTGCTGCTGCCCGCCGGAGAGTTCGTACGGTCGCTGCGCCGCATGCCCGCCCAGGCCCACCAGCTCCAGCAGCACCGCGACCCGCTGCTCCCGCTCGGCCGCCGGCACCTGGGCCAGCCGCAGCGGCACGCCCACGTTCTCGGCGGCGGAGAGGATCGGCACCAGCCCGAAGGTCTGGAACACAAAACCGACGGTGCCCCGGCGCAGCTGCAACAGCTCCGCCTCACCCGCCGCGGTCACCTCGTGCCCGGCCACCACCACCTGACCGCTGTCGGGCCGGTCCAGCCCGCCGATGAGGTTCAGCAGCGTGGTCTTGCCGGCGCCGGAGCGGCCCCGGATGGCGACCAGCTCGCCACGGTGGGCGCTGAACGAGACGTCCCGCACCGCGTGCACGGCGTGCTCGCCCCGGCCGAAGGTCCGGCTCACGCCGCTGACCCGGACCACCTCGCCGGGCGCGGACCCGGTCCGCCCGTCGGCCCCGGCCGCACCACCGGGCCAGGCCGCTCCCGCCACCACCATGTTCCGACGGCTCACGCCCGTGCCTCCTGCCCACCCGTGGCCCGGTCACCGGGCCGTACCTGCACATGGTCCGGCTCCAGGTCGAGCCGAACCCGCTCCCGCAGCGCCAACGCGTCGACGAAGGCGGCCGGCAGCTGCATCCGGCCGTTCCGGTCCAGCACCGCGTACTCCTCGCTGACCAGCTCGGTGCTGCCGTCCGCGCCGACGCGCGCGGTCCGGCGTACCTCTGAGGCGGTCCGGCCGTCGCGGATCGCGACGGTCCGGCGGACCTGCGTGGCCACGGCGTGGTCGTGGGTGACCACCACGATGGTCACGCCCAGCTCGGCGTTGATGGTGCGCAGCGCCCCGAAGACCTCGGCGCCGGTCGCCTCGTCCAGCTCTCCGGTCGGCTCGTCGGCGAAGAGCACCTCCGGGTCGTTGGCCACCGCCACCGCCACCGCGCACCGTTGCTGCTCGCCGCCGCTGAGCTGCCCCGGTCGCCGGTCCGCGCAGTACCCCACCCCGACCATGTCGAGAAGCTCCCGGGCTCGTTGCCGCCGGGCCCGCCCGGAGCGCTTGCCCGCGAGCTGCATCGGCAGCTCGACATTCTCCAGCGCGGTCAGGTACGGCAGCAGGTTGCGGCCGGTCTGCTGCCAGACGAACCCGACCAGCTCCCGCCGGTAGCTGAGCCGCCGCTTGGCCGACAGCGCGAGCAGGTCGTAGTCGGCCACCCGGGCGATACCGGCGGTCGGGGTGTCCAGGCCGGACAGGATGTTGAGCAGCGTCGACTTGCCCGAGCCGGAGGCACCGACGATCGCCACCAGCTCACCCCGGTCGATGACCAGGTCGAGCCCCTGCAGGGCGACCACCTCCACCCCCTCGGTCTTGAAGATGCGCACCAGGCCGTCGCAGACGATGTGCCCACGGAGCCGGTCCTGGCCGCCGGCCCGCTCAGCGGCGCGTTGCGCGGCCCGCTGTTGCAGGGCGGCCAGGTCGGGCACCAGTGGAGTCTGGGCGGTAGCGGTCATCTCAGCTCTCCTCTCCGAGCCGAAGCACCTCACCGAGGCGCAACCGGCGGTTGTTCAGGGCTTCGACGGCGACCGCGAAGCCGAGGGCGACCGCCCCGAGCACGAGCACCGCGGCGACCAGGCTGGGTTCGAAGGCCACCCGGACCGGCATACCACTGGTGAACGCGGACAGGCCGAGCACCGGGTTGAGCAGCAGGGGCAGCACCGCGCCGACCAGCGCGCCGGTCAGCACCGACACCGCGACCAGCGGGGTCAATTCGACCAGCAGCAGCCCCCGCCACTGCCGGCGGGACAGGCCGAGGGTACGCAGCCGGGACAGCACCTGGCCCCGGGCTCGCGCACCGGCCAGCACGGTGAACGCGATGGCCAGCAACCCGAGGACGGTGCCGCCGACGGCGCCGGCCACGAACCCGAAGGCCAGTACGCCGTTCGCGCCACCGTTACCGAGATCCCGCCGGACGCCCGCCCGGGTGTCGACGGTGACCCCGATCGGCCGGTCCTTGCCGGTCACCGCCCCGGTGCGCTGGTACCGCTCCTGTCCCTGGTCACCGGCCTGGCGCAGCGCCTCCGGGTCCAACCGGTCGCCGGCGACCAGCAGGCTGGTCGGGACGGGCGTGGTGTTCCGCGCCGGCAGCGCCTGCCAGGGCAGGATGACGAACCGGCCGCTGTTCGACGACAGCAGCGGGAAACTCTCCTCGGTGCCGGCCACCCGGAACTCGTACCGCTCGCCCTGCACCAGGATGAACGCGGAGTGGTCCAGCTTGGCCTTGGCCAGGTCGGCCGCGACCGCCGGGGAGACGATCGCCGGCAGCGGCCCCGGTCCGGGCCGAGCGGTGCGCAGCGCGGCCGGGACCGACAGGTCCACATCGGATTCTCGGGCCACCGTGTCCAGTCCCAAGCCGTCGACCAGCAGCACGGTCGTCTGCGCGACCCGCGCGTCGGTGCCGAGTTCGTCCACCGCAAGTCGCTCATCGGACTCGAACAGCACCCGCGTGACGGCTCGCACCCCCGGCAGACGGCCCAGCTCGTCGACGGTGTCGGGTGCGAAGCGCTCCCCGCGGATCACCGCGTCGGCGGGCACCACCTGCTCGGCGGCCCGTTCCCGGCTCGCGCCGACGCCGGCGGCGACCACCGCGCAGAACGCCGCGGTGCCGATCGCCAGCACCACGACGACCAGCGGGGCGGCGACGGCCGACCGGCCGGCCCGCGCCGTGCCGAGGAAGGCCACGCTGCCCCGGGTCCGCGCGGCCAGCCGGCTGACCAGCAGCAACGGCCAGGGGTACGCCCGCAGCGCGAGCACCGCCGCCGCGACCGCGAGCAGCACCGGCACCGACACCAGCAGCGGGTCCACCTCGCCGAGGGTGAGGCCGCGCCGGCGCAGCAGCACCGCGGCGAGCCCGGCGAGCAGCAGCAGGGAGACCTCGACGGTGAGCCGGCGGGCCGACGGGCGTACCCGGATCAGGTCACGACGGGCCGCCCCACCGGCCGGTACCGCCAGTGTCGCCAGCGGCAGCGCCAGGGTGACCAGGACGGTCGCCGCGGCGGCGTACGGCGCGGTCGGGTCCGGAACGCCGGGGAACAGGGTGCCCAGCCACCAGCCCACCGCGGCGGCTATCGGCACCACCAGCAGTGACTCGGCCAGGCTGCGGCGGGCACCGGCGGTGGCGGCGCCACCGCGGGCCCGCAGCAGAACGAACTCCGAGCGACGCCGCCGGGTGGCGAGGGTGGCCGCGAGCACGATCAGCCCGGCCAGGGTGGCCAGCACGCCGGCCGCGATCACCGCGAGCAGGGTACGGGCGGCGTTGACCTGGGCGGCGAACGCGCGCAGCGGAACATCGACACCCTGGGTCAACGTGAGGCTCGACGGTTTGCTGCGCTGCGTCTCCTGCAGGCCGTCGATCAGCTCATCCACGTGGCGCGCGTCGATCCGGTCGACGCCCAGCCGGTACCGCCAGTCGGACCGCACCGACCAACCGGCCGCAGCCCGCTTGTTGAGGGCCGACTCGGCGATCACACCCACGACGATCAACGGCTGGCCGTCCCCGATCGGTTCGATGATCCGCTGTAGCGGTGGCAGCCCGTCCCAGATGCCGTTCGCAGGGTCGACGGGACGGAACAGCCCGACCACCACCACCGGGGCCGCGTCGGTGAGACCGGTTTGGGTGGCGTTACCGATGCGCAGTTGGCTGCCGGTCCGCAGGTTGAGCTTGCGGGCCACGTCGACGTGGAGCGCCACCTCGATCGGCCGACCGGGGACGTACGTCTCGTTCGGCCACGCCCCCTCGACGAGGGTGCCGGCCTGCTGGATGCCGGGGACGGAACGCAGACTCAGGTCGACCAGCAGTTTGCGGGCTGCCAGGTCGGGGCCGACCAGTCGGGCCGGCGCGACGTCCACGCTGAACCACTGCTCCTCCACCGCCGAGCGCACCGGCGGCGGCATCTGCTCGGCCAAGGCCTCGGACCGTCCACGGGCGTCGGCCATGACCGAATCCACCGGAGAGGCGGTCAGGAACTCGGAGGTGTACGAGAGGTCCCGGCGGGCGGCCGGCTCGCTGTTCAGCTGGGCGCGCAGCCCCTGTTCGGCGAGCCGGTTGACCAGCCGGGGCACCCCGCTGATGAGCAGCGTGACCACCAGGGTCAGCACCGCCAGGAGCAGGAACTGCCCACCGTACGCCCGGACCCGCCGGACGGCCGCGCCGACGCTCATCGTTCTCCCCCGATTCGCAGCTGCACCGCCGCCACCCGCTGTCGGATGCCGGTGGCTATGAACGCGCTGAAGGCGAGCGCCGCCAGCAGCAGACCGACCGCGGTCACGCCGATCGGCACCCAGGGCAGCGCGAACGTCGCCGGGGGAACCGGCCGGCCGGCGGCCGGGGTGAGGATGACCAGCGGGGCCATGGTGGCCCCGACCGCGGCGCCGAGCAGCAGCCCGACCCCCACGCCGATGCCGGCGAGGAAGGTCTGTTCGGCCAGCAGCGCCCGGGCCAGCAGCCGAGGCGTGGCGCCGAGGGTGTGCAGCACCGCGAACTCGCTCAGCCGGCGCCGCGCGGTGGCCCACACGTCCACCATGAGGCCGACCAGGGCGAGGAGCACCGCGCCGAGCGCCGCGGCGAGCATCCCGGTCCGGGACCCGCGCCAGTACGGGTCGTCGGCGGCCGACTCGATGACCGCCTCCCGGTTGAGCACGGTGACGCCCGGCAGCTCGCTGGCCGCTCGGTCGGCGGCCGTCGGGTCGTCGGCGCCGACCCACCACTCCGGTACGGGTCGCACCGCGCCGCCCCGAATCAGCGTGTCGACCGCCGCGGGCAGGTCGAGCAGCACCCCCTCCCCGGTGGTGGCCGGCACGGCGGTCAGCTCACCGACCAGGCGGACCCGGAGCGTCGCCCCGGAGAGCGTCAGGTCGACGGTGTCGCCGACGCTCAGGCTCAGTGCGTCGCGTACCCCGGGGGTCATCAGCACCGGCACGGGCGTGCTGTCGTCGGCCGGCACGACGGCGAACCGGGTGGGCGGCTGGTACGCGAACTCCCCGCCCGGAATCACTTCCACCGCGTTGACCGCGGCGAACCCGGTGGCGGTGGTCACCACCGGCGAGGACTTCTTGCCGGGGACCGTCATCACCCAGTCACCCGTCAGCCCGGCGGGCCGGGTCGTGCCGTCAGTGACGACCACCGTCAACCCGTCCACCTGGAGCCCGTAGGAGTTGCCGGCCGCCCGCCCGCCGTCGGCTTCGAACCCGGCCAGCCGCAGCCGCGCCCCGCCCACGTCGGGCAGTCGCACGGTGAACCGGGTGGCCGCGCCAGCACTGTCGGAGTCGGCTACCGGCAGCCGCAGGGCGAGCCCGTTGGAGCTGGTGACCAGCAGCGACACCGCGACCCGGAGCGGCTGTTCGGCCCTGCTCACCGGGGTGCGGACCGTGCCGGTGATCGCGCGGGCGTCGGCGGGCAACTCGATGCCCGCGGGCTCCCCCCGCGCCCCGACCATCCGCTTGTACTGGTCCGACACCGGTTCGTCGCTCAGCCGGTCGGCGAGTCGGACGACGCCGGGGGCGCTGGCGGGGTCAACGCCGATCACGGTGACCGGCAGGTCCTCCCGGCCGACCCGCGTCTCGTCCCGCCACGCCGGCAACACCCGGTCCACGCCCGGCAGCGCGGAGAGTTGACCGGCGCGGCTCGGCGGGGCTGACCCGGTCCGTTCGGTCACCCGCAGGTCGGCGCCGACCGTGTGACTGGCCTGCTCAACCTGGGACCGTTCCCCCGTGCTGATCAGGGACCAGGCCAAAGTGCTGCCGCCGACGGCGAGGGCGAGGAGCAGCACCGGGCCGGCGTGTGGACGCCGACCGGCCTGCCACATGCCGAACATGGTGGCCGTCCAGGGCCGTCGGTCGACGAACCGCTCGGCGAACCGCGTGAGCGGCGGGAGCACCCGCAACGCCAGCACGGCGCCGGCCAGCACGCCGAGCGTGGGGGCGGCGATCAACAGCGGGTCGAGCCCGAGCCGGCCACCCGAGCCGGCCAGCGGGGAGGCGTACCGGCGCAGCTGCACCCAGGCGAGCACGGCGAGCGCAACCAGCACCAGGTCGACGCTGGCCCGCTGGACGCTCGCGGCCCGGTTCGGCCGCGACCGGGCGGCCATGTCCGCCACGTACGTGCCGGCGCTGCGCAGCGCCGGAAGAACCATGGCGACCAGGCAGCCGGCCGCGGCGGCCGCGGCGGCCGCCCAGACCAGGGTGGTGTTACCGCCGGCGGTGGAGAGTTCCGCCGACCCGCCGGGCCGGATGTACCGCAGCGCCTCACCGGCGATCAGCGGGCCGAGCACGGCGGCCGGGGCGACCACCAGGGTCGCCTCGCGGGCGGCCAGGCCGGCCAACTGCCGGCGAGCGGCGCCACGGGCGCGCAGCAGCGCGGTCTGCGAGCGGCGATCCTCGTGCAGCAGGGCCGCGACCAGCACCAGCGCGTACCCGCCGAGCACCAGGATGAGCAGCAGCGGGGTGGCGAGCGATGAGCGGCCCACCAGGTCGGCGCGGGCGATCCGGTCCAGCAGCAGTTCCATCTTGGTCACCGCCTGCCCGGAGCTGCCCAGTTGAGCGGCCTCGGGCACCGCCGTGGTGGCCTCGGTGAGGGCTTTCCGCATGGCCGGCAGGTCGGCGGCGTCGACGCCGCCGAGGTCCGGTTCGGCCAGCCAGGACGCCGACACCGAGCCCGGGAAGGTGGCCGCGAAGTCAGCCGGGTCGAGCGCGAACGGCCCGTACGAGGTGGTGGATCCGACGCCGCCCTCCCCCACTCCGGGGGCCAGGAGCCAGTACGCGTCTGTCGGGTCGCGGGGCCGCCAGGTGCCGGCGACCACGAGTTCGCCGCGCTGTTCGGTCGACCGGTCGCGCACCGGGACGCGTTCGCCGACACTCAGGCCCAGCTGGCCGGCGACCCGCTCGGGGAGGCTCACCTGGATCGGGTTCGCCCCGGGCCGGGGCCACGCCCCGCTGGTCAGCTCCGCGTGCCCGGCCAGGTCGTCGAACGTGGCCACATTCGCGAAGATGGGCTCGTCGTCGGTGCGGGGCACGGGTCCGAGGTCGCCGGTCAACTCCCGGCCGGTGCCGTACCGGGCCGCGGCGACGGTGACCGGGACGCCGGCGAACCCGCCGTCGAATCCGGCCCGCACGGCCTCGTCCCGGGCGGCGAACTCGGCGGCGTCGCGCCCACCGGAGCCGCTGACCAGCAGGCCGCGCTCCTCGGCCGGCGAGGCTGCCACCAGCGCCCGCTGCCCGGCGTCCACCGCGCGGCGGTTGTAGTCGGAAAGGCCGGTGACCAACACGACGGCGACCAGGGCGGCGATCACCGCGGCAACCAGCAGACCGCGCGCCTCGCGGGCCCGCCTCCACACCAACTTCATCCGACGCCTCCCCTGGCCCTGGCGGGCCGACGACCATCAAGACAGGTCATCTACCGGGAAAGGTTCGCGCCCGTTACTTGATCGTTACTCGGGAGCGTCAGGTGAGCTCGGCCCGCACGCCAGGACGGCTAGCTGCCGCCCCGAACGTTCCGTATTCCGAACGCAACCGCGCCGATCACCAGCACGACGCCCAGGAACTGGAGGCCCGGCGAGTCGTCGGCCTCGCCGTGCACGATGGCGGCGACGCCGAGCGCGGTCGCGAGAATGGCCGCGACGGTCAGGACGTACCTCATGAGGTCTCCTCTTCAACCCACTCGAGCAGGTCGCCGGGCTGGCATTCGAGCACCCGACACATCGCTTCCAGCGTGCTGAAGCGGACGGCCTTGGCACGGCCGTTCTTCAGCACCGCCACGTTGGCTGGCGTGAGCCCGACACGTTCGGCGAACTCACCGACGCTCATCTTGCGCTTGGCCAACTCGACGTCGATGCGGACGACGATGGGCATCAGATCACCGCTTCCATGTCGGTCCGCAGCGTGGTTGCCTGCCGCAGCAGCGCACGCATCACCACCATCAGGAGCCCCAGCACGGTGACGCCCACCGTCAGGAGGAACAGCAGGAGTGGCACTCCCGGGTCATCCGCGTTGAACCCGACGTAGAGAAAGACACCCACGAGCACCACCCACGCGGCGGCGATGGCCCACACGATCGCGTCCACCCACTTCAGGGACGCCTCGGTGAAGATGCGGTCGTCCTTGACCAGGCTGAGCAACTTCCACGTCGAGACGATGACCACCTGGACGCACAGCACCCAGAACACCGCCACGGCAGTCGCCGGCCACCGAAGGTAGGCGTCGTCCGGCGACTCCTGGGCCATGTGCGCGAACTGCCCCGGCAGCGAGAAGGTCTGGAACAGGACCAGGACCCCGAACAGCACCACGAGAAAGACCCGGAGAGCGGCAACCGCTCGATGTTCTGTCACCATGCATCGAGCTTCGCTCGCTATCTATCGAAAGTCAATCGGTATGTTGTTTCCTGTACTGAGTGAGCCGGCAGGTCTGCCGCGAGCAACGCCTGATATTGACCCTGGCGGTATCGGCTCCTCACGTGCGCCGGTGGTATTGGTTGCGACGCGGAAGCTGCTCGGGATCCAGCCAGGCCGGCGGCACGAACTCCGGGTGGCCGTCGCCAGCGAGTTGGACCGCCCAGTCGGTCTGGTGGACGTGTCAGTGGTGGTGGCCGCAGAGCAGCACCGCATTGTCGAGGCTGGTCGGACCGCCGTCGGCCCAGTGGTCGATGTGATGGGCGGCGCACCAGCGGGGTGGTCGGTCGCAGCCCGGGAAGGCACAGCCGCCGTCCCGCAGCACCAGTGCCCGCCGCAGCGGGCCGGTGACAAGGCGACGTTGTCGGCCCACGTCGAGAACCTGGCCGGCACCGCCGAGCACCGCGGGCAGGATGGCGGCATCGCAGGCGAGCCGGCGCACCGTGTCGGGGGTGAGCTGCAGGCCGATGTCGAGGGCGCCGGCGTGCAACTGCCGCGTCAGTCCGTCGTAGCTGGTGGTGACGACAACCTGGGCGCTCTCGCCGCCGTGCTCCGGCAGCCCACCGGTGCGCAGCGCGAGCCGACACACGTCGGCGAGAGCGTCATGGCGGCGCTGCCCGGCGGAGCGGGTGTCGTCGGGCCCGGAGGGTGCGCTGAGCGGGTCGATGACGGCGCGCAGCAGCGCGGCGCCCTCCGCGTCGAGGGTGCCGGTGAGCCGTAGCCGCTCGCCGGCCTGCTCGGAGATGGTGACGTGCCGGTCGCGCGCAGCCCGGGCGGCCTCGGCGGCGAGGGCCGCCGCGGCGCCGTCGTCGGCGAGGTCGTCGGCGAGGTCGGGAGCGACATGGTCGAGAATCCGGGCACCCATCCGGCGCAGCAGCGACGGGTCGAACTGCTCGGCCCACTCGACCAGCAGGCCAACGGCCTTGTCGGCCACCTCGGCGCCCGCCGAGGCCGACACCACGGCGGCCGTGCCGGCGATGACCCGGGCCTGCTCCACAGTGACCGCCCCGCTCGCCAGAGCGTCGCGCACGCCGGACGGAGCCGCCTCGACTGAGGCGGCGAGGCCGACCAGCCGACGGGCGGCGGAGACGTCGAGTCGCAGGCGGTGGCGCAGCCACACCGCCGACGAGGACGCGCCCTGCGCGACCAAGGTGCCCCGACCGTGCAACTGCCGAACAACCGCCAACTGCGCTGCCGCCAGCCGCTGCTGAAGCCGGTGCGTGGCATCGAGCGCCGCGATCAGATCGTGCTCGGAGAGCGCCCAGACGGCGGCGTCGACGCAGGCCGCCACCGCAATCTCCGCCCGCGCCAACTCATCGATCACACCCAAATTTTAGAACAGGTGTACGACAGTTCCCGGCCGCGCCGAGGGCCCTTCTCAGCCTTCGGCCAACTCCGGCCGATGCTCCCTGATCCAGGCCATCACATCCGACTTCCGCCAGACCTTTCCCTGCACCAGGTCCGCCACCGGATCCGGGAAGTTCCGGTGACTGGTGATCACGTACACCCGCTGCTTGCTGATACCGCCGAGCATCACGCGAATCTCCGCAGCGCCCACCAGCTCCATACGGCGGACCGTAAACAGTTGACCAGACTCCTTGACCCGAGGCAACGCCTCGGTCACCGTAAAGGGTATGCCCGCGCCGAACACCTCACCCGCCGATTACCGCGGTCCACTGAGAAACCTTCATCCCGTGCACCAGCACCTGCCGCGCCGACCCCTGTGGCTCTGCCGGGTGTGCGCTGCCCCCTGGCCGTGCGCCTCCGCCCGGATGCTGATGCGGGTGGAGTACCGGGCAGACCGGGTGGCATTGTCGATCTACATGGCCGGTCAGCTGTTCGACGCCACGGCCGACCTGTACAGGCTCAACCCCAACCCCGCACCCGACCCGCAGGAGTTGTTCAACCGGTTTCTGGCATGGACGGCCCAGCCGCCGCCATGAGGCAGGGGTCGGTCAGGCGCTGTCGTCGCCAGGGGTGCGCTTGGCGCGGCTGGGCTGGACCCGCTTGGGCTCGCCGGGCATCTTCGGGTGGTCCGGCGGGTACGGCAGGTCGCCCTGGCCGGCGGCGGCGTCCCGCTCGGCCCACTCCAGCAGCGGGGTGATGTCCCACGGGGTGTCGTCGATGCCGGCGTGCGGGTCGGCCCGCTCCTTGAGCCGGGCCGGGACGGTGCGCAGGTCGAAGTCGTCGGGGTCGACGTCGGGCAGCTCGTCCCAGGTGACCGGGGTGGAAACGGTGGCACGCGCGTTGGCCCGCAGCGAGTACGCGCAGGCGATCGTCCGGTCCCGGGCCATCTGGTTGAAGTCGACGAAGACCCGGCTGCCCCGCTCCTCCTTCCACCAGGCGGTGGTGACCAGCTCGGGGCAGCGGCGCTCCACCTCCCGGGCGAGCGCGATGGTCGCCCGGCGCACCTCGGTGAACGTCCAACGTGGGGCGATGCGCAGGTAGACGTGCACGCCCCGACCGCCGGAGGTCTTCGGCCAGCCGGTGGCGCCCAGCTCGTCGAGCACCGCGCGGACCTCCCCGGCGGCCCGCGCCGCGTCGGCGAAGTCGGTGCCGGGCTGCGGGTCCAGGTCGATGCGCAGCTCGTCGGGGCGGTCCACGTCGGCGGCGCGCACCGGCCACGGGTGGAACACGATCGTGCCCATCTGTGCCGCCCAGGCCACGTGGGCCAGATCGGCCGGGCAGAGCTCAGCCGCGCTCCGGCCGCTCGGGAAGGTGATCTCCGCGGTCGTCACCCAGGGCGGGACACCCCGGGTCGGCACCCGCTTCTGGAAGAACATCTCGCCCTCGACGCCCTCGGGGAAGCGTTGCAGCGTGGTGGGCCGGTCCCGCAGGGCGCGCATGATCCCGTCGCCGACCGCGAGGTAGTAGTGGAAGACGTCCGCCTTGGTGAAGCCCCGCTGCGGGAAGATCACCCGGTCGGGACTGCTCAGTCGGACGGTGTGCCCGGCCACCTCGACCTCGGCGACCGCTGCCTTGGTGCCACCCATCCCGCGACCTTATGCCACGCCCCCGACGTTCGACGTACGGTTGGGGCGTGAGTCTTGACGACAACGAACTGCCCCAGACCGATGACGAGTGGCGGGTCCGGCTGACCCCCGAGGAGTTCCACGTGCTCCGGGAGGCCGGCACCGAACGCCCGTGGACCGGTGAGTACGTGGACACCAAGACCGCTGGCGTCTACAACTGCCGCGCCTGCGGGCTGGAACTCTTCTCCAGCGACACGAAGTTCGACTCGCACTGCGGGTGGCCGAGCTTCGACGACGCCATCCCGGGTCGGGTCAAGGAGATCGAGGACCGCAGCCTCGGCGCGGTCCGTACGGAGATCCGTTGCGCCCGCTGCAACAGCCACCTCGGGCACGTCTTCCACGGCGAGGGCTTCACGCCGAAGGACACCCGGCACTGCGTCAACTCGGTCTCCATCCGGCTGGAATCGCGCTGAGCTGAGCAGCCACCGCGCGGCGGGGCGTCAGCGGCGTACCCCGGTCACCGCCGCGCGGCCGGCGGCCCCGGTCAGCAGCTCGACCTCGGCGGTGCGGGACTGCTCGATCCGCCGGGCCAGGTCGCGAACCTGCTCGCTGCGGCCCACGTCGACCTGGGCCCGGGCCAGGTCGGCCGCCGCCCGCTGGTGGTCGGCGAGCACCTCGCGCAGCACCCGGTCGACGTCGGCGTCCGATGCGGCCCGTAGCCGGTCGAGCGCGGCGTCGTCGCCGTGTCCGGCGTGGTGGTGCGCGCCCGCGCTGGCACTCGGGCCCGCCGTGAGCAACCAGCCGCGCATGGCGGCCAGCTCATCCGCCTCGGTCGCGTCGATGGCGGCGGCCAGGGTGCGCAGCGAGCCGTCCCGCACCCGGTCCCGAGCCAGCCGGACGATCTCCAGGGTGCGTTCGCTGTGCCCGACCATCGTGGTCAGGAAGACCACGTCGATGCCGCTCAGCGCGTCCCCGGCCGCTGCCGACCCGGCCGGGGACGTGGGCGCCGGTTGAGGCACGGCCGACGGGGTCGACGCGGGCGGTCCGGCGCAGGCGGCGGTGAGCAGCAGCACGGCGAGCAGGGGCGCCAGCGGGGTTCGGCGGGTCATGCCGGGTTGCTCCGATCACGCGAGGACGGCGACACGGGTGCGACCGGGGCCGCACCCGTGCGGTCAGACCTGACTCCAGAGCGCCGGCACGTTCGGCGGCTCCCACCCGGCGATGGCGGTGTGCGCCTGCCGGCAGCGGTACGTCGACCCGCCGTAGGTGGCCTGGTCACCGACCTGATACGCCCGACCGGCCGCCCAGGTGCCGCCCGCAGGCGGGTTGGTCGGCGTCGGGGTGGGGGTCGGCCGCGGGGTCGGAGTCGGGGTGGGGGTCGGTGTGGGGCTGGGCCCCGGGCCGCCACCGCCGCCGATCTGCACGTCGATGCAGGAGTAGAAGGCGTTCGCGGTGTCGGCGATGTTCCACACCGCGAGGATCTTCTGCCGGCCGGAGAAGCCACCGAGGTTGACATTGTGCGAGACGGTGGCGCCCGGCTGTTGGCCGTTGCCGTTGACCGAGGCGACCCGGGTGTTGCCGATCCAGTACTCCCAGTTGCTGGTCGCGTGCCGGGCGGTGTTCACCCACGTGAAGGTCAGCGAGCTGCCGACCGACGTCGCCGGCCAGCCCCGGCTGTCGTCGTTGAGGACGGCGAAGTGGGCGATGCCGGCGTGGCAGCTGCGGAGGCCCTTGGGCCCCTCGACGCTCTGCGGCTCGTACTTGATCTGCCCACAGTCGGGCACCCGGCCCTGG
This sequence comes from Micromonospora sp. NPDC005206, assembly GCF_040608175.1. NCBI lineage: Bacteria > Bacillati > Actinomycetota > Actinomycetes > Micromonosporales > Micromonosporaceae > Micromonospora > Micromonospora sp. NPDC005206. The sequence continues at coordinate 167,768 of NZ_JBEXHU010000003.1, forward strand.
GCGCAGAGCGCCTGCCGGCTCGGTGGGGCGGACACGTAGCCGTGCGCCTGGGCGGGCGCGGCGACGGTGAGGGTGGCGGCGACGGCGCCCGCCGCCACCAGCGGGACGGTGATTCTTCGACGCATCGGGGCAGCTCCTTCTCCAGGTCCGGTGAGTGCCCCTCAACGTAATTTAAACTTTGTTAACAGTAAAGACCCCCATCGATAAATACATCGATGGTGACGAGTTTTCTGTCAGAGCCGGAGCAGGCCACCCCGCTCGTCGACCTGGTCGGCCGACTCGTCGTCCAACCAGACCCCACCGCTGGCGAGGTAGCGGAACCGGTACTCGCCCGGCCCGAGCCGCACGGTCACCGTCCGGGTGCCGTCGCGGCGGCTCACCAGCTCGTGCCGACCGGGCTCCCAACCGTTGAAGCAGCCCACCACGCTCACCGGGCCGGACGGGATGTCCCGGGGCAGGCAGAAGGTGACCCGGGTCTGGTTGCCGAAGAGTTTGTTGCGCTTGATCATTGCGATCCCTCCCGGTGCTGCGGCGGTTCACTCGGCCTAACGGACGACACGCCGGAGCCGACACGCCGCTGAGGTCGTCCGGGTAGCGGCATTCCGCCCGGTACCGCCACACGGCGAGGCATTCTGAAGACACATGTCCTGATACGGGGGTTTCTATGGCTACGTGCGAGGTCTGCGGCAACGACTACTGGATGGCGTTCGAGGTGCGCACGGTCAGCGGCGACGTGCACACCTTCGACTCGTTCGAGTGCGCGATCCACCGACTGGCACCGATCTGTGAGCACTGCGAAATCAAGATCGTCGGGCACGGCGTGGAGGTCAACGGCCGGTTCTTCTGCTGCGGGCACTGCGCCCGCGCGGTCGAGGGCGCCGAGGGCGCCGAGATCCGCGACGCCGTCGGGGCACGCCCCGCCTGATCCCGCCCCTGCGGTACGGTCGTGGAATGCGGCCGTTCCTGGGCGTCCTGCCCCCGCCGCGCTCCTGACCGGAGCGCCACGCCTCTCGCCGAGCGGTCACTGACCCGACTCGGCCACCTCGCCGTACGCGCTCCGTCGACGTCGTCCCGTCAACGGCTCACCCTTTCGGAGCGCACCCGTGTCCACCTCCCGTACCGCGCCGCCGGCCGCCCCGGCCCCGGCCGTCACCCAGGCCCGCACCGGCCTGATCCAGATCACCGTCACCGGAGTGCTGTGGGGCACCACCGGCGTAGCGGTGCAACTGTTGCGCGAGAGCACCGGGCTCAGCCCGGTGAGCATCGGTTTCCACCGCCTGGCCATCGCCGCGCTCGTCCTGCTGGCGTGCACCGCCGGTCGGCTCGGCGCGATCCTGGCCGCCCTGCGCGCGGCGCCGGTGCCGCTGCTGCTCACCGGCGTGGGCCTCGGCCTCTACCAGGCGCTCTACTTCGCCGCCGTGGCCCTGGCCGGAGTCGGCGTGGCCACCGTGGTCAGCCTCGGCCTCGCCCCGGTGCTCGCCGCGGCGTGGGAATCGGTGCGGGCCCGCCGGATGCCCGGCCCGCTGCGGCTCGGGACGCTGGGTGCCGCCGTGGCCGGCCTCGCCCTGATCACCGGTGCCACCGCGGAGCCCACCACGGCGGCGCCCGCCCCGCTGCTCGGCCTGCTCGCGGCGGCCGGATCCGGCCTCGGCTACGCCGTGACCACCCTGATCACCCGGCAGGTGTCGCAGCGCACCGCGCCGATGACGCTGACCACCATCTCCACCGTGATCGGTGCGCTGACCCTGGCCCCGCTGGCGCTGGTCGCCGGGGTCGGCGTACCGGTACGCGTCGACACCGTGGCGCTGCTGCTGCACCTGGGCGTGATCACCACCGCGGTGGCGTACGCGCTGTTCTACGCCGGGCTGCGCACCACCGCGGGCAGCGTCGCCGCTGTACTGACCCTGCTCGAACCACTCACCGCGGCGGCGCTGGCCGTGGCGTTGCTGCACGAGCCGCTCCCGCTGCCGGTGATCGTCGGCGGCGCGCTGCTGCTCACCGCCGTGGCCGCCACCTACCTCGCCCCCACCCGGGCGGACGTACCGTGACCATCGGCAGGACGCCTCGGGCCCCGCCCGACCGGACGGCCTACCATCGGTGGGTGCCCCAGCAGACCATCGAGGTCCGGACGGCGTCCTTCGCCGACCTGAACGCCCACACCTTCCACGACCTGCTCAAGCTGCGCATCGACGTGTTCGTGGTCGAGCAGCACTGCCCGTACCCGGAGCTCGACGGACGGGACGTGGAACCCGGCACCCGGCACCTCTGGCTGACCGACGGCGGCGCGCCGCTGGCGTACCTGCGGATCCTGGCCGACCCGGACGGCGTCGCCCGGATCGGCCGGGTGGTGGTGGCCCCCGCCGCGCGCGGCGGCGGGCACGCCGGCCGGCTGATGACCGCGGCGCTGGAGGTGGTGGGCAACCGGCCCTGCGTGCTGGACGCCCAGTCGCACCTGGTCGCCTTCTACACCCGGCACGGCTTCACGGTCAGCGGCCCCGAGTACGTCGAGGACGGCATCCCGCACACCCCGATGCGTCGCGACGGCATTGACGGCTGACGATCTGCCTGGCATCGTGCCGGGTAGAGCCATCGCGGGAGCCTGCGAGTAGGCACGGGAGCGGGCATCTCCCGGCGGTCCGGGTGTCGTCGTCCGACCTCATCCCCCCGGGGGCTCCATGTCCACTCTCGTCCGATCACCACGCGTGCTCTGGCTGCTCGCCAGCGCGGCGGCCGCCACGCTCCTGCTCACCACCGCGCTGACCACCGCACTGGTCCGGCCCGCCTCGGCGCACGGCTCGGTCGTTGACCCGGCCTCGCGCAACTACAGCTGCTGGCAACGCTGGGGCAGCGACTTCCAGAACCCTCGGATGGCCACCGAGGACCCGATGTGCTGGCAGGCCTGGCAGGCCGACCCGAACGCCATGTGGAACTGGAACGGCCTGTTCCGCGAGGGCGTGGCCGGCAACCACCAGGGCGCCATTCCCAACGGTCAACTGTGCAGCGGCGGGCGCACCCAGAGCGGTCGGTACAACGCCCTGGACACCGTCGGCGCCTGGAAGGCCACCCCGGTGTCGAGCAACTTCCGGGTCCGCTTCTTCGACCAGGCCAGCCACGGCGCCGACTACATCCGGGTGTACGTGACCCGACAGGGCTTCAACCCGCTGACCGAAACGCTCGGCTGGGACGACCTGGTGCTGTCCGGCCAGATCGGCAACACCCCGGCCTCGCAGTGGAAGCAGGAGACCGGCGGCGTCTCCATCGAGATCCCGGTGAACGCGTCGGGCCGCACCGGCCGGCACATCGTCTACACCATCTGGCAGGCCAGCCACCTGGACCAGTCGTACTACCTGTGCAGTGACGTGGACTTCTCCGGCGGACCGGGCACCCCGCCGCCCACCACGCCTCCGCCGACCACTCCCCCGCCCACCACGCCGCCACCGACCACGCCGCCACCCACCACTCCCCCGCCGACCACGCCGCCGCCGGCCGGCGCCTGCACGGCGACGTACGCGGTCACCGGCCAGTGGCCCGGCGGCTTCCAGGCCGAGGTGCGGGTGACCGCCGGCGGCTCACCCACCAGGGGCTGGTCGGTGAGCTGGAACTACGCCAACGGCCAGCAGGTCACCTCGGCGTGGAACGCCGCCGTCGCCAGCAACGGCACGCTGGTCACCGCGCGCAACGTCAGCCACAACGGCAGCCTCGCCGCCGGAGCGAGCACCACGTTCGGTTTCCTCGGCTCGTGGAACGGCAGCAACCAGGTTCCGCTGGTCTCCTGCACGACGACCAGTTGATCCCCGGTCGGCGCCGCACCCGGGCGGGGGTGCGGCGCCGGCCGGCGGGGAAATCCGGTGGTGCGCCCCCGCCGGTCACCGGCATCATCCCGACATGATCGAGATGACCGTGCTCACCCCCGACGACTGGCCCACCTGGCGCGAGCTGCGGCTCGCCGCCCTCACCGAGGCACCGGAGGCGTTCGGCTCCCGGCTGGCCGACTGGCAGGGCGACGGCGACCGCGAGCAGCGCTGGCGCGACCGGCTGAGCATCCCCGGCTCGCACAACCTGCTGGCCAGCCTGAACGGGCGGCCGGTCGGGATGGCCAGCGGCGTACCCACGCCGGACCCGCTCGTCGCGGAGCTGATCTCGATGTGGGTGCACCCCGAGGGGCGCGGCCGCAAGGTCGGCCACCAACTGATCGACGCGGTGGCGAACTGGGCCCGCGAGAGCGGCGCCGACCGGCTGCGCCTCAGTGTGATGCCGGACAACGCGGCGGCGAAGGCCCTCTACCAGCGCGCCGGCTTCAGCCGCACCGACGAGCTCGGCGACCTCCTGCCCGACGGCGTACGCCGCGAACAGGTCATGCTCCGCCCGCTCTGAGCCGCGCCCCCGGGCTCAGACCAGGCAGTTGACGATCTCGGCGACCGAGCGGCGGCGACCGGTGTAGAAGGGAACCTCTTCCCGGACGTGCCGGCGGGCGCCGGAGGCACGCAGGTCACGCATCAGGTCGACGATGCGGTGCAGCTCGTCGGCCTCGAACGCGAGCATCCACTCGTAGTCGCCCAGCGCGAACGAGGCCACGGTGTTGGCCCGCACGTCCGGGTAGCCACGGGCCTGCCGGCCGTGCTCGGCCAGCATCTCGCGCCGCTCGGCGTCGGGCAGCAGGTACCACTCGTACGAGCGGACGAACGGGTAGACGCAGAGGTACGGGCGGGCCTCCTCCCCGGCCAGGAACGCCGGGATGTGGCTCTTGTTGAACTCCGCCGGCCGGTGCAGCGCCATCTGCGACCAGACCGGGGTCATCGCCCGCCCCAGCGTGGTGCGGCGGAACCGCAGGTACGCGTCCTGGAGCGCGTCACTGGAGGCGGAGTGCCACCAGATCAACATGTCCGCGTCGGCGCGCAGCCCGGATACGTCGTACACGCCGCGGATCACGACGTCCTTGCCGGCCAGCTCCTCGAAGAGGGACTCGACCTCACCGGTGACGTTGTCCCGCAGCGACGGCAGCGGGGCGCTGGCCCGGAACACCGACCACATGGTGTAGCGGATGCTGTCGTTCAGCTCCCGCATTCGGGCCGCGTTGGTCTGCTCGGTCATCTCGCCGATCCTCCCAGTGCTGTGATGATCTCGTCGGCCGCCGTCTCGCCGGAGCGGACGCAGACCGGAATGCCGACGCCGTCGTAGCCGGCGCCGGCAAGGACCAGGGTGGGGTGCGCGGCCCGCAACGCCGTCCGCGCGGCGGCGACCCGGTCGGCGTGCCCGGGGGTGTACTGGGGCAGAGCCCCTCCCCATCGCTGCACGTGCCCGTCGACCGGGGCGGGCAGCGGCGCGCCGAGTACCGCCGACAACTCCCGGTGCACGGTGGCCGCCAGATCCGCGTCCGGGCGCTGGAGCTGCGCTTCCTCGCCGTACCGACCCACCGAGGCGCGGACCAGCGCCAGCCCGTCGGGCCGGCGCAGGTGCCCCCACTTGGTGGTGAAGAAGGTGGACGCCTTGATCAGCAGCCCCTCGGTGCTCGGCACCAGGAAGCCGGACAGCTCGGGCAGCTCCGGCTGCGGCAGCGCCAGGGTGACCAGCGCGACGCTGGCGTAGTCCAGCGCACCGACGCCCGCGGCGGCCGCCGGGGCCGGGCCGGCGAGCAGCCGGGCCGCCGGGCGGGCCGGCACGGCCAGCACCACGGCGTCCACCTCGACCAGCTCAGGGTCCCGGGTCGGGCCGACCGTGAGCCGCCAACCCGTGTCGGTCGGGGTCAGTTCCCGGACCGCGGCGTCGCGCCGCACCGTCGCGCCGCTGGCCGTCACCGCCGCCTCGACCAGCGTGCTCAGCCCGCCGGCCAGGGTGCCGAAGACCGGAGTGCCGGGAGCGCGCGGCGCGGCGGCCTGCGCCGCCCGGACCGCGCCGGTCAGGGTGTGCTCCACCCGGGCCGCCCGGGCCAGCGCCGGCATGGTGGTGACCAGGGAGAGATCGTCGGCGCGGCCCGCGTACACGCCGCCCAGCATCGGGTCGACCAACCGGTCGACCACCTCGTCACCGAAGCGGGACCGGACCAGCGCGCCCACCGAGACGTCCGCGTCGGGCCCGACCAGCGGCCGGCCACCGTCGGTGTCGGCGTCCGCGACCGGGCGGGCGACCGTTCGCACCCGATCCAGATCCCCGGGTACGCCCACCAGGGTGCCGCCCGGGATGGGGCGCAGCCCCCCGTCGACCACCAGGGCGGCCTGCCCGACGGTGGGGTGCACGATCTCGTCGGCCAGCCCGAGCCGGCGGGCCAGCGCCACCGCGGCGGACTCGGCGCCCGTCGGGTCGCGCATCAGGAACGACTCGGCGCCGAACTCCACCGGCTGCCCGGCCAGCTCCCCGGTGCGCAGCTTGCCGCCCAGCGCGCCGGACTGCTCGTACACCGTGATCTCGGTGCCCGCCGGTGTGCGGTCGCGCAACCGGACCGCGGCCGCCAGCCCGGCGATCCCGCCGCCGACCACCGCCACCCGCCAGGGCTGCCGCATCGCGTGTCAGCCCTGGTCGGCCCGGCGGCTGGAAAGCTCGTGCACCAGCGCGACCACCCGGGTCAGCACGTCCGGGTCGGTCTCCGGCAGCACCCCGTGGCCGAGGTTGAACACGTGCCCGTGTGTGGCCCTGCCCTGGTCCAGGATCCGGCGCACCTCGGCCTCCACCACCGGCCAGGGCGCGAGCAGCACGCACGGGTCCAGGTTGCCCTGCACCGCCTTGTCCGGGCCGATCCGGCCGGTGGCGACGTCCAGCGGGGTCCGCCAGTCGACGCCGACCACGTCCGCGCCGGCCTCGCCCATCGCGCCGAGCAGCTCGGCGGTGCCCACCCCGAAGTGGATCCGCGGGATCCCGGCGTCGACCAGCCCGCTCAGCACGGCGGTCGAGTGCGGCAACACGTAGCGGCGGTAGTCGGCCTCGGAGAGCGCGCCGGCCCACGAGTCGAACAGCTGCACGGCGGATACCCCGGCCTCGACCTGCACCCGGAGGAAGGCGAGCGTCACCTCGGCCAGCCGGCCGCAGAGCGCGTGCCACAGCTCCGGATCGCCGTACATCAGGGCCTTGGTCTTCGCGTGGGTCCGCGACGGGCCCCCCTCGACCAGGTAGCTGGCCAGGGTGAACGGCGCGCCGGCGAACCCGATCAGCGGGGTGTCGCCCAGCTCGACCACCAGCTGCCGGACCGCCTCGTCCACGTACCAGACGTCGTCGCGGTTGATCGGGCGGATCCGCTCCACGTCGGCGGCGGTGCGGATCGGCTCGGCGACCACCGGGCCGGTGCCCGGCACGATGTCCAGGTCGACCCCGGCCGCGGCGACCGGCACCACGATGTCGCTGAACAGGATCGCCGCGTCCACTCCGTGCCGGCGCACCGGCTGGAGCGTGATCTCGGTGACCAGCTCCGGGCGACGGCAGGACTCCAGCATCGGCACGCTCGCCCGGATCTCCCGGTACTCCGGCAGTGAGCGGCCAGCCTGCCGCATGAACCAGACCGGGGTGTGCGGGCCTGGCCGGCGCCGGCATGCCCGGATGAAGGGCGAGTCGGCCGGCCCTCCGGGGCGCTGTTCTCCGTCTCGGGCGGCAGTGCCCGTGGTCTCCGTGCTCATCGCCGCAATCGTGCCACGGCACCCACCCCCTCCCCGCCCGGGGTGAAAGGAAGAACACCTTCCCGCCGCCGAACGGGGCGTCGGCGCGCCGTCGAAGCCGGGGGACCGACGGCGGCATAGGCTGCCTGCATGGCCCCCCCGATCGCGCTCCCGGAGACCTTCGCCCGCGCGGTCACCGGGCTGCGGTCGGCGGCGCCCCGGCCGGAGATCACGCTGGAGGAGGTCGGTGCCCCCCAGCGGCTGGCCCCGTACGCGTTCGCGCTCTCCGCGACGGTGCTGCGCGACGGCGACGAGGTGACCACCGGCCGGCTGATCCTGCTGCACGACCCGGTCGGGCACGAGGCATGGCAGGGCACCCTGCGGCTGGTCACCTACGTGACCGCCGAGCTGGAGGTCGACCTGGCCGCCGACCCGCTGCTGCCCGGGGTCGGCTGGACCTGGCTGACCGACGCGCTGGACGCCCACGACGCCGGTCACCGCGCCATCGGGGGGACGGTCACCCAGACCATGTCCACCCGGTTCGGCGACCTGGCCGGCCCACCCACCGCCGGTGACATCGAGATCCGCGCCTCGTGGACCCCGGTCGACGACGACCTGACCCCGCACCTGCTCGGCTGGTGCGCGCTGCTCTCCTCCACGGCGGGCCTGCCTCCACCCGGGGTGACCGCCCTGTCCGACCGCCGCCCCGCCGGCGCCACCTGACCCGTCGACCACCCTCGACCGGCATCCAAAGGCCACCTTGCGGACACCCGACCGACACACGCCGGACCGGCTGCACCCGCCGGATCACCGCGCGCACTAGGGTTGGCAGGTGACCGACGAACCACCCCTGCGCCGTCGGCCCGCCGAAGAGCTCCAGGGCACCGCACCCCAGCACCCGCCGTCGGCCCAGCCGCAGCCGGCGGGCGACGGGGTCGACCCGACCGACGGTGGGCCCGTTCCGCTGACCGCCCCGCGTGACGGCACCCCCGATCCGGTGGCCACTCCGACCGAGCTGGCCGAGGTCGTGGCGCGTTTCGCCGCGGGCACCGGCCCGGTCGCCCTGGACGCCGAGCGGGCCTCCGGCTACCGCTACAGCCAGCGCGCCTACCTGGTGCAGCTGCGCCGGGCCGGTGCCGGCACAGTGCTGATCGACCCGCTGCCGCTGCCCGACCTCAGCGCGCTGGACGCCGTGATCGGTGAGGCCGAGTGGGTGCTCCACGCGGCGAGCCAGGATCTGCCCTGCCTGGCCGAGGTGGGGCTGCGCCCGCGCCGGCTGTTCGACACCGAACTGGCCGCCCGGCTGGCCGGGTTCGAGCGGGTCGGCCTGGCCGCGCTGACCGAGCAGTTGCTCGGGTTCACCCTGGAAAAGCACCACTCGGCGGCCGACTGGTCGAGCCGACCACTGCCCGAGTCGTGGCTCACCTACGCCGCCCTGGACGTGGAGATGCTCACCGACCTGCGTGACGCGCTGGACGCCGAGCTGGCCCGGCAGGGCAAGTCGGCCTGGGCCGCGGAGGAGTTCGCCGCCCTGGTCCGGACCGGGGCCCGCCCACCCCGGGTCCGCGCGGAGCCCTGGCGGCGTACCTCCGGCATCCACCGGGTGCGCGGGGCGCGGGCCCAGGCCCGGGTCCGCTCGATGTGGTACGCGCGGGACCAGATCGCGGCCCGGCGGGACGCCGCGCCCGGCCGGGTGCTGCCCGACTCGGCGATCATCGCCGCTGCCGAGTTGGACCCGAAGGACGAGAAGACCCTGCTGACGCTGCCCGGCTTCGGCGGTCGGTCGGTGCGCCGGCTGGCCCGCACCTGGCTGGCCGCGCTCGACGACGCCCGGCAACTGCCGGATGACGCACTGCCGGTCACGCCCGCGGTGGAGGGCCCGCCTCCGCCACACCGGTGGGCCGAGCGGGACCCGGTGGCGGCCGGTCGGCTGGCCCGCTCCCGGGAGGTGGTGGTCCGCATCGCCAGCAAGCACAACCTGCCCCCGGAGAATCTGATCACCCCGGACTCGGTGCGCCGGTTGGCCTGGACCCCACCGGAGGAGCTCACCGAGGACACCGTGGCGGAGACCCTGCGGGGCTTCAACGCCCGCGAGTGGCAGATCGCCCTCCTCACCCCCCACCTCACGCCCGCCCTCAACCCGGACCCTCCCACCCCCGAACTCCCCTGACCCACCCCCACCCCGACCGCGGTTGGTGATGAAGTAATTGCCGTCCGGCCCGACGGGTGTGGGGTGGGCCACAGTGGGGGGTGGGGACGAGTTTGGTTACTGGCGAGTAGCATCCGGGGGACCTGCCCGTGTCGGCGACCCTCGTTCAGTCCGGAGTGCCGTCTGTCGGCGCGAAGGCCGGATCATGGTCGAAAAGGAGGCTCAAGTGCCCCGTGAAGTTCGGGATGTCGTCTTCGTCGACGGCGTCCGTACCCCGTTCGGCAAGGCGGGCGGCATGTACGCCAACACCCGCGCCGACGACCTGGTGATCCGCTGCATCCGTGAACTGCTGCGCCGCAACCCGCAGCTGCCGCCGGAGCGGGTCGAGGAGGTCGCCATCGCGGCCACCACCCAGATCGGCGACCAGGGCCTCACCATCGGGCGGACCGCCGCCCTGCTGGCCGGTCTGCCCAAGACCGTTCCCGGCTTCGCCATCGACCGGATGTGCGCCGGCGCGATGACCGCGGTGACCACCGTCGCCGGTGGCATCGCCATGGGCGCGTACGACATCGCCATCGCCGGCGGCGTCGAGCACATGGGCCGCCACCCGATGGGTGAGGGCGTCGACCCCAACCCGCGCATCATCGCGGAGAAGCTGGTCGACCCGTCCGCGCTGGTCATGGGCGCCACCGCGGAGAACCTGCACGACCTGGTCCCGCACATCACCAAGGCGCGCACCGACGCGTTCGCGCTCGCCTCGCAGCAGAAGACCGCGAAGGCGTACGCGAACGGCAAGCTCCAGGACGACCTGGTGTCGATGTCCATCCGTGACGCGGAGGGCGGCTGGGGTCTGGCCACCGTCGACGAGGCTCCCCGGGACACCTCGCTGGAGAAGCTCGGCACCCTGAAGACCCCGTTCCGCCCACACGGCAAGGTCACCGCGGGCAACGCGGCCGGCCTGAACGACGGCGCCACCGCGAGCCTGCTCGCCGACGAGGCCACCGCCCGCGAGCTGGGCCTGCCGGTCGCCATGCGCCTGGTGTCGTTCGGTTTCGTCGGCGTCGAGCCGGAGGTGATGGGCGTCGGCCCGATCCCGTCGACGGAGAAGGCGCTGCGCATCGCCGGGCTCAGCATCGACGACATCGGCCTGTTCGAGCTGAACGAGGCCTTCGCCGTCCAGGTGCTCGCCTTCCTCGACCACTTCGGCATCACCGACGACGACCCGCGGGTCAACCCGTGGGGCGGCGCGATCGCGATCGGTCACCCGCTGGCCTCCTCGGGCGTGCGGCTGATGACCCAGCTGGCCCGCCAGTTCGCCGAGCACCCCGAGGTCCGCTACGGCGTGACCGCCATGTGCATCGGCATCGGCATGGGCGGCACCGTGATCTGGGAGAACCCGCACTGGACGGAGGGCAACAAGTGAGCGCGCTCGCCGCACCGAACGAGGTCGTCACCAGGGCGCTGCTGCGTCAGGTGAACGTACCGGGGCTGGACCGACCCGCCGCCCTGATCACGCTGGACAACGGCTTCGACCACACCAAGCCGAACACCTTCGGCCCGGGTGGGCTGGCCAGCCTGGACGAGGCGATCACCGCCGCGCTCGCCGCCGACCCGGCATTCATCGCGGTCACCGGCAAGCCGTACATCTTCTGCGTGGGCGCGGACATCGTCGGCCTGCCGCAGCTCGCCGACCGCGCGCAGGCGCTGGAGATCGGCCGGCTCGGCCACCGGGTCTTCGCCCGGCTGAAGGACAGCACCGTGCCCACGTTCGCGTTCGTCAACGGCGCGGCGATGGGTGGCGGCCTGGAGCTGGCACTGCACTGCCACTACCGGACGCTCTCCGGCGGCGCCGCGGCCCTCGCGCTGCCCGAGGTCTCCCTCGGTCTGGTGCCCGGGTGGGGCGGCACCCAGCTGCTGCCGAACCTGATCGGCATCCCCGCCGCCACCCAGGTGATCATCCAGAACCCGCTCATGCAGAACAAGATGCTCAAGCCGAAGCAGGCCGCCGAGCTGGGCATCGCTGATGTGCTGCTGGAGCCGGCCGACTTCCTGGAGCGGTCTCTGGAGTGGGCGGCCGGCGTGGTGCGTGGCCAGGTAACCGTGACCCGGCCCGAGGTCGACAAGGACATGTGGGCGGGCGTGCTCTACTTCGCCCGGCAGACCCTCGACCAGCGACTGCACGGCGCGGTTCCGGCCGCGTACAAGGCGCTCGACCTGCTGGAGACGGCGAAGGACGGCGACTTCGCCGCCGGTACCGCCGCCGAGGACGAGGCCCTCGCGGACCTGGTCTTCTCCGAGGAACTGCGCAGCGGCCTGTACGCGTTCGACCTGGTGCAGCGGCGGGCCAAGCGGCCAGCCGGCGCGCCGGACAAGGGCCTCGCCCGGCCGGTCACCAAGGTCGGCATCGTCGGCGCCGGCCTGATGGCCAGCCAGCTGGCGTTGCTGTTCGCCCGCCGCCTCCAGGTGCCGGTCGTGATGACCGACCTGGACCAGTCCCGGGTGGACAAGGGCGTCGGCTACGTGCACACCCAGATTGAGAAGGCCGTCACCAAGGGCCGGATGGACAAGGGCACCGCCGCCAAGCTGTACGGCCTGGTCAGCGGCACGGTCGACAAGAGCGCCTTCGCCGACGCCGACTTCGTCATCGAGGCGGTCTTCGAGGACCTGGGCGTCAAGAAGCAGGTCTGGGCCGAGCTGGAGAAGATCGTCTCGCCGGAGGCGGTGCTGGCCACCAACACCAGCTCGCTCTCCATCACCGAGATGGCCGCGGAGCTGGAGCACCCCGAGCGGGTGGTCGGCTTCCACTTCTTCAACCCGGTGGCGGTGCTGCCGCTGCTGGAGATCGTCCGGGGTGAGCGGACCGACGACGCCACCCTCGCGACCGCGTTCGCGGTGAGCAAGCAGCTCAAGAAGTCCTCGGTGCTGGTCAAGGACGCCCCGGCGTTCGTGGTGAACCGGCTGCTCACCCGCTTCCTGGGCACCGTCTTCGCCGCCGTCGACGCCGGCACCCCGCTGGACGTGGCGAACAGCGCACTGGACCCGCTGGGCCTGCCGATGCGCCCGCTCGCCCTGCTCCAGCTGGTCGGGCCGGCCGTCGCGCACCACGTGGGCGGCACCCTGCACGCGGCGTACCCGGACAGGTTCGGCGTCAGCGAGAACCTCAAGCGGATCGCCGACTCGGGCCAGCCCATCGTGGTCGACGACAAGGTCAACGAGGAGGTCGCCAAGCTGCTCGTCGTGGGTGACCAGCCGCTGACCGCCGAGCAGGTACAGCAGAACGCGCTCGACGCGCTGGCCCAGGAGACCCGGCTGATGCTGGACGAGGGCGTGGTCGCCGAGGCGCAGGACATCGACCTGTGCATGATCCTCGGCGCCGGCTGGCCGTTCCACCTGGGCGGCGTCACGCCGTACCTGGACCGGACCGGCACCAGCGAGCGCGTCACCGGCCAGCGGTTCCTGCCGCGCGGGGCCGCGAGCCTGCCCGCCTGACCGTTCGCGGCACCACCATCGCGGTGGTCGGGCCGTCCCTCGTGGACGGGCCGGCCACCGCGATCGCGTCTGCCCCGGCGTACCGAGGACGGGAGCACCGGCCGCGGGCAGCGCGCGGACTCGTCACCGGGTTAAAATCACCCGCTTTGCTATCCGATCTTGGAGCTGACTGATGTCCCAGCCGCCGGCCGACCCCTACGGACCGCCCCACGGTTCCTATCCCCCGCCGCAGCAGCCCGGCCAGCCGGTGCCGCCGCAGCCCGGCGGCCAGCCCGGCTTCCCGCCCGCACCGCAGGGCTTCCCGCCCGCACCGCAGGGCTTCCCGCCCGCACCGCAGGGCTTCCCACCCGCGCAGCAGGGCTTCCCGCCGCCGCCGCAGGGCTTCCCGCCCGCTCAGCAGGGTCAGCCGTGGGGCGACCCGAGCATGGTTGGCGGCCCGCCACCCGCGAAGAAGTCGAAGGTCGGCCGCATCGTGCTGATCGTGCTGGCCGTGGTGCTGGTGCTCTGCCTCGGCGGCGCGGCGATCACCTGGTTCGCGGTCAAGGACGAGGTGGGCGAGGTCGTCGACGCCACCAACACGCGGGTGGTCGCGCCGACCACCCTCGCCGGCCGGCCGAAGATCGACGACCCGGAGCTGCAGAGGCTCTCCGACGATCTGGTCGCCGAGATGAAGTCGACGGTGCAGAACGAGACCAGCGCCGTCGGCGCCTTCTACGGCAACCCCGCCGAGGAGGACCTCGTCATGATCGCCGGCACGTCCGGCCTGATGTCGGACCCGAAGAAGGAGTTGGACACCGCGGTGACCGGGCTCTCCACCGAGCTCGGGGTGGCCACGATGGCGGCCGTCGAGCCCGGTCCGCTCGGTGGCGAGGCGCGCTGCGGCGACGGCACGACCGACGGTGTGCCGCTGGGCGTCTGCGTCTGGGCCGACAAGGGCAGCGTGGGTCTGGTGGTGATGTTCTTCAAGTCCGGCGCGGAGGCGAAGGCCGAGTTCGTCACCATCCGGGGTCAGGTCGAGCAGCGCTCCTGAGCCGTACGGACCGAACGGGCCCCGGCCACCCTCGGGTGGCCGGGGCCCGACGCCGTACGCCGGCGGTCAGGCCTGTTCGCCGTCTTCCGCGGCGGCCCGCGCCGCCGCCGCTGACGCCTCCCGTTCGGGCGCGCTGCGCAGCACGCAGAACTCGTTGCCCTCCGGGTCGGCGAGCACAACCCAGCCGGAACCGTCCGGCTTGATCTGGTCGTCGACGCGCGTCGCGCCGATGGCGAGCAGTCGCTCGACCTCCTCGTCCCGGGTTCGGTCGGCGGGCTGCAGGTCCAGGTGCAGCCGGTTCTTCACCGCCTTGCCCTCCGGCACGGCGATGAACAGCACCTCCGGTCCACCCGGAGGCAGGAGCATCGCCTCCGGGTCACCGGGAAAGTCGTCCGGCTGCCGGGGGCAGTCGAAGACCTGCGACCAAAAGCCGGCCAGCGCGTACGTGTCGTGGCAGTCGATGCTGATGTTGTGAATCGTCGAACTCACGCTTGGTCCTTCACAGTGGTGGTGGGGACACGCTCCCCGGCGCTGCGTACCACGCAGAACTCGTTGCCCTCCGGGTCGGCGAGCACCGCCCAGCCCGTACCGTCGGCGTTCCGTCGGTCGGCGACCATGGTGGCTCCGACGCCGAGCACCCGCTCGATCTCCTCGTCCCTGGTCCGTTCGACGGGTTCCAGGCAGATGTGCAGCCGATTCTTGGTCACCTTGTCCTCCGGCACCGCCTGGAAGAACAGGTCCGGGGTCGCCTCGTCCGGTGGCAGCAGCGCCGCCTCCGGATCACCCGGGACGTCCTCGGGATGCCGGGCGTACCCGAGCACCGCCGACCAGAAGCCGGCCAGGGCGTACGTGTCGTGACAGTCGAAACTGATGTTGCGGATCCGTGGATACACGGGTGTTCCCTCCGTACTGGATGGGGACGCTCCGCCTCCGGGGGTCAGCCGACGCAGACCCGGGGCGCGGAGCCTGACATGGTGGACATCGACGCACCCCCTCTCGATCTCGAGCTGACACGTGATCGTGCCATCGGATCCGCGCCGCCCGCAACCCCGCCGAGCCGGGTCAGCCGGCGGTGGGCACCGGGCCGGTCACCGCCGGGGCGTCCGCCGACGGCAGGGTGACCGTCACCTCCAGGCCCCCACCGGGCTGCGCGATCACCCGCACCGTGCCGCCGTGCGCGTCGCAGACCGCCCGGACGATGGACAGCCCCAGGCCGGAACCACGGGCCCCGGTGCGTTCCCGGCCACCGCGCCGGAACGGCTCGAACAGGCCCGGCACGTCGGCCTGGTCCACCTCGAAACCGGTGTTGCCCACCACCAGCCAGGAGCGCTCGCGGTCGGTGCCGGTGCGCACCCAGAGCCGGCCGTGCAGGTGGTTGTAGCGAACGGCGTTCTCGATCAGATTGCCGGCCAGCCGGTCCAGCAGCCCCGGGTCGCCGACCACCGGCGCGGACTCCAGCGACGTCTGCACCCGCAGGCCGATCCGCTCCACCTCCCGGCGCATCGCCGACAGCGCGTTGGCCGTGCCGGCGGCGAGGTCACACTCGGTGCGGCGGCCCAGCCGCCGCCCGGCCTGCGCCTCGCTGCGCGCCAGCACCAGCAGCGCGTCGACCAGGCCGTTGGCCCGCTCCGAGGCGTCCCGGACCACCGTCGCCATCCGGCGGTACTCGGCGGCGTCCGCATCGTCGTCGCTGAGCGTCACGTCGATCTCGGTCCGCATCACGGCGAGCGGGGTACGCAGCTCGTGCGAGGCGTTGGCCACGAAACGTTTCTGCGCCTCGAACGCGGACGCGATCCGGTCCAGCATGGCGTCGAAGGTCTTGGCCAGCTCGGCCACCTCGTCGTCGGCGCCCGAGTAGCCGATCCGCTGGTCCAGGGTCGCCTCACCGAGCCGCTGCGCGGTCGCGGTGACCTGGTGCAGTGGCCGCAGAGCCCGGCCGGCCACCGCGTACGCGCCGGCCACCCCGACCACGCTGATCGCCAGCAACGCGACCAGTCCCTTGGCCAGCAACTCCCCGGAGGCGGCGTCGACCAACTGGCGCTGCCACTGGGCGGCCTCGAGCACCCGGCCGTCGGACAGCACCACGGTCGTGCCCGGCAGCAGCTCGTCGGTCGGTCGCAACGCGTCACGAACGAGCAGCCAGGCCAGCAGCACCAGGATCGCTCCCGCGCCGATCAGCAGCACGCCGTTGAGCAGGGTCAGCCGCAACCGCAGGGTGGGCCGCAGACGGCGGCTCATGCGCCCACCCCGGCGGTGCGGTAACCCGCGCCGACCACCGTCTCGATCAGCGGTGGGTCGCCGAGCTTCTTACGCAGGGTCATCACGGTGACCCGGACGATCGTGGTGAACGGGTCCGTGTTGGCGTCCCAGACCCGTTCCAGCAGCTCCTCGCTGGACACCACGGCGCCGCGCGCCTTGAGCAGCTCGCTGAGCACCCCGAACTCCTTGTTGGTCAGGTCGACCGGCACGCCCGCCCGGGTGGCGACCCGGCGGGCCGGGTCGAGCACCAGATCGGCCAGTTCGAGCACCGGCGGCGCGGCCGGGGTGGCCCGCCGGCCCAGCGCCTGCACCCGGGCGACCAGCTCGTCGAAGGCGAACGGCTTGGGCAGGTAGTCGTCGGCGCCGAGCTGCAACCCCTCCACCCGGTCGGCCACCGTGCCACTCGCGGTCAGCATCAGCACCCGGGTCAGCGCGCCGGAGGCGGCCAGGTCGGCGCAGATCTGGTCGCCGTGCACGCCGGGCAGGTCGCGGTCCAGCACGACGACGTCGTACCGGGTGACGAACGCCGCCTCGTGCCCGGCGTCACCGTCGTAGGCCACGTCGACCGCCATGCCCCGCTTGCGCAACCCGCGCGCGATCGCGTCGGCGAGGTTGCGCTCGTCCTCCACCACCAGTACCCGCATCCCGGCCTCCTCGCTGCTGACCACCGACAACCTAGTGCCGGCCGGCAACCATCGTCCCTCGCCGCCCGCGCGGGCCGGCGTTGCGGACCATCGCGGCGTACGCGATGCTTCCGGCACCGAGCGACGGACGGACCTGTCATGACCATCGCGGCACCACCCGCCCTGCGGGACATCGCCTACCGGGGCTTCCGCCTGCCAACGGACCGGACGGCCGGCACCGGTGACGGCCCGCGCGCCGACGACCGGGGGCTGACCCCGGTCGACGCGGACCCGTCGGTGGCCCGGGGCAGCTGGACGTCGCCGCCGGTCCGGGTTGGTTTCCCGGTCGCCGAGGTGGTGCCGTCCTGGACCGCCGACACCCCCGACGGCTGCTGGATCGAGGTCGAGCTGCGCGGCTGGCACGGGGACGGGCCCAGCACCGGTTGGTACCTGCTGGCCCGCTGGGCGGCCGACGACCACGCGGTGCGGCGCACCTCGGTGCCCGGGCAGCGCGACGCCGACGCCCGGGTGGACACCGACACGCTGATCGTGACCGGGGCGGTGGTCACCGGCTGGCAGGCCCGGGTGACCCTGTGCCGGCCGGCGGGCAGCCCGGCCGGCCCGGTGCTGCGCAGCATCGGCGCGGTCGCCACCGGCCACCCACCGACCGACCCGGCCGGCGAGCCGGGGGGCGCGGTCGACCGGGCACCCGCCGCCGGTCCGGTCCCCGAGCTGCCGGCCGGCGCCGGCCGCGGGAGGGTGCTGGACGTTCCGCGCTACTCGCAGCGGCTGCACACCGGCCAGCACCCGCAGTGGGGTGGCGGCGGCGACTCCTGGTGCAGCCCCACCTGCACCTCGATGGTGCTCGCCTACTGGGGCGCCGAGCCGGCGCCGGAGCGCTACGCCTGGGTGGAGCCGCCCGGCCCGCGCCCGATGGTGGTGCACGCCGCCCGGCACTGCTACGACCACGGGTACGCCGGGGCCGGCAACTGGCCGTTCAACACCGCGTACGCCGGGCTGCACGGGGTGGACGCGTTCGTCACCCGGCTGCGGTCGCTGGCCGAGGCGGAGGAGTTCATCGCCGTCGGCATCCCGTTGATCGTCTCCGCCGCCTTCCGGGCCAGCGAGGTGCCGGGGCTGGCGTACGACACCAGGGGGCACCTGATGGTGCTGGTCGGCTTCACCGCCGACGGTGACCCCGTGCTCAACGACCCGTACGCACCGGACGACGACGCGGTACGCCGTACCGTGCCCCGGCAGCGGTTCGAGGTGGCCTGGCAACGGGGCAGCGGCGGTGTGGCATACGTGCTGCGACCGGCGTCGGTGCCGCTGCCCCCGCCGCCCGCCCAGGCCAACTGGTGATCAGTCGGGTAACCGCCACAGCCCGAACGAGCCGTCGACCCGCCGGCACAGCAGCCGACCCGGGCTCGCCTGGCACTCCCCGGTCGCGTCCGGCAGCACGTCCAGCATCCGCACCGCGCCCACACGGACGTCCAGCTCGGCGACGAGCAGCCCGCCGCCGGGATGCCGGCGTAGCCCGATCATCGGACCCCCGAGATCGGACCCGGCCAGCTCCCAACGGCCCAGCTCGGCCAGCACCCGGCCGGTCGCCGGATCGAGCACGACCAGTTCCTCCGCTCCGGGACCGGCGCTGCTCAACGTGGTGGCCACCAGCCGGCCGGCGACCGGCCAGACCCACCCCCAGCGATCGCTGCTCCAGAACTCCCGGCCGGTCGCGGGATCGACCGCCCGCAGCCGACCGGCCCGGGTCAGCAGGCAGACGACGGGGCCGCATTCCGTCGCGTACAGCGAGCCGTCGGCGGTGGTGCTCCAGCGCTGGTCCAGCCGGTCCAGCTCGTAGGCGGTGACCGTGGCCCGAGCCCCGCCGACGGTGAGCAGGAGGCCGTCCACCACCTGCATGGTCTCGTACGCCCCGCCGCGCGCCCGCAGGTCGCGCCGGGCCAGCATTCTGCCGGTGGCCGCGTCGCGCACCTCGACCGACCCGTCCGCGTTGCTGAGCAGCACCCGGTCCACCGCGTACCCGACCGTCCGGTAGTTGATCTCACCCGGGGCGGTGGTCTGCTGCCAGCGCACGGTGCCGCAGCACGGGTCGACCGCGCGCAGGCTGCCCGGCTCGTCACCGCCGCCGGACTGCAGCAGCAGGTTGCCGTCGGTCAGCGGAATGGCGTTGCCCGGCTGCTGCCACCGATACGCCCCGGTCGCCCGGTCCAGCACCACGGTCAGCGTGCCCCGGCCGTCCGAGCCGATCTCGTGCCCGGTGACCAGCAGCATCCCGGCCAGCGGCATGACTCCCCAGTACCGGCCCTCCGCGGGCAACGGCGCCTGCCAGACCGGCTCGCCGCCGGGCAGCCGGAAGGCGGCCAGCCGCCGCTGCGGCGTCTCGGGGGTGATCGGGTCGATGACCAGGAACAGGTCACCCGTGACCACCACATTGGCCCCGAGCCGGGCCGGCAGCGGCACCACGGCCCGCCCGGACACCGGCCCGGCGGCGACGAGGGTGGCCAGCACGAAGAGCAGGACCAGCGCGCAGCGCAGCGGCCGATTGTTGGCGCGGGGCGGGCGGGGCAGCGTGTCGGGCTCCGGCTCGTGCCGCAGCTCACCGAGCTCGATCACCGGGCCGGTCACCGCGGGAACCGCCACAGCGCGGTCGACCCGTCGAGGCGACGGCAGAGCAGGACCGGTGGGGCCGGTGTCGCGGCGGTCAGGACGGCCGGCACCGGCAGCGGCACCGCCGCGCCCAGCTCGATGATCGACGACACCGACCGTCCTTCCATCCCCGACTCCGGCTGGCCGGCGCACGGGCCCCGCAAACCTGCCGTTGGGCGTACCGGCCTGGCAAAAGCGACGCATCCTCGCCTGTACGATGGCGCGTCGTGGCCGTGCCGGTGGTAGACCCTTCGCTGAATTTCAGGACCGACGCCGACCCGGCCGAGGTCGAGCCGACACGACGGCCTCGACGCCGCCCGGCCCGTGCCGACCTGTTGGCCCTCGGAGCCTATGTGCTGCTGGGCATCTTCGTCTGCCTCAATTACTGGGGGGACGTGCAGGCTCGGGTGTCCTCGCACCTGCCCACCGACCACAGCTGGTTCGAGTGGCTGTTCGCGCATGGCGCGTACTCGCTGCGGCACCTGGAGAACCCGCTGTTCACGGCGCGGCAGAACGCCCCGGACGGGGTGAACATGATGGCCAACACCTCGCTGCTCGGGGTGACCCTGCCGCTGGCCCCGCTGACCATGCTGCTCGGCCCGCAGGTGATGTACGCGCTCTACCTCGGCGGAGCGTTGGCGGCCACCGCCGGCACCGGGTACTGGGTGCTGTCCCGACACCTGGTGCGCTCCCGGGCGGCGGCCTTCGTCGGTGGCGCCTTCCTCGGCTTCGCGCCGGGGATCATCCACCACGCCAACGGCCAACCCAACTTCGTGTCCAACTTCCTGCTGCCGCTGATCGTGCTGCGGGTGCTGCGGCTGGGCGAGCCGGGCCGGTGGCGGCACAACGGGCTGGTGCTCGGGGTGCTGGTGGCGTACCAGATCTTCATCAACGAGGAGATGCTGCTGCTCACCGCGCTGGCCTGCCTGGTCGTCGTGCTGGCGTACACCGTGCAGCGGCCGTCCGCGGCGCGCGCCGCGGCGGGCCCGTTCCTGGCCGGACTGGGCGTCGCCGGCGGGCTGGCGCTGGTGCTCGCCGCGTACCCGATCTGGTTCCAGTTCAGCGGCCCGCAGTCCTACCGCGGCCTGCAGGGCGGCGTCTTCCACAACTGGGGCGAGGACCTGGTCGCCTTCGTCACCTTCGCCCGGGACACCTGGGCCGGTGACCCGGCGGTGGAGCAGACGATCGGGCTGACCGAGCAGAACACCTGGTTCGGCTGGCCGCTGGTGCTGCTCTCGGTGGTGGCCCTGGTGCTGCTCGTGCGCCGGTCGTTGGCCGCCCGGATCGTCGCGGTGCTCATCGTGGCCTTCACCGTGGCCTCGATCGGGCCGCGGGTGCGCTTCAACGGCGTGGAGACCGGGATTCGCGGACCGTGGTCGTACGTGTCGGACGACCTGCCGCTGGTCGAGATGATGATGCCGACCCGGCTGAGCCTGGTGGTCACCGCCGCCGTGGGCGTGCTGCTCGCACTGACCTGGGACGCGGCGTCCCGCCAGGGCCGCTCGGCGGCCGACCGAGCCCGGGTGCCGGCCCCGCGTGCCGGCGAGCCGGACCCGGCGACGCCCGGCGACGCAGCGGCACCGGCCGCGTCGCGCCGGCGGTGGTTGCGTCCGGTGGGGTACGCGGCGGTCGCCCTCGCCGTGCTGCCGCTCCTCCCCCGCCCGCTGCCGGCCCAGCCGATGGACCCGCCGCCACACTTCATCACCGCGGGCGGCTGGCGGCCGTACGTGCCGGTGGGCCGCACGTTGGTGCCGGTGCCGATCCCGAGCAACGTGCACGGTCTGCCGACGCTGCGCTGGAGTGCGCTGACCAGGCAGGAGTTCCCCATCCCGGGCGGCTACTTCATTGGCCCGAACGAGGTGGGCGAGGGAGTCTTCGGCGCACCGAACCGGCCAACCAGCAGCCTCATCTACTCCACCATGGACGCTGGCGCGGTCCCCGCGCTCACCGACGAGAATCGCCGCCAGGCGGTCGAGGATCTGCGGTTCTGGCGGGCGTCGGTGGTGGTGCTCGGAGCGCATCCGCGCGAGGCGGTGCTGCGCGAGCTGGTCACCGCCCTGATCGGGCCGCCGCAGCGGGTCGACGACGTCTGGGTCTGGGACGTCCGCGCGCTGGTGGGCTAGTCAGCCGACGAGGCCTCGGACGTCCCACACCCACCCGCCGTCGACGGGCTGGCCCGGCCCGAGCAGCTCCTCGACGGTCCGGCGGACCGGTTCGCCGTGCGCCAGTCGGCCGAGCACCACCAGCGCGGCCCGCCAGTGCCGCAGATCCTCGACCGCCTGACGGCGGTCGGCGTCGGTGAGCACCGGCACCGCGCCGGTCTCGGCCACCCGGCGCAGCAGCACGGCGGTGGGCCGGTCCGGCGCACCCCAGCGCGCCGCCGGGTCGTCGGGACCGGTCGGGCCGATGAAGTACCCGCCGGGCGCGCGGAAGGCCAACCCGGTGCGGGCGGACCAGAGCATCACCGGGCTCAGCGCGGCACCGGTGACCGGGGGCACCGCGACCACGGTCCGGCCGGGCGGCACCAGCGGGCGCCACCCGCCGCCAGCGACGAACTCCGGCACGGGCGCGACCGGTACGGCCCGGATCGGCGTCGGGACCAGGGGCAGCAGCGCGGCGGCCACCGCACCGGTCCACAGCAGCCGCACCGGTAGGCCCGGCGCGGTCCTCGGCCGACATGCCGCCCGGACCCGGTCCAGGGAGAGCGCCATCAGCACGCCCAGCACCGGCACGCAGACCAGCGCGAACCGCGCCGGGACCGCGAGGTCGAGCAACGGCAGCTCGGCGACCAGCCGGTACGGCCCGGGAATGCCGGTGGCCGTGCCGTCCACCCGCAGCTCGGTGCCGAGCGAGAGCAGAGCGAAGACCAGCCCGCAGCCGGCCAGCGCGCGGACCAGCGGCCGTCGCCACAGCCAGATCACGACCACCACGGCGAGCACCAGCAGCCCGGGACCGAAGAACGAGTTCTCCTCGGTGGGATTCGGCGAGAGCAGCCCCGGCAGCCAGTCGTCACCGAGCACGGTCTGCCGGGCCGACGCGGTGAACGACGCCGCGTCCAGTTGGAAGCCATGCGTGGCGAAGGCCATCCCGGAGTAGTGCTGCGGGCCGTGGAACTGGAACCAGATCGGGTACGCCAGCAGCACCGCCGCCACGACGGCGGCCACCCCGAGCCGGCCGAGCAGGGCCGGCGCGAGCCGCCGGGCCGACACCCGGTCGGTGAGCGCGTAGCCCAGCGCGAACACCCCGGCGGCGAGCGCCAGGAAGACCAGCACCTCCTCGCCGATGAAGACCTGCCAGACGAGCAGCAGCCCGAGGCCCACACCGGGCCGCCACACCCCGCCCGGTCCGGGCCGGAACACCAGGGCGAGGATCGCGGGCACCAGGAACTGGGCGGCCATGTGCAGGTGCGCGCCCGCCTGAGCGATCATGCCGGGGGCGAAGCCGCAGATCAGCCCGCCGACCGCCGCCGCGGACCGGGCGGTGACCATCCGGCGGCGCAGCAGCGCGTACCAGGCCGTGGCGGTGCCGGCGAGGCAGCAGACGACCGCCACGCAGAACGCCGCCTGCGAGCCGAAGAGCAGGGTGACCGGGGTCAGCGGGACACCCAGGCCGAGCACCGAGGTGTTCGCCATCAGGTTGACGCCGTCCGGCGCGTTCAACGCGGTGCTGTAGAGCGGGTTCTCCCCCTCCACCACGGCACGGGCCGCGTGGGCCAGCATCCACTCGAACAGGACCTGGTCGCCCGCCTGGTGGAAGAGCCGCCCGGGGTGGCGCCACTGCCCGCTGGTCAGCAGCACGGCCAACCCCAGGTAGCCGACCACCACCAGGGCGTCCGGGAGCCAGGCGGGCCGGGACCGGCGTGCCGGCGCCGAAACCGCCGGCGCCGGGTCCGCGGTCGCCGTGGACGCCGTCCCGGCGGTCATCAGACTGAGCGGTCGGTCAGCGTCCGGACGTCCCACACCCAGACGTCCAGCTCCTGACGGCCGGGACCGACCAACTCCTCGACGGTACGCCGCAGCGGTTCGACGTTCTGCTGCCGGACCGGCAGCACCAGGATCGCCGCCCGCCAGTGCCGCAGCTCGTCCGTGAAGCGGCGGCGCTGCCGGTCGTCCAGCTTCGGTGTCCGGCCGGTGGTCGCCACCTCCTCCAGCAGCTGACCCACTCCGCTCGGTCGACCACCGAACCGGCCCGGGTCACCCGTGTTGCCGTTGCGGGGCGCGAGGAAGTAGCCGCCGGGAATCTTGAAGTCGAGGTTGGTGGCCGCCGCCCAGCGCATGCCGTGCGTGTTGCCCATGCTGGGCACCGGGACCGGCACCAGCGTCTCGTCCGGGCCGACGTACGCCCGCCAGCGGTCGGCGGTGATGAACTCCGGCACCGGCGGCCGGGACACCATCCGCAGCGGCATCGGGGCGACCGGCAGCAGCGCGAACGCCAGGCCTGCGACGACGAGCTTCCGCACGGTGCGCCGGTCGGCCGGACGCAGCGCCCAGGCCCGTTCGACCGCGAGCGCGATCAGCAGACCGACCACCACGCTGGTGATCAGACCGAACCGGGTCGGCACCACCGCGTCCAGCAGCGGCAGGTGGACGAGCCACTGCCAGGGCCCGGTGACCAGCTCCCGGTCCCACCAGGAGATCCGTTCGCCGAGGGAGAGCACGGCGAAGAACCCGCCGGTCACCGCGAGCGCCCGCACGATCAGGTCCCGCCGCAGCCACACCACGACACCGACGGCGAGCAACGACAGGCTCCAGCCGAAGAAGGCGTTCTCCTCCGAGTAGTTCGGCGCCAGGTTGATGTTGGCCCGCTGGTTGCCGCCGAGGGTGGGCGAGCCGGGGGCGAAGAAGGCGGCGACATCGTTGCCGTAGTCCTGCACCGCGTCGCTCAGCCCGTGGTACGCCATCGGCCCGGCGAACTGCACGTACAGCGGGTACGCCAGCAGCGCCCCGGCCAGCAGCGCGCAGGCGGCCAAACCGGCGCCCAGCGGTCGCCACACCGCCGACCAGCGGGCCGGCTCCTGGGCGAGCACCGCCAGCAGGAAGACCCCGCAGGCCATCGCGGTGAAGAGCAGGATCTCCTCGTTGATGAACGCCTGCGCGGTGACCAACAACGCCAGCAGCACCCCGTCGCGCACCGGCCGGTGGGACCGGGTGAGCACGAGGAGCCGCCAGACGATGAACGGCAGCAGGAACTGGCTGATGATGTTCGGATGCCAGCTGGCGTGCGAGAGCATCGCCGGGGAGAACCCGCAGAACCAGCCGCCGACGGCCGCGGCGAGCGGCGTGCGCACCAGGTGCCGGGAGAGCACCGTGTACCAGGCCATGGCGGTGCCGGCGAGGCCGAGCGTCACCAGCACCACGAAGGACACCGCCGGTCCGAAGAGCAGGGTCACCGGCACCATCGGGATGCCCAGCGCCAGCACCGCCGTGTTGGCCATCAGGTTGACGCCATCGGGGTAGTTGAACTGCTCGGTGTAGAACGGGAACTCGCCGTGCAGCACCACACGTACCGAGTGGGCGAGGAAGAACTGCACCTGGGCCGGGTCGCCGGTGTAGAGCGAGGCCACCCGGCCGGAGGGGTCCAGCCAGAGCCGACTGGTCACCCAGAGCGCAGCGAGCAGGAACAGCGCACCCACGGCCAGGTCCTGCCGCCGCCGGGTCCAGCCGATCCACCAAGGTCGCCGTGTCCGGCCCGGGGCCTCCACTGCGGATTCCGCTTCCTCGTCCGCCCCGGCCGCGGCGGGCGCGGACGTCGGCGCCGCGGGCGGCCCCGCGAGCACGGATTCGGCGACGCGGGGAACCCTGGCGGGCGCGACGGGAGCGGCGGCCGAAGTGTGGTGGCTCACTGTCTCGTCGGAGCGGGCCTCCGCCTCCCGGTGCGGCGCGGACAGGGCGCGGGACTCGGCAGGCGTCACAGTCGGCGGAGTCTACCCGAGCGACGAAAGGGTACTTAAACCCCGGTGTCGTCCAATGTGGTGGATGGACCGACCGCCACCGGAGGCGTCGCGTCGGACATCTCGTACTATGGCGCTTTCCCACAGCGACGACGAGGCGATCGGGAGGGCGGATCAGGTGACTCCAGACCGCCGGCACGGCAGGGCGCTCACCGTCCTGCTGGCCGCCCTGCTGGCCGCCACGGCATGCGGCCCGGTCGCCGACCGCAAGCCGAAGGATCTGCGGGTCGGGTACGACAGCCTGGACGGCACGCTGACGGTGTGGCCGCCCCGGGGCGACCTGTCCGGCGACGCCACCACGACGGCGGCGGTCACCGACGCGGTACGCGCCTGGCGGTCACCCGCCGACGATCGGGCGCACCTGCCCTCGTCCGGCATCCTCTTCTCCGGACGCGTCGAGGGCGCCCCGGTGGCGCTGGTCGCCACGGACGTGCCCGGCGAGAGCGCCTCCTGGCTGCTGCAACTCACCCGCGACGGCGACCGGTACGCGGTCACCCGCGCCACCGAGTACACCGACCCCGGCTACCTGGTCTACTCCGACGTGCTGCCGGTGCAGGCCCCCGGCGGCCGGCGCTACCTGGTCTCCGCCCGGGTGCAGCGGCTGCTCGGGCCGCAGGGCCGGGCGCTGACCGTCGCCGACGGCCTCAGCGCGCCGGTCGACGTGCCGGCCTGCGCGGCGGTCCCGGTGACCGCGACCCTGCGGGCCACCGAGTCGCTGCCCCGGGGGCGGGCCGCCGACCGGCTCCTCGACCTGGGCACCGGCACCGCCGATCCGCGTTATCCGCTGGTACGCGACGAGTCCGGCACGGGCCGGCGGGCGCTCACCGGCCTGGACACCTGCGTGCTGGCCGACGACCGGGGCCCCTTCGGCAGCATCCCCCGCCGGATCGGCGACCGCGACGCGCCGCGGTCGGTGCCGACGTCCTGGCCGATGGCGAAGCTCACGATCCGCTCGCTCGGCGAGGTCGCTCTCGGCGGCGGCGAGCCGGCCGAGTTGCAGCAGCTCAGCTGGGCCACCGACGCCGGCACGATGACCGCGGTGGTCTACCGACCGGCGGACGGGAGCGCGCCGGTGGTCTCACCGGCCGACCGGGCCACACCGTTGCAGACGTACCAACTGCCGGTGCCCGGCCAGCCGCTGGTGGTGCTCAGCTGGCGGGCCACCCGGGACAACTCGCTCTCCGTCCCGCCGGGCACCCCGCTGCTGGTCGAACGCCCCGGCCTGGTGGTCATCCCCGAACCGTCACGCCCCCAGACCTTCAGCCTCGCCGGCACCGACAAGACCCACTACCGCTCGGTCAGCCCCCGCTGACCCACCCCGTCGTCCCGGGGCGCACGGAAACGACGGGCGGGCCCGGAGGGGCCGCCCGCCGTCGTGTGCCGTGGGTCAGTTCTGGGCGGTGGCGTCGGTGGGGGTGAGGCGGTCCGGGGTGGCGTCCAGACCGGAAATCCAACCGGTGACGTTCCGGGCCACGTCCTGCGCGGTCAGGCCCAGGTCGGCGAGGATCTGGGCGCGGGTGCCGTGCGGGTGCCAGTCGGCCGGTACGCCCAGGTCCTTCAGCGGCACCCGGACGTCGGCGTCACGCATCGCCTGACCGAGCGCGTCGCCCACGCCGCCGACCCGCACGCCGTCCTCGACGCTGACCACGAGTCGGTGGCCGGCGGCCAGCTCGACCAGCTCGGCCGGGACCGGGCGGACCCATCGGGGGTCGACCACGGTGACGCCGTAGCCCTGCTCGGCGACCCGGGCGGCCACCTCCATGCCCAGCTGCCCGAAGGAGCCGACGGCGACCAGCAGCACGTCGGTGCGGGCCGACTCGGCCAGCACGTCGACCGGGCCGACCCGGCGCAGCGCCGGCAGGTCCGCGGCGACCGCACCGGTCGGGAAGCGCACGACTGTCGGGCCGTCGTTGACGGCCAGCGCCTCGCGCAACTCCTCGCGCAGGGTGGCGGCGTCCCGGGGGGCGGCGATCCGCAGCCCGGGCACCACCCCGAAGACCGACATGTCCCAGATGCCGTAGTGGCTGGGGCCGTCCGGGCCGGTGATGCCGGCGCGGTCCAGCACGAAGGTCACCGGCAGCTTGTGCATCGCCACGTCGAGCAGGACCTGGTCGAAGGCACGGTTGAGGAAGGTGGCGTAGACCGCGACCACCGGGTGCAGGCCGCCCAGCGCCAGCCCGGCCGCCGAGGTGGCCGCGTGCTGCTCGGCGATGCCCACGTCGTACACCCGCTCGGGGTACTTGCGGGCCAGCTTGGCGATGCCGGTCGGCTCCGCCATCGCGGCGGTGATGCCCACCACGTCCGGCCGCTCGTCCGCGACGGCCAGCAGCTCGTCGGCGAAGACGTGGGTCCACTTCACCGAGGGGGCGGCCAGCAGGGCGCCGGTCTCCACGTCGAAGGCGCTGCCGGGGCCGTGCAGGCAGTCCGCCTCGTCCTCCTCGGCCGGGCGGTAGCCGTAGCCCTTGCGGGTGACCGCGTGCACGATCACCGGGCCGCCGAAGTTCTTCGCCGCGCGCAGCGCCGACTCGACCGCCGCCACGTCGTGCCCGTCCACCGGGCCGACGTACTTGATGCCGAGGTCCTCGAACATGGCCTGCGGGGCGACGGCGTCCTTGATGCCCTTCTTGACCGCGTGCAGCACCTCGTACATCGGCCGGCCGACGAGCGGCGTGGAGCCGAGGGCGTCCTTGACCGTGTCGAGGACCTTCTCGTAGCCGGGGTTGAGCCGCAGCGAGGAGAGGTGGTCGGCCAGCCCGCCGATGGTGGGCGAGTAGGACCGACCGTTGTCGTTGACCACGATGACCAGGGAGTTGCCGGCGGTGGCGATGTTGTTCAGCGCCTCCCAGCACATGCCGCCGGTGAGCGCGCCGTCGCCGACCACGGCCACGACGCTGCGCGCCTCGCCCCGCAGGGCGTACGCCTTGGCCAGGCCGTCGGCGTAGGAGAGCGCGGTGGAGGCGTGCGAGTTCTCGATCAGGTCGTGCTCGCTCTCGGCCTGGCTGGGGTAGCCGGAGAGGCCACCGCGCTGGCGGAGCTTGTCGAAGCCGGCCTGGCGCCCGGTGAGGATCTTGTGCACGTACGACTGGTGACCGGTGTCGAACAGGAGCCGGTCGCGGGGGGAGTCGAAGACGCGGTGCATGGCCAGCGTCAGCTCGACCACACCGAGGTTGGGCCCGACGTGCCCGCCGGTGCGGGAGACCTTGGCGATCAGGAAGTCCCGGATTTCGGCGGCGAGGACGTCCAGCTCCTCGCCGGACATCCGCTTGACGTCCTGCGGACCGCGCACCGTCCCCAGCAGCCGACCGTGGTTGGCCCTGTCCTCTTCAACGCTCATGACCGCAGAGTCTATCGGCCCTCCGGTACTCCGCAGCCCGGCCCGAGCACCGCACGCTCGGACCCGGTCCGCACCCGCCGGCTGAGCGTTCGGTCAGACACGGTTCGGCCGGGTCACCCGGCGGGTGGGCGCGTGCCTGGTCAGGACCGGATCCGCAGCCGGCGCGGCGGGTCGGCCGGCGTTCCGGGGTACGCCGGCCCGGCCGGGGTCCAGGAGCCGAGCACCGCGCCCCGGGTGGCGCCGGTCACCGACGGGAGCGACCCGGGCAGGCCGTGCCAGGACAGCCACCCGAGCAGCGCGAAGGCGTACGCCTCCTTGGCCTGCGCGGGCACGCCCAGCTCGTCGGTGCCGCGCAACCGCCACCGGCCGGCGCCCAGCGCGGCGAGCCGGCCCAGCAGGGTGGGATTGCGCACACCGCCGCCCGCGGCGACCACCTCGACCACGTCGTGCCGGTCGCACTCGGCGGCCACCACCCGGGCGGTCAGCTCGGTCAGCGTCGCCAGCAGGTCGTCCACCGGCACCGGCGCGCCGAGCGCGGCCAGGTGGCGGTCCAGGTAGCCGGCGTGGAACAGCTCCTTGCCGGTGGACTTCGGCGGCGGCGCCGCGTAGTACGGCTCGGCCAGCAGCTCGGCGAGCAGCCCCGGGTGCACCCGGCCGGCTGCCGCCCGGGCGCCGTCGAGGTCGCACGGCCGATCCAGGAAGCGCCGGGCCGCCGCGTCCAGCAGGGCGTTGGCCGGGCCCACGTCGTACCCGAGCACCGGTGCCCCCGGCGCGACCACGGTGAGGTTGGCGATGCCGCCGAGGTTCAGCGCCGCGCGCGGCGCCGCGGCGCCGTCTGCCGGGTCCAGCAGCAGCGCGTCGAAGGCCGGCACCAGCGGCGCGCCCTGCCCGCCGAGGGCGATGTCCGCCGAGCGGAGGTCGCTGAGCACAGGTACGCCGACCCGGGCGGCCACCCGGGCCACCGCGCCCAGTTGCAGGGTGCCGAGGGCCACCCCGTCGGCGACCCAGTGGAAGACCGTCTGCCCGGGCGAGACCACCGCGTCGGCCCGCCCGCCGGCCAGCTCCACGCCGACCGCCGCCGCCTCGGCGAAGACCTCTCCGAGGCGGTTGTCGAGCCGGCAGACCGCCTCGATGGTGGTGGCCGCCGGTGGCAGCAGCGCGGCGATCTCGGCGCGCAGCCGCTCGTCGTAGTCGAGGCCGCGGTGCCCCAGCGGGCGCAGCCACAGGGTGTCCCCCTCGGCGGTGAACTCCGCCGCCACGACGTCCACCCCGTCGTACGACGTCCCCGACATCAACCCGACGATCCGCATGAAGGAAGGGCCCCCTGTTAACGCCTCGTGTATAGGAAGGGTCCCCTGCTAACGCGCAGCGGGCGGGAGCAGCAGCCCGACCAGCTCGACGTGCTGGGTCATCGGGAACAGGTCGAAACCGCGCACTGCCTCCAGCCGCCAGCCCAGCTCGGCGAAGGTGCGCACGTCCCGGGCGAAGGCGGCCGGGTCGCAGGCCACGTACGCCACCGCGCGCGGACCGGCGGCGGCCAGCGCGCGCACCACCGGGGCGCCCGCCCCGGAGCGCGGCGGATCGAGGACCACCACGTCGACCGGGCCGGTGATCCGTCGGCGGGCCAGCGCCGTCTCGACCCGGGCCGACACCACCTCGACCCGGGGCAGGTCGGCCAGGTTCTCCCGGGCGGCGGCGACGCCCTGGGCGGATGCCTCCACCAGGGTCACCCGGCCGGTCGCACCGACCCGGGCGGCCAGCCCGGCGGCGAACAGTCCAGCACCGCCGTAGAGGTCCCAGGCCACCTCGCCCGGTCGCGGGTCGAGCAGTTCCAGCACAGCCGTGGACAACGTGTCCGCAGCCGCCGGATGCACCTGCCAGAAGGCGGACGCGGGCAGCTCCCAGTCCCGCCCGGCGGCCACCTCGCGGACCGTCGTCGGCCCGCTCACCGGGGTTGCCGCACCGTCGCGGACCTCCGCGACGGTCACGTCCCCGCCGGTGCTGGCGACGGTCTCCACCGCCTCGGCGGCCGGCCAGCGCGCGCCGGTCGGGGTGAGTACCGGCAGCTGCTGGATGGCCGGGTGGGCGATCCGGCAGCGGTCGATCGGCACCACCTCGTGCGAGCGGTGCTTGAGCAGGCCGGCCCGGTCGGCGGCGTCCACCGCGTAGCGGACCCGGGAGCGCCAGCCCAGCAGCCCGCCGGGCAGCGCCTCGACCCGGACTCCGAGCCGGTCCAGCTCGGCGTCGGTCAGCCCACCGAGGCGGACCAACTGCTCACGCACCACGGCGGCCTTCCAGGCCAGCTGCGCGTCGGGTGCGACGTGTTGCAGGTCGCAGCCACCACAGGCGCCCGGCTTCGCGTACGGGCAGGGCGGCTCGACCCGGTCCGGCGAGGGTTCCAGCACGGTCACCGCGTCGGCGCGGACGAACCCCCGGTGCACCTCGGTGACCTCGGCGATCACCCGCTCGCCGGGCAGCGCGTGCCGGACGAAGACCACCTGGCCGTCCACCCGGGCCACGCAGTGCCCGCCGGGGGCGACCGCGTCGACGGTCAGCTCGACCAGCTCCGCCTCGGCCAGCCCGCGCTCCGGCGGCGGTGGTGTCTCGGCCCGCCGTACTCCCGGCTCAGTCACGGCCGGTCCCGACCGGGCCGCCGTCGACCGGGCCGCTCTCGCCGGACGGCGCGCTGACGACCGGCGGCGGGGTGCCGGGCGGGGCCACCCGCGGGCCGCGCGCCGGGGTCCGGGACAGCGTGGCGTCCAGCCGGTCCAGGTTCTTGCTCGCGGTCGAGGCGAGCTGCCACGGAACGCTGACCACCATCACCCCAGGTTCGAAGAGCAGCCGCCCCTTGAGGCGCAGCGCACTCTGGTTGTGCAGCAGGTTCTCCCACCAGCGCCCGACCACGTACTCCGGGATGAAGACGGTGACCACGTCCCGGGGCGACTTACGGCGGGTGGAGGCGACGAAGTCCAGGATCGGCCGGGTGATCTCCCGGTACGGCGAGTCGATCACGGTGAGCGGGATGGCCATCTCCCGCCGTTCCCACTCGACCTGCAGGTCCCGGGTGTCCTTGTCGTCCACGTTGACCGTCACCGCCGTCAGCGTGTCCGGCCGGGTGGCCCGGGCGTACGCGATGGCCCGCAGGGTCGGCTGGTGCAGCTTGCTGACCAGCACGATCGCGTGGTTGCGGGCGGGTAGCACGGCGCGGCCCTCGTCCGGCGGGGTCAACTCCCGGGCGACCCGGTCGTAGTGCCCACGGATGGCCAGCATCAACAGGTAGATCACCGCCATCGCCGCGATCGCGATCCAGGCGCCGAGCAGGAACTTGGTGATCAGCACGATCACCAGCACCGTACCGGTCAGGCCCGCGCCGAACGTGTTGATGGCCCGGGACCGTTGCATCCGGCGACGCGCCTCCGGATCCCGCTCGGTGCGCAGGCGCCGGTTCCAGTGCCGGATCATGCCGACCTGGGAGACGGTGAACGAGACGAAGACCCCGACGATGTAGAGCTGGATGAGCCGGGTCACCTCCGCCTGGAAGCCGACGATCAGCACGATCGCGAAGAGGGCGAGGAAGACGATGCCGTTGGAGAAGGCCAGCCGATCGCCCCGGGTGTGAAACTGCCGGGGCAGGTAACGGTCCTGCGCGAGGATCGAGCCGAGCACCGGAAAGCCGTTGAACGCGGTGTTCGCGGCCAGGAACAGGATCAGGGCGGTCACGCCGGCCACCACGTAGAGCAGGATCGACCCGGACCCGAAGACCGTCTCGCCGAGCTGGGTGGTGACGGTCTTCTGCACGTACCCCTCGGGACCGGAGACGATCTGCAGGGCCGGGTCCTCGACGAACTGCAGGTGGGTCAACCGGGCCAGCCAGATGATCCCGACCAGCATGCTCACCGAGATGGTGCCGAGCAGCAGCAGCGTGGTGGCGGCGTTGCGGCTCTTCGGCGCCTTGAACGCCGGCACCCCGTTGGAGATCGCCTCGACTCCGGTGAGCGCGGCGGCGCCCGAGCTGAACGTCCGCAGCAGCAGGAAGATCAGTGCGAAACCGGTCACGCTGTGCTCGGCCTGGATCACCAGATCGGCGCTCGGCGCGCGGAGTTCGTCGCCCAGCACGAAGACCCGGACCAGCCCGGTGAGCAGCATCCCGCCCATCACGATCACGAAGCCGTAGGTGGGGATGGCGAACGCGGTGCCCGACTCACGCAGGCCGCGCAGGTTCACCGCGCTCAGCAGCACCACCGCCGCCACCGCGATCATGACCTTGTGGGTGGCCACGAAGGGCAGCACCGAACCGAGGTTCGCCACCCCGGAGGAGACTGACACCGCCACCGTGAGCACGTAGTCGACCAGCAGGGCGCTGGCCACGCCGACGCCGAACTTCGGGCCCAGGTTGACCGTGGCCACCTCGTAGTCGCCGCCCCCGGAGGGGTAGGCGTGCACGTTCTGCCGGTAGCTGGCCACCACCGTCAGCATCACCACGACCACCGCCAGCGCGATCCACGGCGAGAAGACGTACGCCGACGCGCCGGCGATGGAGAGGGTTAGCAGGATCTCGTCAGGCGCGTACGCGACGCTGGACAGCGCGTCGGAAGCGAACACGGGCAGCGCGATGCGCTTCGGCAGGAGGGTGTGCTGCAGCCGGTCGGACCGGAACGGTCGACCGAGGAGCAGCCGCTTCAGCAGCGAGGTGGGACTGGCCACGAACGCCAAGAGTACGACCACCACGGCGGGGGCGCGGGGGTGGGCGATCACGGCTGGCTGGAGCGGCGGGGTACGGTCGGTCCCCGCTTCCGACCGGGACGTGGCAGGCTCGCACTCGGAGGCCACCGGCAGCGGGAGCGGTACGCACCTTGGGAGGGACAGCGTGCACGTCGTGATCATGGGTTGTGGCCGGGTCGGGTCGACCCTCGCGCACAGCCTGGAGTCCCGGGGGCACTCGGTGGCGGTGATCGATCAGGACGCCGACGCCTTCCGCCGGCTCGGCCCCGACTTCGCCGGGATAACGGTGACCGGGGCGGGCTTCGACGGCGAGGTGCTGCGGCAGGCCGGCATCGAGCGGGCGGACGCCTTCGCCGCCGTCTCCAGCGGCGACAACTCCAACATCATCTCCGCCCGGCTGGCCCGGGAGACGTTCGGCGTGTCCCGGGTCGCGGCCCGGATCTACGACCAGCGCCGGGCGCAGGTCTACGAGCGGCTGGGCATCCCCACCGTGGCGACCGTGCGCTGGACGGCGGACCGGATGCTGCGGCACCTGGTGCCGGAGGGCAACGTGGAGATCTTCCGCGACCCGACGAGCACCGTGTCGATCGTCGAGGTCCCGGTGCACAAGGACTGGATCGGCCGGTCGGTGCGCGCGCTGGAGGAGGCGACCGGGGCACGGGTGGCCTATCTGATCCGCTTCGGCATCGGCACGCTGCCCACCGCCTCGACCGTCGTACAGGAGGGTGACCAGGTCTTCATGCTGGTCAGTGACGACATCGTGGCGACGGTCACGTCGGTGGCGGCGACGCCGCCGGAAGGGGGACAGTGAGCCATGCGGATCGCCATCGCGGGCGCCGGCAACGTGGGCCGCTCGATCGCCCAGGAGCTGATCGACAACGGTCACCAGGTGATGTTGATCGAGCGCCAACCGAAGATGCTGCGCCCGGACCGGGTGCCGGCCGCCGAGTGGGTGCTGGCCGACGCCTGTGAGCTGGCCAGCCTGGAGGAGGCCAACGTCGCCGGCTGCGACGTGGTGGTCGCGGCGACCGGCGACGACAAGGTCAACCTGGTGGTGTCGCTGCTGGCCAAGACCGAGTTCGCGGTGTCCCGCGTGGTCGCCCGGGTCAACCGGGCCGAAAACGAGTGGCTGTTCACCGAGCAGTGGGGCGTGGACGTCGCGGTGAGCAAGCCGCGGGTGATGGCGGCGCTGGTCGAGGAGGCGGTGACCGTCGGCGACCTGGTCCGGCTGATGACCTTCCGGCAGGGCGAGGCGAACCTGGTCGAGATCACGCTGCCGCCGACCGCGCCGTACGTCGGTCAGCCGATCCACGCCGTGCCGCTGCCCCGCGACTCCGCTCTGGTGGCGATCCTGCGCGGCAAGCGGGTCCTGGTGCCCAGCCCGGACGACCCGATCGAGGCCGGCGACGAGTTGGTCTTCGTCTGCACCGCCGAGGTGGAGGACCAGGTCCGGGCGGTGATCCTCGGCCCGGACAGCGTCGAGCGGACCCGCAGCTCCCGCTGAGCCGTCGCCCGGCGGCCCGGCGCTGCGCTCAGGCGCCGGGCAGCGGGGTCGGTTGCGACTCCCGAGTGACCCGGCGCACCGTCCAGACCGTGATCAGCAGCAGCAGCGCGTACGGCGGGTAGCCCAGCGCCAGCCGGGCCACGCCCAGCGCGGTGTCCTGGTGCGCCAGGTAGAGCCCCGCCTGCACGCCCACCTTGGCCAGCCAGACCACGCCCCAGAGCACGGTCAGCTGGGTGAAGGTGCGCACCAGCTTCGGGTCGTCCCGCCACTCCGCACGACCCTTGGCCACCAGCACCGACCAGATCCAGCCCACCAGCGGCTGCCGGATGGCCGCCGAGACCAGCAGGGCGATGCCGTAGCCGATGCCGTAGAGGATGCCGGGGAGGTAGAAGTCGCGCTCGTCGCCGGTACGCCAGGCGATGGCCGCACCGATGCCGACGCCGAACAGCCCGTTGACCGCGTGCCGGATCGGCCGGCGTTGGACCAGCCGCAGCCCGGCGATCAGCAGCGCGACAGCCACCGAGGCGATCACCGCGGGCCGCAGCTCGCCGATGATGTTGGCGATGACGAAGACCACCACCGGGATGCTGGACTCGACCAGCCCCCGCCAGCCGCCGAGCTGGTCGGCCATCTGCTCGGCGATCGTCGGCAGCCGCTCGTCGTCCTGAGGACCGGTCTCCGGCTGCGCCGCCCGGTGCTGTCCCGTCGTCATCGCCGGCCTTCCGTCCGCAACGCCGTCACTTCGGCGAGTCCAGCTCGTAGTAGGGGTTGTAGATGACCTTGCGGTCGTCCCGCACCGCGACCCGGCCGCGCGCGGTCAGGTGCCGCCCCGGCTCGATCCCGGCGATGTGCCGCCGACCCAGCCAGACCAGGGTGACCACGTCGCTGCCGTCGTACAGGTCGGCCTCGAGGGTGGGCAGGTTGGTCCGCGGCGTGTAGACCACCGTGCGCAGTCGACCGGCGACCGAGACCACCTGGCCCCGGGAACACTGCTGGGCCGGGACACCGCCGCACTCGGCGCTCTCCCGACGCAGCTCCTGCGCGTCGATCTCGGCCTCGCTGGCGGTGAGCCGTTGCAGGATGCGCCGCAGCGACACCCGGCTCTCGTCGGTCGTCATGACCTCCGCGTCACCCTCTCCACGATCACCGGCCCCGGCCGGCACTGGCCCGGCCGCCGGCGACGCCGGAACCGTGCCGCCAGCGTACGCCGACGGGGGCGGTTCCGGCGGGCCGGTGCGCGTGGGTCAGACCTGGCGCGGTTCAGCGGCGGACGCGTCCCCGGCCTCGGCGTCGGCGTCGGCCTGGTCGGCGACCTCCTTGGGCAGCCGCAGCGGCAGCGGCTCGCGGACCGGCTTCGCCTCCTGCCCCCGGTCGACCACCAGGCCGTCCAGGCACTCGGCGAGCGGCCCGGCGGTGGCCGGGTCGAGGGCCACCGGGCCCTGGAACACGCCGCGGACCATCCAGCGCGGCCCGTCGACGCCGACGAACCGCAGATTGGTCGGGCCGTCCGGGGTGTTCACCTGGGCGTGCAGCTCAGGGCCGTACTCGCCGTCGACCTCCTGGGCGGTGGCGCCGTCGCGGAGCAGCGACTGGCGGATCTCCTCGCGCACCTCGTCCCAGATCCCCTCGGACCGGGGGGCGGCGAAGACACCGAGCTGCAGCGCGTTCTCCCCGTGCACCAGCACCACCTGCTGGATCACGCCCTGCGGGTCGGCCTGCACCCGCACCTCCACCTCGGCGACCGCCGGGATGTGCAGGCTGCCGAGGTCGAGCCGCTGCACGTCGTCGTTGACCTCGGAGATGTCGTACGGGCCGCGCTCCAACGTCGGCGTCGACTCCTCGGTGCTCTGGCCGCCGACCTCGGTGGTCCGCTCGTCACGGGTGTGCCGCCCGGCATCGGCCCGCTTTCGGGAGAAGATCACTGCGCCCACCCTCCGCTGTTCACACTCACCCTGCCACCTCTTCCGTCTGCCCGCGGCTCGGCTCGTCCCGCTGCTCGACCAGGCCCGCCGGCGACGGCACCAGCCCGGCGTGCCCGCCGGTGGAGCCGTGCCCACCGGTCCCGCGCTGGGACCCGGGCAGCTCGGCCACCGGCTCGAACCGCGCCCGCGCGACCCGCTGGACCACGAGCTGCGCGATCCGGTCGCCGCGGGAGATCTTCGCCGGCGTTTCCCGATCATGGTTGATCAGGTTGACCAGGATCTCACCCCGGTAGCCGGCGTCGACCGTACCGGGCGCGTTGAGCACCGTCACGCCGAGCCTGGCCGCCAGGCCGGAGCGGGGATGGACCAGGCCCACGTACCCCTGGGGCAGCGCGATGGCAACGCCGGTGGGCACCAGGGCCCGGCCGCCGGGCGGCAACTCCACGTCCGCGGCCGCCACCAGGTCGGCCCCGGCGTCGCCGGGATGGGCGTACGCGGGCAGCGGCAGCTCGGCATCGAGCAGCCGTACGGGCACGGGTACGACGTCGGTCACGGGTCTCTCTTCCATCCGGTGGATCGGGGTGACCCTGCCATCCTGCCGGTTACCCGGGCCGTCGTGCGCCGTACCCTCGCAGGAGTGAGCATGTCGCCCTCTCCGTCCGCCGGTCAGCCACCGGTCGTGGCCCGCACGGCGTACGCCGAACGGCTGGATCTGCCCTGGTGGTTGTGGCTGGCCGGGCTGGCAAGCGCCGCGCTGCTGGCCGTCGAGATCTGGATGGGCGCCGACGGCGTCCGCACCTGGCTGCCGTTCGCGGTGCTGCTGCCGGCCACCGCGGCCGGGCTGTGGTGGCTGGGCCGGATCCGGGTCGCGGTCGCCGACGGTGAGCTGCGGGTGGACGACGCCCGGCTGCCGGTGCGCTTCGTGGCGGACGTGGTGCCGCTGGACGCGGCCGGCCGCCGTGAGGTGCTCGGGGTAGGCGCGGACCCGCTCGCCTTCGTCGTCCAGCGGCCGTGGATCGGCGGGGCCGTGCAGGTGGTGCTCGACGACCCGGCCGACCCGACCCCGTTCTGGGTGGTGAGCACCCGGCATCCGGTCGAGCTGGCCGAGGCGCTGCTGACCGCCCGGGACGCCCGCGCCCGCGTCGACCGCACGGCAGGCGAGCCGGGCTGACCGCGGCGGCGCCGCGTGTCGGCCCGCTCAGGTGCCGGTCGGCGGGCCGGGCAGGGCTGGCGGCGGGGCCGGCCGGGCGATGCCGCGCCGACGCAGGTCGACCTGGAGCTGGTCGGCCATCGACCGGGTCGCCCGGCGGTTGAGGAAGCTGGCCACCGCCGCGCCGGTGAGGAACGGCCCGAGCGTGGTGAGGTTGCGTCCGAAGCGCCGGAGCAGGGTGTCCCGCAGTTCCTTGCGCGCGGCGGTGCCGAGCACCGCGCCCACCCCCACGCCGGGCAGCATCGGGTTGACCCCGCGCTGGGTGGCCCAGGAGTGCACCAGGGCGACCGACCGTTGGCTGCCGGCGGCCGGCAGCGCCACGCCGTGCACCTCGTGCAACTCGCCGACCAGCTTCAGCTCGACCGCCACCACGGCGACCGTCTCGGCGGCCAGCAGCACCGGCGCAGACAGGAGGGTCGGGGCGACCGTCCACTCGACGGCGGCGACTCCCCCGCCGGCGGCGCCGATCCCGGCGGTGGTCCGGGCCGCGTTGCGGATCAACCGCTCGGCCAGGGCGTTGTCGTCCAGCCCCGGGAAGTGCCGGCGCAGGGTGGCCAGGTCCCGCACCGGTACGTGCGGGGCGATCTCGGCGACGGTGTCGACCATCCAGCGCACGGCGGAGCGGGGCTTGAACAGGTCGCCGATGCCCCGGGCGCGGGCCTGCCCGACCATCCGGGTGAGCAGTTGGCGGCGCTTCGCGGGCTCGATGTCGTCCGCGGTCAACGCCGCGACGGTGGCGCCGAGGTCGTCCGCGCCGGCGCCGGTGGTGTCGCCTCGATCGCTCATGGGGTCGGACCTCCCGGTGCTGTGGCTACCCCTACGAGTCAAGCAGGTACCCAGCGGTGGCGCATCGCTACACCGGCAGCGGCGGCCCCGATCAGGAGGCCGCCGCTGGTGTCGTGAGTGTCAGACGCACTCGCGGCAGATCAGTTCGCCGTTACGCTCGACCGCCAGCTGGCTGCGGTGGTGCACAAGGAAGCAGCGGGCGCACCGGAACTCGTCCTGCTGCATCGGTAGCACCTTGACCGTGAGCTCCTCGTCGGCCAGATCGGCGCCGGGCAGCTCAAAGCTCTCGGCCACCTCGGCCTCGTCGACGTCCACCGCGCCCGACTGTGAGTCGACGCGCCGGGCCTTGAGCTCTTCCAGGCTGTCCTCGCCGAGGTCGACCTCATCGCGACGCGGGGCGTCGTAGTCGGTGGCCATCGGTTTCACTCTCCCATATCGATGTTGTCGCTTCCGGTTGTAACGCCGGACGACGCTGTTTCGGTTCCGCTGGCCGGCCACCAGTTGTGTCGGGCACCCGACCCGGGGACCGAACGGGTTGAGCCCGCTGGGGCGACTCCCCTGCGAGCGCGGAACCTTACCCCCCCTTTGGGCGAGGCATGTATACCGCCCTTGCGGCTGAGATGTACGCCCCAGCCCCCCAAGTTGTTCCCAATGTGACTCAGGCGACACGAAGATAGGGGTAGTAGTACCCGGTTCGCGGTCGGCGCGCCGGCATGTCGGACTGTTTCCACGCGACGGCCGGACAACCGTTAACCTCAGCGGCGTATTCGACGGCCGCCGGTCAGTGCGATCGTTGGCGGCCGCCGCCACCCACCTGACGTCCGGGAGCGCCCAGATGAGTTTTGCGCGAGTGCGAGCACTCGTCGTCGTCGGCATGCTCGGGGTGCTGGCCCTGGCCTTCGTGATCACCGCGCTGGTCCGCGACACCCAGGGCAATGCGGGCACGGCCGAGGGTTGCCCCGATGGCTGGCCGCTGGCCGACGTGACTCTGCACGAGCCCAAGGACGTCAAGATCAACGTCTTGAACGCGACCGACGAGCCGGGCCGGGCCGGCAGCGTCGCGGACGACTTCCGCAACCGCAAGTTCCAGGTCAAGAAGGTCGGCAACGCGCCCAAGGGGATCGACGAGGTGGCCGTGCTGCGGTACGGCCCCAAGGGCGTCGGTTCGGCGCACCTGCTGCAGGCGTACTTCCTCAACAACGCCGAGCCGGGCTACGACCCGAAGCGCACCGACGACACGGTGGACGTGGTGCTGGGCAGCCGCTTCCAGCAGCTCGCCACGACGACCGAGGTGAACCAGTCCCTCGGTGACCTGGGCGCCCCGGCGGCGCCCCCGGAGTCGTGCCCGTCCCCGGTCGCCAAGAACTGACCGGGCAGGTCGGCGGGCGCTGACCCCTTCCGTCACCGCCCGCCGGCTCGGTGTCGCCGACGGACCCTCGGACGCACCGGCCACGCCGGTCAGGGGCCGCCGGCGGCATCCAGGGCGGCCAGGCGGTCGTGCAGCGGCGCGAAGAGCGCCGGCGGGGCCGCGAGCACCAGGTCC
Organism: Micromonospora sp. NPDC005206; assembly: GCF_040608175.1. Taxonomy (NCBI): domain Bacteria; kingdom Bacillati; phylum Actinomycetota; class Actinomycetes; order Micromonosporales; family Micromonosporaceae; genus Micromonospora; species Micromonospora sp. NPDC005206. Next base: position 208,536 of record NZ_JBEXHU010000003.1, read on the forward strand.
GGGCCGGCCGGACGCCCCTCCAGGCCGGTGACCCGCACACCCGCCTCGGCGGCCACCAGCCCACCGGCAGCGAGGTCCCAGGCGGCCAGACCCTTCTCGAAGTACGCGTCCAGGCGTCCCTCGGCGACCAGGCAGAGGTCCAGCGCGGCCGCGCCGAGCCGGCGGATGTCCCGCACGTGCGCGATCAGCCCGGCCACCACCCGGGCCTGGTGCGCCCGGCGACCGGCGTCGTAGCCGAAGCCGGTGGCGACCAGCGCCTGCCCCAGGTCGGTCTCGCCGGAACAGCGCAACCGGACGCCGTCACGCCACGCGCCACCGCCGGCCGTGGCGGTCCACTCCTCGCCGGTGCTGACGTTGCGCACCACGCCGGCGACCACCACGCCGTCCACCTCGGCGGCGAGCGACACCGCGCTGTACGGCAGCCCGTAGAGGTAGTTGACGGTGCCGTCGATCGGGTCGACGATCCAGCGCACGCCGCCCGGCCCGACCGGCCCGGTGTCCCCCGTGCCGTACTCCTCGCCGAGCACCGCGTCGCCCGGCCGCAGCCGGTGCAGCGCGTCGAGCACCTGCCGCTCGACCGCCCGGTCGGCCGCGGTGACCACGTCGGTGACCGTACTCTTGGTGGCGGCCACGGTGACGCCCTCGGCCCGCATCCGGTACGCGGTGGCCGCGGCGCCCCGCGTAACGTCGAGCGCGACAGCCAACAAATCCTCGGTCGCCGGCACCGAACGGTCCATCCCACGTCCCCTTCCCGCACGAGCGGGCCGTTCCGGGCCGCGCGTGAGTATCATCCTTACAAAGTCCACATCTGCGCCGAATCGGCGGTCCCCGCCGCCGTTACGCCGTGCGGCGCAGGATGATCGCCGCAGACGGCGTTACAATTCACCCCTGCGCCCACGCGCCACGGACCGCCGACCACCGGCCGGTCCGGGACACGGGGGTCCCTCACCACAACGCCCGGCCTGTCGCCCCACGCTGTGCCGGACGACCCGGCCGTACCCGCTCTTCGCCTCCGGAAGGTCATTCGTGACAGAACCCCGCCAGCCCGGCGCCGACGTTCGCTCGCTCACCGACACTCTGATCGCCCACGCGCAGAGCGCCGGCGGTCAGCTCACGTCGGCTCAGCTCGCGCGCACCGTCGAGTCCGCCGAGGTGACTCCGGCCCAGGCCAAGAAGATCCTGCGGGCGCTCTCCGAGGCGGGAGTGACCGTGGTGGTGGACGGCTCGGCCAGCACCCGTCGCCGGGTCGCGGCGGCCCGCTCGACCACGCCGGCGTCCCGGGCCACCACCGCCAAGACCACCAAAAAGGCCGCCGCACCGGCGCCCAAGCAGGCACCCGCCTCCGACGACGGCCCGTCCACGCCGGGCCCGCGGAAGGTGGCCCCGCGCAAGGCGGCCGGCACCACCGCCGAGGTCGCCACCGCCGCCGCGCCGGCGAAGGCCGCGACCAAGTCGACCCGGGCCACCAAGGCGACGGTCGCCGCGGCCGCCGGCGCCAAGCCGGCGAAGGCCGGCGGCAAGAAGGGCGAGGGCGCCGACGGCGAGATCGACCCGGAGGAGCTCGCCGCCACGATCGAGGACGTGGTGGTCGAGGAGCCGGCCGCGCTGACCCAGGCCGCCGAGACCGACGCCGCCGCCTCGGCCACCGACAACGACTTCGAGTGGGACGACGAGGAGTCCGAGGCGCTCAAGCAGGCCCGGCGGGACGCCGAGCTGACCGCCTCCGCCGACTCGGTGCGCGCATACCTGAAGCAGATCGGCAAGGTCCCGCTGCTCAACGCCGAGCAGGAGGTGGAGCTGGCCAAGCGGATCGAGGCCGGGCTCTACGCCGCGGAGCGGCTGCGGGCGGCCGACGAGGGCGAGGAGAAGCTCACCCGGGAGATGGTCCGCGACCTGGGCTGGATCTCCCGCGACGGCGAGCGGGCCAAGAACCACCTGCTGGAGGCGAACCTCCGCCTGGTCGTATCGCTGGCCAAGCGGTACACGGGGCGTGGCATGGCCTTCCTCGACCTGATCCAAGAGGGCAACCTCGGCCTGATCCGCGCGGTCGAGAAGTTCGACTACACCAAGGGCTACAAGTTCTCCACGTACGCCACCTGGTGGATCCGGCAGGCGATCACCCGCGCGATGGCCGACCAGGCCCGCACCATCCGCATCCCGGTGCACATGGTGGAGGTCATCAACAAGCTCGGCCGCATACAGCGCGAGCTGCTCCAGGACCTGGGCCGCGAGCCCACGCCGGAGGAGCTGGCCAAGGAGATGGACATCACACCGGAGAAGGTACTGGAGATCCAGCAGTACGCCCGGGAGCCCATCTCGCTGGACCAGACCATCGGCGACGAGGGCGACAGCCAGCTCGGCGACTTCATCGAGGATTCCGAGGCCGTGGTCGCGGTCGACGCGGTCTCGTTCACGCTCCTGCAGGACCAGCTCCAGCAGGTGCTGCAGACGCTCTCCGAGCGTGAGGCGGGTGTGGTACGCCTGCGCTTCGGCCTGACCGACGGCCAGCCGCGGACGCTGGACGAGATCGGCCAGGTCTACGGGGTGACCCGGGAGCGGATCCGGCAGATCGAGTCCAAGACGATGTCCAAGCTGCGTCACCCGTCCCGGTCGCAGGTCCTCCGGGATTACCTGGACTGAGCGGGTTTCGTCAACCGAACGTGTCGTTTTGACCACCTGGTGTGCAACACCAGATGGTGATCGTCCGGATGCACGAATGTGATCGTTGACGTGGCACCCTGGGTGCACGGCACACTGTCCCAGCCATGTGTGACCTCGGTCCCCCGCGGGCACACAGGGAAGGCAAGGCCCGGCAAGGGTGTTGCACGATAGGTGAGCAACGACCGAAGAGATTGTTCATCGGTGACGACCAGAGGAGGAAGGCGATGAACTCGACCCTCACGCCGCCGCCCGAGACGGTGGCGCCCCCAGCCGCCGATGAACGGTGCGACCGCTGCAATGCTGCCGGCAAGCTCCGGATCACTCTGGCGGGTGGGAGCGAGTTGGTTTTCTGTGGGCACCACGCGAACAAGTACGCGGAGGATCTCGCGAAGATCACCGTCCGGTTCGCAACGGAGCCCGATTTCAGTTGGCGTGGCGCCGATCTGATGGCGAACTGAATCCGCAACCCGACATAGCCGACCGGAGACACCCCGAGGGTGTCTCCGGTCGGCTTTTCTCTGCGCGCGCCCCGCGCCCCGCGCCCCGCGCCCCGCGCCCCGCGCCCCGCGCCCCGCGCCCCGCGCCCCGCGCCCCGCGCCCCGCGCCCCGCGCCCCGCGCCGGAGATCGTGCTCGATCCAGGATTTAGTGGTCTCGCCGACGCGCCGATGCCACTACATCCTGGATTTGGCACGATCTTGGCGAGGTGACGCCGCTGGGGAGGGCGGGCGGTCGCCGATCGCGGCCAGGTCGCGGTCTGGATGGTCCGGTGCTGCGGATGCGGCGGATGGGTCAGAGGGTCTGCACGGTGGCGATGCGTTCCTCAAGCTGTTCGATGGTGGCCTGGGCGCTCGGCGGGCCGCCGCAGATCCGGCGCAGCTCGGCGTGGATCTTGCCGTGCGGCTGGCCGGTGCGGTGGTGCCGGGCGGCCACCAGAGCGTTCAGCTGGCGCCGGAGCGCCACCCGGCGCTGGGCGGCACTCATTGGTGCCGGCGGCGCCGCGACGGGCGTACCGGCCGGCTGAGCGGCCCGGTCGGCGCTGCGGCGGCGCTGCTCGGCCTGCCGTTTGGTCAGCAGCAGAGAGACCTGGTCGGCGGTGAGCAGGCCGGGCAGGCCGAGGTACTCCTCCTCCTCGGGAGTGCCCGCCTGGGCCGCCGTGCCGAATGACGCGCCGTCGAAGATCACCTGATCCAGCTCGGCGGTGGCCGAGAGCGCCGCGAACCGCTTCTCCAGCTCACCGCTGGCCTGATCGTCGCGCTGCGCCCGCTCCAGCAGATCGTCGTCGAAACCGTCCGATTCCTTGGGCTTGCCGAGCACGTGGTCCCGCTCGGTCTCCATCTCGCTGGCCAGCCCGAGCAGGTGCGGCACGCTGGGCAGGAAGACCGACGCGGTCTCCCCGGGCCGGCGGGCCCGGACGAACCGGCCGATCGCCTGGGCGAAGTAGAGCGGGGTGCTGGCGCTGGTGGCGTAGACCCCGACGGCGAGCCGCGGGATGTCCACCCCCTCGGACACCATGCGCACCGCGACCAGCCACCGCTGCTCGGAGGCCGCGAACGTCGCGATCCGTGCGGACGCGCCCACGTCGTCGGAGAGCACCACGGCGGCCTTCTCGCCGGTCACCTGCTCGATCAGCTTGGCGTACGAGCGGGCGGACTGCTGGTCGGTGGCGATGATCAGCCCGCCGGCGTCGGCCATCCCGGCGTTGCGCAGGACGGTGAGCCGGGCGTCGGCGGCCCGCAGCACCTGCGGCATCCAGTCCCCGGCCGGGTCCAGAGCGGTACGCCACGCCTGCGCCACCAGATCCTGGGTCATCGGCTCACCGAGCCGGGCCGCCAACTCCTCGCCCGCGTTGGTCCGCCAGCGGGTCTCACCCGAGTACGCCAGGAAGAGCACCGGCCGGACCACGCCGTCGCGCAGCGCGTCCGAGTAGCCGTACACCGAGTCGGCGCGGGAGCGCAGCAGCCCGTCACCGCCGCGCTCGTAGCTGACGAACGGGATGGGGTTGTCGTCGGAGCGAAACGGCGTCCCGGTGAGCATCAGCCGGCGTACGGCGGGCTCGAAGGCCGCCTTCACCCCGTCGCCCCAGGTCCGGGAGTCGCCCGCGTGGTGGATCTCGTCGAGGATGACCAGGGTGCGTCGGGTCATGGTGCGCCGCCGGTGCACCTGCGGGGCCATCCCCACCTGCGCGTAGGTGACCACCGCGCCGTGGAAGTCGGCCGCGGAGTGCACGTCGGCGTTGCGGAACGCGGCGTCGAGCTGGATACCCACCCGGGCCGCGGCCTCGGCCCACTGGTTCTTGAGGTGCTCGGTCGGGGCGACGACCGTGACCGCCTCGATGGTGCCGTCACCGAGCAGCTCGGCCGCGATCCGCAGGGCGAAGGTGGTCTTGCCGGCGCCGGGTGTGGCGACCGCGATGAAGTCCTCGCTGCGCCGGCGCAGGTACTCCACCAGGGCCTTGCGCTGCCAGGCACGTAGTGCCGGGAACGTCTCGAGCACCGGCGTCCGGGCTGCCACGCGAAGCTCCTCTCCGACCGCACGACGGCGGACCCCGGGCGAGGGCCACGAGTACCGCCGCCCATGAAAACGCCTCCGCGCAGAAGCTGCCGCGAAGGCCGACTCAGCATAACCAGCGCGGGCCCCACGGCCCAGGCGACGCCACGCTGGTCACATCCACCACCCAGACCCCGGGCCCACCGGGGTCACGGAAAGCCCCCGCCGACCCGTCGGCTTGAGCCCTCACCAGTCCCGGTCGGTGCGCGGATCCGCGCCACCGCTACGGGGCGGGCGCAGCGTCGCTACCGGGACGGACCAGCGCCGGCGCAGGGCGATCAGGCGCAGCCCGAAGACCAGCACGGCGGCGGCGGTGAGCGGCAGCGGCCCGGTCTGGTCGGTGACGTACAGCAGCACCACCACGACCGATCCGACCAGGGCGACGACCGCGTAGATCTCCCGGCGCAGCACCACCGGGATCTCGGCGGTGAGCAGGTCCCGGCCGAGGCCGCCGCCGATCGCGGTGAGCATGCCGATCAGGCAGGCGCCGACCGCCGGCACCCGGGCGTCGAGCGCCTTGAGCGTGCCGGTCACGGTGAACAGCGCGAGGCCCGCCGCGTCCAGCACCAGCACCGTGGTGCGTAGCCGGGCCAGCTGCGGGTGCAGCCAGAAGACGGCTAGCGCGGTGACGGCGGCGGTCGCCGCGTACCGCCAGTCGGCGAAGGCCAGCGGCGGCACCTCGTCGATGACCAGGTCCCGGAAGATTCCGCCGCCGAGGGCGGCCACGAAGCCGACGAACGCGACGCCGAAGAGGTCGAGCCGCTTGGCCACCGCGGCCGAGGCCCCGGACGCGGCGAACACCGCCACCCCGGTCAGGTCGGCGAAGAGCAGGGCGGTGGAGGTGGTCACCGCCGCAGGCTACGTCGCCGGCCGGGACAGCGGCCGTCGTTCACTCGCGGTACGAGTCGTAGATCTCCTTGCACTTGGGGCAGACCGGCGAACCCGGCTTGGCCGCCTTGGTGACCGGGAAGGTCTCCCCGCAGAGCGCGACGACGAAGGTGCCCATGACGGCACTCTCGGCGATCTTCTCCTTGCGGACGTAGTGGAACATCTCGGGACCGGTATCGGCGTCCTTCAGCTCCGGACGCTCGAGAACCTCTGTGCTCACGTCTGCACCTCCGACCGTCAAGTTTGGCAGGTCATCACGGCCGGGTCCACTTGAGGCCGGCCGCGGCCCCACCCCGTACCGTGCCCCCCGTGACTGACTTTCGCATCAGCTACGGCACCGAGGTGGCCGACGCCCTGCACGACGGCCGGCCCGTCGTCGCCCTGGAGAGCACCATCGTCTCGCACGGCCTGCCCCGGCCGGCGAACCTTCGGGTGGCTCGGGAGATCGAGCAGGCGGTCCGGGACGCCGGGGCGGTCCCGGCGACGATCGGCATGATCGGCGGCGAGCTGGTGGTCGGCCTGGACGACGCGCAGCTAACCCGCCTGGCCACCGTCGATGGAGTGACCAAGCTCTCCGTCCGCGACCTCGCGGTGGCGGCGGCGACCGGCGCGGACGGCGCCACCACCGTGGCCGCGACCAGTGCGGTGGCCGCCGCGGCCGGGATCGGGGTGTTCGCCACCGGAGGGCTCGGTGGGGTGCACCGGGAGGCCGCGCACACCTTCGACGAGTCGGCGGACCTGATCACCCTGGCCCGGACCCCGATCGCCGTGGTCTGCGCCGGGGTCAAGTCGATCCTCGACGTGGGCGCGACGCTGGAGCGGCTGGAGACCCTGGGGGTCGCCGTGGTCGGTTACCGCACCCGCCGGTTCCCCGGCTTCTACCTCACCGACGGAGGCTTCGACCTGGACTGGTCGGTCGACTCGGCGGAGCAGGTCGCCGCCGTGCTCGCCGCCCGTGACGGGCACGCCGTGCACGCCGGCGGCCTGATCGTCGCCAACCCGCTGCCGGTCGACGAGCAGCTCGACCCGGAGCTGCACGACCGGACCCTCACCGAGGGTCTGGCACTGCTGGAGCGGGACGGGGTGACCGGCAAGGCCGTCACCCCGTACCTGCTGGCGCATTTCCACTCGGCCACCGAGGGCGCGAGCCTGGCGGTGAACGTCCGGATCATCCTGCGCAACGCCGATCTGGCCGCGCGGATCGCGGTCGCCGCCGCTCGCGCCAACGCCGACCCGGCATGACCCGACCGGCCCGGGTGGTCGTCGTCGGGGACCTGATCACCGATGTGGTCGCGGTGCTGTCCGGCCCGCCCGCGGCGGGTTCGGACACCGCCGCCGACATCACTCTCGGCGGCGGCGGGCAGGCGGCCAACACCGCCGCCTGGATCGCCGCGCAGGGGGTGGACGTCACGCTCGTCGGCGCGGTCGGCAACGACGACGCGGGGCGCGACCGGGTGGCCGAGCTCGACCGTGCGGGGGTCGACTGCGCGGTCGACCGGGTCGAGGGCGTCCCGACCGGCACGGTGATCGTGCTGGCCACCGACGGCGAGCGCACGATGATCAGCCAGCGGGGCGCGAACCTGCGGCTCAGTGCCGAGCATGTCGAGCGGGCCCTCGCGGCGGTGCCCGACGCTGGGCACCTGCACCTGTCCGCGTACACCCTGCTGGACACCGAGTCGCGCGGCGCCGGGCTGCGGGCGCTGGCCGCCGCCCGCGAGCGCGGGCTCACCACCAGCGTCGACGCGGCCTCCGCGGCGCCGCTGCGGCGGGTCGGCGCGGCGGCCTTCCTGGGTTGGGTACGCGACGTCGACCTGCTGCTGGTGAACGCGGACGAGGCGACGGTGCTGGCCGGCGGGCTGGACCCGGCGGCGCAGGGGCGGGCGTTGTCGGCGACGGCCCGTCGGGTGGTGGTCAAGCGGGGCGCGGCCGGCGCGGTCTGGGTGGACCGCTCGGCCCCGGTCTGCGTGGCCCCGGCCCGGCGGGTGGCGGTGGTGGACGTCACCGGGGCGGGCGACGCCTTCGCGGCCGGTCTGCTCACCGCCTGGCTCGCCGGCGCCGCCCCGACCGCGGCGCTCAACCGCGCCGCCGACCTGGGGGCCGTGGCCGTCTCCACCGTCGGAGCCCGGCCACGGCCGTGACCTGCCGGACCCTGGCCCGCCCGTGGTGGGTCAGGGTTCGGCGTCGATGACCTTGTGCGGGCGTTCCTCGGCGGTGAGGCTCATCGGCGGGGTGTCGTCCTGCAGGCGGGGGTGGAACCGGTTGGCCAGCCGGTGCTGCTCCTTGGGCGGGCGGTCGTTGGCCAGCAGCACGGCCAGCCACGGGATGAGCACCATGCCGAGGGCGCACAACGGCAGCCAAAGCCAGAGCAGTGGGGCCTTCGCGCCGACCAGGATCGCGCCGAGAATGATGCACGCCACCCGGATGCCCATCATCAGCACATAGCGGCGCTGACGGCTGGTGAGCTGGTCGTTCTGGCTGCGCGAGGCGTCGGTGATCAGAAGCGGCTGGTACGCCTGACGCTTCACCATGAACCTCCTCGAGGGGATTACGACCCATCCTGTCACCGCGAGGCCGTGATCAGCGAAATTTGACTCATGCCGGTGCGTGTTACGCGCGTGGTACGCTCCGCGACGTGGGCAGCAGGTTCAGCTTCACCGACGAGGCGTTGGCCAACCTGAGGGTCTACGACGTCACGCCCGGGGAAGTCTGGGAGGCGCTGCACAGCGCCCGACGGGTGATCCGCCACCTGGGCGACGACGTGATGGTGGTCTACGCCGCCGCCCGGCGAGGCCGCCGACTGGCGGTGCTGCTCGCCGAGGCCGACGGCGCCGACAACGACTGGGACATCCTCTCCGCCCGGGAGCTGAGCGACGTCGAGTCCAAGCGCTACGACGAGGCCGTGCGGAGATCTCGCCGATGAGGAGGGCCGTGACGATGCACCGTAACGACGCGACCAAGCAGTTCCACAGCGGCGACGACCGGATCGCCGAGCTGATCGACCAGAGCCCGGCGGTGGACCTGCCCACCCCCGACACCGACGTGCCGATGGTGAGCCGGTCGGTCCGGCTGCCGCTGGAGACCTACGAGCGGGTGCGGGCCGCCGCCGACGCCCGCGGCCTCGGGGTCACCACGCTGATGCGGCAGTGGATCGAGGCTGGCCTGGCCGACCTGGACGACTCCACCACCGTCTCGCTCGCCGACGTCCGGCGCGCGCTGGCCTCGTTGGCCCACCCCACCGCCGCCTGAGCGAGCGCGCCGGCCGGGTCGTCAGCCGTCGGCTGACTTCGCCTTCGCGGCCGCCTTCATCTGCTGCTTGTACTCCCGCACCCTGCGCAGCGAGTCGGCGTCGGTGACGTCGGCCACCGACCGGTACGCGCCCGGGTCGCCGTAACCGCCCGCCGCCTCCCGCCAGTCCTGCGGGGTCACGCCGAACCGCTTGCCGAGCAGGGCCACGAAGATCTGCGCCTTCTGCTTGCCGAAGCCGGGCAGCTCGGCGACACGCCGGAACAGCTCCGGCCCGTCGGCGACGTCCGACCAGAGCCTCTCGGCCTCGCCGTCGTAGCGGTCCACCAGGACCTGACACACGTCCTGCACCCGCGCCGCCATCGCCTTCGGAAACCGGTGCAGGGCGGGCGGGGTGGCGAAGAGTGCGACCAGCGCCTCCGGGTCATACCCGGCCAGCTCCGCCGCGTCCAGGTCGTGGCCGAGCCGCTGCGCCAGCATGTACGGCGAGGAGAAAGCCTTCTCCATCGGCACTTGTTGATCAAGGACCATGCCGAGGAGCCTGGCCAGCGGGCTCCGCTCCAGCAGCCGGTTGGCCTCGGGGTCGATGGGCAGCACGAGCGTCATGACCCCATCCTGCCCGGCCGCCGACCCGGGACGAACACCGACGCTCCGGGTTCGATCCGGCGGGTGCCGCGGACCGGGCGCGCGGCGGGGGGCAGGATGGCGGTGTGGACGAACACGAAATGCTGCTCTCCCCTGCCGGCGTCGACGCGTTGCGCACCGCGCTGACCCGGGCCGGGTTCACCAGCAACGGGATCGCGGGTCGGCTCGGCTCGCAGGCCACCGGCGCGGTCGCGCGCAACGACTACCGGGCCGCGCTGAAGGCCACCGAGGAGCGCGACCCGCTCGGCACACTGATCCGGGTGTTCATCTGCGACCAGACCGAGTCGGAGGCGACCGTGGCCGCCGCGCTGGCTCCGCTGAGTGTGGCGGAGGCGGTGGCCGGTGGGCTGGTCGAGCGGCACGGCGACGGCCTGCGCGCCGGCGTCGACCTGGAGCCGTACGGCGACGACTGGTGGGTGCTCGCCGACGTGCCGGCCAGCGCCCGGCCGGGCCGACCGCTGCACTCCGAGCACGTGCTCGGCATCGGCGGGGCCACCCAGACCCTGATCGGCGCGACCGTCCGCCGGCCGGTCGACACCGCGCTGGATCTCGGCACCGGCTCCGGCATCCAGGCCCTGCACCTGGCCACCCACGCCGGCTCCGTGACCGCCACGGACCTCTCGGAGCGGGCCCTGCGCTTCGCCGCGACGACCGCCGCCCTCAACGGCCAGGACTGGGAACTGCTGCGCGGCGACATGGTCGCACCGGTCGCCGGCCGCCGCTTCGACCTGGTGGTGAGCAACCCGCCGTTCGTGGTCGGCCCCGGCACCACCACGCACGTCTACCGCGACTCCGGCCGGGTGGGTGACGCGATCGGCGCCGAGCTGGCCGCCGCCGCCCCCGGCCTGCTCACCGAGGGTGGCACCATGCAGTACCTGGCGAACTGGGTGCACGTCGCCGGTGAGGAGTGGGACGAGCGGGTGGCCGGCTGGTTCGCCGGGACCGGCCTGAACGCCTGGGTGATCCAGCGCGAGGTGGCCGACCCCATGGCGTACGTCAACCTGTGGCTCACCGATGTCGGCGAGAGCGCCGACCCGGAGCGGATGGCCGCCTGGCTGGACTGGTTCGACGCGCACAAGGTGGAGGCGATCGGCTTCGGCATCGTGTCCCTGCGCCGCGGCGGGCACGACGACCCGGTGGTCCGGGTGGAGGAGCTGCGCCAGCGGGTGCAGCCGCCGCTGGGCGACCAGGTCGCCGCCTGGTTCGACCGTCAGGACTTCCTGCGGGTACGCGACACCGAGGCGCTGCTCGCCGAGCGCTACCGGGCCGCCGACGGCCTCCAGCTGCGCCAGGAGGCCACCATGGGCGACGAGGGCTGGGCGGTGGACCGGCAGGTCCTCGCGATGCCGGACGGCCTGCGGTGGACCGAGGAGGTCGACCCGCTGGTGCTGGCGCTGGTCGGCGGGGCCGACGGCCGGCTGCCGCTACGTGACCAGCTCGCCCTGCTGGCGGCGGCGCACGAGGTCGAGCCGGACGAACTGGCCGAGGCGGCGGGGCCGATCGTCGCGCACCTGGTGGAGCGGGGCTTCATCGCGCCGGTGACCGGCTGATGCGGGCGGTGGTGCAGACGGTCGGCCGGGCCAGCGTGACGGTCGACGGCGCGGTGGTCGGCGCGATCGAGGACGGGTTGCTGGTGCTGCTCGGGGTGACCCACAGCGACACGCCGGAGACCGCCCGGACGATGGCCCGCAAGGTGCACGAGCTGCGGATCCTCGACGACGAGCGGTCCGCGGCCGACACCGGTGCGCCGGTCCTGGTGGTCAGCCAGTTCACCCTCTACGGCGACGCCCGCAAGGGCCGCCGTCCGAGCTGGACGGCCGCCGCCCCGGCCGAGGTGGCCGAACCGCTGGTCACGGCCGTCGTCGAGGCGCTCCGCGAGCGCGGTGCCAAGGTGGAGACCGGCCGCTTCCGCGCCCACATGCTCGTCGAGAGCACCAACATCGGCCCCCGCACCATCCTCCTGGACCTCTGATCGGCGGGGCCGGGGGCCGAGGGGTGGGTCAGGAGAAGAGGCCGCGGCGGGACAGGGACTGGCGGAGCCAGCCGTCGAGTTCGGCGGTCCAGTCGGTGCGGTCGGCGGTGGCGTGGTCGACCGTGAAGCGGCCGAAGGCGTCCCGACCCTCGGTGAAGACGCCGCCGCGCTTGTCGACCTCCAGCACCACCTGCATCTGCTGCCCGTCGGCGATGAAGGTGACCTCCAACTGGTTGATCGAGCGGGCGTACTGCGGCGCCGGGTTGAACTCGATCTCCTGGTAGAACGGCAACGTCTGCCGGACGCCGTAGATGTGCCCACGCTCCACATCAGCGCGGGCGAACCGAAACCCCAGGCGCAGCAACGCGTCGAGCAGCCGCTCCTGTGCCGGCAGCGGGTGCACCGAGACCGCGTCCAGGTCACTCTTGTCTACCGCGCGGGCCACCTCCAGCTCCGTACGCAGCCCCATCGTCATGCCGTGCAGATGCTGCCCGTACAGCTCGGTGACCGGTGTCTCCCAGGGCACGTCGAAGCGGAACGGGATGTCGTGTCGCTGCCCGGGCTCCAGCCGGAACGCACCGGTGACCTGCTGGCGGTGGAACTCCTGAGTGGTGTCGTAGTCGTTGTCGCCGCTCTCCACCTCCACCCGGGTGACCAGCCCCAGCGCCACGTGGTCGATGTCGACCTGGTGGTCACCGCCGATGACCTGGATACGGCCCTCCAACTGGCCGCCCGGTCGGCAGTTCGGGTTGGTGAGCACCGTCTCCACCGACGGGCCGCCGACCCCCATCGCCTGCATGAGCCGCTTGAAGACCACGTCGTTCTCCATCTCCTGTCGCCGCCGACCGTGGGTGGCCGACCGTCGGCACGGTAGCCGGGGCGGGCAAGGACACACCGGGGCGACACACTCCCGCCCCGATCCGACCGGATTCCTGTCGGGTGCCCGATCGCCTCACTCCCGTTTTACGCCCCGCCCGCCAAGCTGTGGGTCACACCGGCACCACTGGGCCGGAGACACGGCACAGACGTGGACACGGGGAGAGACAGAGATGGTCCTGCAGATGACGGAAAACCGGACGCGCCCGGCCGCCAGCACCGACACCGACGGGGTCACCGAGGTCCTCGTCGACCTGGACGCCACCGACGAGCGCGGCATCTCCACCGACCTGGTCCGGGCCTACCTCAACGGGATCGGCCGGACGAAGCTGCTGACCGCGGCTCAGGAGGTCGACCTGGCCCGCCGGATCGAGGCCGGCCTGTTCGCCGACGAGAAGCTGGCCACCTGCACCCCCGTCTCACCGGAGCTGCGGGCCGATCTGGAGCTGATCGTCGCGGAGGGCCGGGCGGCCAAGAACCACCTGCTGGAGGCGAACCTGCGGCTGGTGGTCAGCATCGCCAAGCGCTACACCGGACGCGGGATGGCGTTTCTCGACCTGATCCAGGAGGGCAACCTCGGCCTGATCCGCGCGGTGGAGAAGTTCGACTACGCCAAGGGCTACAAGTTCTCCACGTACGCCACCTGGTGGATCCGGCAGGCGATCACCCGCGCGATGGCCGACCAGGCCCGCACCATCCGCATCCCGGTGCACATGGTGGAGCAGGTCAACCGGATGGTCCGGGCCCGCCGCGAGCTGGCGGTGACGCTGGGCCGCGAACCCACCGTCGCGGAGGTCGCCCGGGCGCTGGACATCCCCGAGTTCCAGGTCATCGAGCTGATCTCGTACGACCGGGAGCCGGTCAGCCTGGACCAGGCCGTCGGCGACGATGGCGAGAGCGCGCTGGGCGACTTCGTGGCCGCGGTGGACCCGCGCGTTGAGCCGGGTGACGCGGCCGCGCAGGGCGAGCTGCGCAACGAGGTGAGCATCGTGCTGGCCACTCTCTCCCAGCGGGAGCAGGCGGTCATCCGGCTCCGGTTCGGGCTGGACGACGGCCGGCAGCGCACCCTGGACGAGGTCGGCCGGGAGTTCGGCCTGTCTCGGGAGCGGATCCGGCAGATCGAGAAGGTGACGCTGCTGAAGCTGCGCGCGCCGGAGCGCGCCCAGCGCCTGGAGGCGTACGCCTGCTGACGCACCGGTCCCACGGAAGGCCCTGGCGGTTCGCCGGGGCCTTCCGTGTTGTCGAGGTGCTTGACGGTGACGTCGATCCGCGATACAAACCACTTGGTTATGAAACCAGGAGGTTATGAGCGGTGGGCACCGAACTGCTGGACGCGACGTTCGCGGCGCTGGCCGATCCGACCCGGCGGGCCATCCTCGCCCGGCTCGCCAGAGGTGCGGCGACCGTGACGGAGCTGGCAGAGCCCTTCGCGATGAGCCAGCCGGCCATCTCCAAGCACCTCAAGGTGCTGGAACGCGCTGGCCTGGTCAGCCGCGGGCGGGACGCCCAGCGCCGGCCGTGCCGACTGGAGGCCCGACCGCTGCGGGAGGCGACGGCCTGGCTCGCCAATTACCGCGACTACTGGGCGGAGAGTTACCAGCGCCTCGATGCCCTGCTCGACGAACTCCAGGCCGTCGAGGAAACCGCCGCCGAGCACCGGCACGCCCAACCGGACGGGACCGACGGATGACGGGCGTCGACGACCCGGTCGTCGTGCACACCCCCGGCGACCGGGAGATCGTGCTGAGTCGGCTGTTCGACGCGCCGGCACACCTGGTGTTCGCCGCCTTCACCCAGCCCACACTGCTGGTTCGGTGGTACGGCGCGCGCGGCTGGCGGCTGGCGGAGTGCGACGTCGACCTGCGGGTCGGCGGGCGGTGGCGGTTCGTGTCACTGGGCCCGCAAGGGGCCCGGATGGTCCAGGCTGGGGTCTACCGGCAGATCGAGCCACCGCACCGGCTGGTCTGCACCGAACTCTTCGACGACCAGTCCTACCCGGGCGAGACGCTGGTCAGCCACGCGTTCACCGAGCTGGCCGGACGGACGACCGTCACCACCACGCTGCGCTACGCCACCCCCGAGGGACGGGACACCGTGCTGCGCTACCCGATGGCCCGAGGCGTCGGGCAGAGCTTCACGCGGCTCGCCGACCTGCTGCGCCTGACAACGACGATGCGAGGAGAGACACCGTGAACTGGACGTTGGAAGTGGTGGTCGTGCCGGTCTCCGATGTGGACCGGGCGAAGACGTTCTACGCCGACCGGCTCGGCTTCGCCGTCGACCACGACACGGTGATCGGCGACGACGTGCGAATCGTCCAGCTGACCCCGCCCGGCTCCGGCTGCTCCGTCGTGATCGGCAAGGGCGCCGTCCCGGACATGCCGCCGGGTTCCCTCAAGGGCCTGCAACTGGTGGTGCCCGACCTGGAGCGGGCCCGCACCGAGCTGGTCGAACGGGGTGTGGAAGTCAGCGAGATCCAGGTGTTGGGCGCCAACCCGAGCCCCACGCCGCACCCGCTGGACAACGTCGGCTTCGTCTTCTTCACCGACCCCGACGGCAACGCCTGGGCCATCCAGCAGATCTCCAGCCGCGCCTGATCCGCCGCACGCCCGCGCTCGCCCGCCAGCCCTGGTTAACAAGGGGCCCTTCCTCTACCGGAGGCGTTAAGAAGGTGCAATTCCTTACAAGCGGCGGGGGCCGGTGTCCGGGCGGGCGGCCACGCCGCCGACCTGCACCTGCGCGTGCAGGACCGAGATGCCGTCCGGGCGGGCGAGCACCGGGTTGAGGGTCAGCGACCGCACCCGGGGCTGCTCGTCGGCGAGCTGACCGACCCGCAGCAGCAGATCCGCCAGGGCCGCCCGGTCGACCGGGGCGGCGCCCCGGTGCCCGCGCAGCAGCGGCGCCGCCCGCGGCTCGTCGACCAGCTCGGCGGCGTCCCGGTCGGTCAACGGCACCGCACGCCAGGCCCGGTCGCCGAGCAACTCGGTGGCGACGCCGCCCAGACCGAAGCCGACAACCGGCCCGAACGCCGGATCCTCCACCAGCTCCACCACGCAGGCCACGCCGGGCGCAACCATCGGCTGCACCAGGACGTCCGCGCCGAAGACGGCCGCCAACTCGGCGTACGCCCGGCCGACCGCCGGCTCGTCGGGCAGGTCCAGCCGGACCGCGCCGAGGTCGAGCCGGTGCCGCAGCCCCGGCGCGGCAGCCTTGAGCGCCACCGGGAAGCCCAACCGCACCGCCGCGTCGACCGCGCCGTCGACCGAGTCGACCGGCACCGACGCCACGACGTCGACGCCGTACGCGGCCAGCAGCGCGATCGGGTCGGTGGCGTCGGCGCGCAGCGCGGCCGGTGCGGCAGCCCGGTCGATCCGGGGCAGCTCGGGTGCCACCCCGGGCTGCCGGCGCAGCCACTCGGCGTACCGGTGCACCCGGGCGAGGGCACGCACCGCCTCCTCCACGCCGCCGTACGCCGGCACCCCCGCCGGCAGCCGGCCGACCAGGACGGTCGCCACGGTCGGCTTGCCCAACGCGAGCACCGCCGGCAGCGCGGCGGTGACGTCGGCGTCCACACCGGTCAGCTGGCCGGGCAGCGGCGGGGCGAAGACGACCACCAGGGCGTCCACCCGGTCGTCGCCGGCCGTCTCGGCCAGCGCGGTCGCGAACTCGGCAGCGCCGGCGTGCGGCCCGACGTCGCGGGGGTACCCGTCGACGACGGTGAGGCCGTGCCCGGCGCAGGCGCTGGCGGCCAGGCCGGTGAGTGCCGAGGAGTTGCCGACCACGCCGACCCGGCCACCGGCGGGCAGCGGCTGGTTGGCCAGCAGCACCCCCACGTCGAGCAGCTCCGGCACCGTGTCCACCCGGATCACCCCGGACTGGGCGAAGAGCGCGGCCACGGCCACCTCGTCCGGGCCGGCGGTGTCGCCCACCCCGACCGGGCGGGCCGGCGAGGCGAGCGCCACGACCGGTTTGGCCCGGCCGATCCGCCGGGCCAGCCGGGCGAACTTACGCGGATTGCCGAACGTCTCCAGGTACAACATGATCACGTCGGTGGCGGGGTCGTCCTGCCAGTACTGCAGCAGGTCGTTGCCGGACACGTCCGCCCGGTTGCCGGCCGAGACGAAGCTGGACAGCCCCAGGCCGCGCCGGTCAGCCTCGGCGAGCAACGCCACCCCGAACGCGCCGGACTGGCTGAAGATGCCGACCCGTCCGGCCGGCGGCAGCGCCGGGGCGAGGGTGGCGTTGAGGCGTACCGCCGGGTCGGTGTTGGCCACGCCGAGACAGTTCGGGCCGACCACCCGCATCCCGGCGGCGTGCGCCGCCCGGACCAGAGCCCGCTGCGCCGCCGCGCCCTCGGCGCCGGCCTCGGCGAAGCCGGCGGAGATGACCACCAGGCCGTGCACCCCGGCGACCGCGGCGTCGGCCACCACCGCGGTCGCCGCCTCCGGCGGCACCGCCACCACCGCCAGGTCCACCGGCACCCCGGCCTCGACCGCCGACGGGTACGCGGGCAGCCCCGCCACGGTCGACGCACTCAGGTGCACCGGCACCACCGCGCCGGTGAAGCCGCCGTCGCGCAGGTGCCCGAGCACCGCCGCGCCGACGCCCTGGCCGGTCGCGCTCGCACCGTAGACGGCGATGCCGCGCGGGGCGAGCAGCCGGGCGATCGAGCGGGCCTCGGTACGGTGCTCCCGGCCGCGCTGCACCTCCAGCGTGGCCTCGGTGGGCGCGATCGGGAAGTTGAGGTGCACCACCCCGTCGGCGAACTCGCGCTGGACCTGGTAACCGAAATCGGCGAAGACCCGCAGCATCTGCCCGTTGGCCGGCAGCACCTCGGCGACGAAGCTCATGATGCCGTTGCGCCGTGCGGCGTCGGCCAGGTGCTCCATCAGCACCGAGCCGATGCCCCGGCCCTGGTGGGCGTCCTCCACCACGAAGGCGACCTCCGCCTCCGGGGCCTGCGGGCCCAGTCGTTCGTAGCGGCCGACCGCGACGATCCGGTCGCCGGCCAGCACCACAAACGCCTCCCGATCGTGGTGGTCGACCGTGACGAAGCGGATCAGATCCCGCTCGGGGATGCGCGGGTACGGCGAGAAGTAGCGCAGGTAGCGGGTGCGTTCGGAGAACCGGCCGTGCATCGCCACGACGGCCGGCGCGTCATCCGGCCTGATTGGTCGCAACTGGACGGTGCTGCCGTCGCTGAGCAGCACGTCCACCGGCTGGTCCACGGTGGTCACCGGCGCGGTCCTCCCCCGGGCCCGGCTCAGTCCCGCGGATCGTACGGGTCGAGCCCGAGCAGCGGGAAGACCGTCTTGCGGGTGGCCGCGATCGCCCGGTCCACCGCGTTCGGCTCGCCGGTCGGCTGCCACGGCTCGTACGACGGGTCCGCGTCGTCGGTCATCCGCAGCGGCACCTCCCGGCCCGGACCACGGGCGGCGGCCAGTGCCCGCCAGGCCGGCGGAGTGAGCGTGGCCGGGTCGAGCGGGTCAGCGGTGGCCACTGCCAGCAGGTGGCTCCAGGCCCGGGGCACCACCTCGACCAACGCGTACCCGCCGCCGCCGGTGGCGACCCAGCGGCCGTCGCACAACTCGTCGGCGAGCGCCCGCAGCGCGACGTAGGTGGCTCGCTGCCCATCCACCGTGAGGTTCAGGTCGGCGAGCGGATCCAGCCGGTGCCCGTCGGCGCCGCACTGGCTGACCAGCACCTGCGGCCGGAACGCACGCAGCACCGACGGCACGATCGCATGGAACGCCCGCTGCCAGCCGGTGTCGTTGACGCCGGGCGGCAGGGGCATGTTGACCGCGGTGCCCTGCGCGCCCGGCCCACCCGTCTCGTCCGGGAAACCGGTGCCCGGGAAGAGCGCGAGCGGGGTCTCGTGCACGCTGACCGTGAGCACCCGAGGGTCGTCCCAGAACATCTGCTGCACCCCGTCGCCGTGGTGCACGTCCACATCCACGTACGCGATCCGCTCGGCGCCCAGGTCGAGCAGGCGGGCGATGGCCACCGCCGGGTCGTTGTAGACGCAGAAACCGGAGGCTCGGGCGGGCATCGCGTGGTGCAGGCCACCGGCCACGCTCACCGCCCGCCGCGCCTCACCGCGCCAGACCGCCTCCGCGGCGGCCACCGTGGCGCCGGCGACCAGCGCGCTGGACTCGTGCATCCCGTCGAAGACCGGGTTGTCGGAGGTGCCCAGCCCGTACCCGGCGAAGAGCGGGTCGCGCGGCGCGGCGCGCACCGCGGCCAGGTAGGCCGGGTGGTGCACCCGGGTGAGCAGGGCGTCGTCGGCGGGCTCCGGCTTGACCAGGCGGACCCCGGGGCGGTCCAGGATGCCCAGCTCACGGGCGAGCGCGACGGTCAGCTCCACCCGGACGGGGTCGAGCGGATGGTCACCCATGTCGTAGGCGAGCAGCGACTCGTCCCACACCACCACAGTGTCGTCGGACATGAGCCCATCGTCGCACGAGGACCGTCGCCGGCCCACCACACGCGCTGCTCAGGGGCCGGGTGTCGGCCCGGAGGCAACCGGCCGGGTCGGGTCGGCCACCCAGTTGCTCCACGATCCGACGTAGAGCGCCGCGTCCGGTCGGCCCGCCAGGTGCAGCGCGAGCACGGCCTGCGCGGCGGTCACCCCGGAGCCGCAGTACGCCCCCACCGACCGCGCCCCGGTCACCCCGGCGGCGGCGAACCGCTCGCGCAGCACGTCGGCGGCCGGGAAACGCCCGTCCGGGTCGACGTACTCTCCGGCGGGCAGGTTCGCCGCGCCCGGGACGTGCCCGGCGACCGGATCGATCGGCTCGACCTCACCCCGGTAGCGGGGCGCGGCCCGCACGTCGAGCAGTACGGCGTCGTCCGCGGCCGCCAGCGCGGCGGCCTGCCCGGCGTCGAGCACCGGAAGATCGCCGGGGCGCACCTCGACGTCGCCGGGGGCCGGGGTGGGCTTCGCGGTGGAGACGGGTCGACCGGCGGCGACCCAGGCCGGGTAGCCACCGTGCAGCACGCGGACGGGGCGGTGCCCGGCCCAGCGCAGCATCCACCAGGCCCGGGCGGCGGCCAGCCCGTCGCCGCCGTCGTACACCACCACGGGGTGACCGGCCCGGACGCCGGCGGCCCGCAGCGCGGCCTGCAACGCGGCCGGGTCGGGCAGCGGGTGCCGGCCGCCCGCACCGGGCGGCCCGCAGAGCGCGGTGTCCAGGTCGACGAAGACCGCGCCGGGCAGGTGACCGGCCAGGTAGTCGTCGCGGCCGGGCGGGCCGGCGAGCCGCCAGCGGACGTCGAGCAGGGTGGGCGGGTCGGCGCGGTCGAGCTCGGCGGCGAGCCGCTCGACCTCGACCAGCGGCTCCTGATTACCGGACATGGCGACCATCCAACACCATGCCGGTCGTCGGTTCGCGGGTCGGCGGCGGTCGATCGCCCGTTCTACTAGGTACAGGGAGTCACGATGAGCAACCTTCCGCAGAGCGTCCGGGACCACTTCCGCAACCTCGGCCGCGAGTACGGCCAGCGACTGGCGGCGCAGGAGAAGCAGAGCGCGCAGGGCAGCCGGGAGCGCCGCTAGCGTTTTCGCTGGCCAGAGGCAGTGGGGCGGGTCACCTACCGTGCATATCCACGCGAGCCGGGCGTATCCTTCCCCGCGTGTGGCAGCTCACGGTAGGTGACCTCGCGTACTGGCTCGACGATGACCGGCACCCTGTCCGGTGCCGCGTCGAGCTGGTGACCGACACGCGCGCCTACCTGCGAGCCACGGCCAGCGAGCACGGCCGGCGCAAGGGCGAGGTCTGGTTCGAGGGGCGGTTCACCCGGCGCGTCGCTCCGCGGCCCGCGCTCTACATCCACGAGGGCAAAGGGCACTTCGACTGGAGTCGGGTCCGCTTCGCCGCCTGACTTTCCAAACGGAAAAAGGGCACCAAAAAGGAGGCCCCAAGCCGCGATGGCCAGGGACCTCCTTCGTCTTGCGCTATTGGGTCTCGTCCGCAGAGTGCCGGCGCGGGTTGGTCCAAGCGATGAACCTGTCGAACAAGTCCTGGGAGTCGGGCGGAGTGTCCGGGTGCAGGCGGATCAGGTCGCCGACCGCGTCGTGTAGGTAGCTGCCCATGTAGATCGACAGGGCGATCATGTTCCGCCGGTATTCCATCAGCATCAGCAGCCGGGACGGCTCGCACGGCCACGGGTCACCGCAGAGACCCTGCACTGCCAGATCGGTCGCTGCGGGATGTGCGGGCGGTTCGGCGCCAGTCGACGCGGGTCGACGTAGGGGCGGACGACTTCCGGCTGGCCGGACATGTAGTGCGAACTTCGGTTGCTCAGCTCCATGCCCTACAGGTTGACAGTCGTCAGTGATGGCCGTCAACAACCGACGGGACAGTCGTCAGTGATGGCCGCCAGCAGTGATCGACGTTGTCTTCACGTAGCACTCCGCACATGTCTACCGTCAATGACGTGGAACTGGTGGGAGTCGCGGAGATCCGCGTGATGTTGGGTGGCGTGTCCCGTCAGCGTGCCCATGTGATCGCCTCCTCGAAGGGGTTCCCTGACCCGATCGCTGAGCTGACCATGGGCAACGTGTGGCGCAAGGCCGACGTGGGGAAGTGGATCAAGGATCACCGGCCGGAGCTGCTGGAAACGCAAGAAGGCCCGACCCCCGAGTAGGGAGCCGGGCCTTCTGGGTAGCGCTATGCGGTGACGCTGATGCTGGCGGGCTCCGCCGGCAGGCGCAGGGTACGGGCCAGCTCGGCGATGCCGGCCGTCCCGATCGCGCGGGCCTCCTCCTCCGACTCAGCGGTCACCGAGGCGGTGATCCGGGTCTTGCTTTCCCCGTCCACCGTCATGCTGGCCAACTCCACGCGCTCGTCGATCCGCCCACCGTCCAGGTGCGGCTCGATGGGCGCCCCTCGGTACTCGACCGCCATCCCCCACGTCTTCATGCCCCGATCCTACTTCTTGGGCTTCGGGCAGGACACGATCTGCGCCTCGGCCTTGTCGTCCGGGCTGAAGGAGAACGGCGTGCCGCTCGGCCCGGTGCCCGTCACCAGCGCCCGCGTGCGCCACTTGCCGGGCGAGCAGAACCAGATGCGGTGGGTGCAGGAGATCCACGCGCCGGCCGGCGGGATCTCCTCGCAGACCCCCGAGGTAACTGCCATCCTTCGATCTATCCGGAAGGCCAGGCTCAGCCGCGAGGAGCGATAACCACCGAGTCAATCGGCGGCCCGTCCACTCCGTTGCTACCGCCCTTCCCTACTGGCTTGACGATGATCCGCTTGACGTACCGACCCAGGATCTCCCTGCGGTGGTGCAACGTCTCCGGGTCATCGTCAAGCCAGTCTTCTAGTTCCTGGTCCTTGTCGACCGGGATCGCCGCAGCCTCCCTGGCCAGCTCCCCCTGCTTGGAGCGCAGCGCTTGGATCTGCTCCCGCATCGGGATGATCTCCTCCAGGGCCTCATCGTCAGTGAAGACGCCCTTGACCAGCGCGCTCCGCACCCGCTTGATCGCCGCCTCCAGCTCCTGAATCTCCGCCTCCAGGACAGGGTTAGGGTCGCCCGCATCCTCGCCTTCAGGGACACTCAGGCGGCCCTCAATGGCGCCGGCCACCCACTCCCTGACCACCAGCTCCAGCCACGGACGCTGACGCGAGACCTGGCCGCACCCGCCCCTCTGCTTGATGCAGATGTAGCGGTTGAAGCTGCCGGTCTTGCCCTCGGGGGCGACGTAGACCTGAGCGGACATCGGGGTGCCGCACATGCAGTACACGAACCCCGGCAGCAGGTACTTCCGAGCCCTCGGGGGTCCGCCCTTGCCCCTGCCGCCCCGAGTGCCCAGAGCCGCGACGATGGCCTCATGGTCCGCGCGGGTGAAGATGGCAGGCCATTTGCCCACCCCGACGATCTCGCCGTCGTGCGACACAAGGCCGGCGATGCGAGGGTTGCGCAGAGTTCGGGCCACGTTGCCGTCGTTATTCCACTCCTTGCCCAGCGGAGTGAGAACGCCCATGCTCTGCCAAAGCTGCCGGACCTTGGACACCTTGCCGGTCTGGAGCAGGACATCCCTGCCGTCCTTGAGGGCCTTCTCGGCAATCGGGTCCTTCTCCCGGCAGTACCCGAGCGGCGAGTCGTGGACGTAGCCGAACGTCCGGGAGCCCCCGTGCAGCTCGCCGGCCTCCCGGCGCCGCCTGGCGGCCCGCTCGACACGCTCTCCGGTCCGCTCGGCCTCCGCGGCGTCAACCGCTGCTTTGATCCGGGCGACCATGCGGCCATCGGCGGTCGACAGGTCGTCGTTGCCGCTCTTGACGGTATAGAGCAGCGTCCCCCTGGCGTCGTGCAGCGTGATCAGCCGCTCAAGCTCCATCGGGCGACGGGTGAACCGGCTGTTGCTCAGCGAGACGAGCACATCGAGCGAGCCGGCCTCGGCCTGCTCCATCATCTCCTCGAACCGCGGCCGGGGCTTCTTGGCCTTGGTGCTGGCCGACAGGTCGTTGTCGACGAAGACTTCAGCCACCTCCCACCCGAACGCCGCCACCAGCTCCCGGCAGTCGGCCTCCTGATCCGTGACGCCCTTCTCCTCGGACTCTCGGTCCTCGCTGATCCGGCAGTAGATGCCGCACCTCAGCGGTACAGGCTCACCCACGGCTGCCTCCGGGGTGGTGGTGGTCGATCGTCGGTCGATCGTGAGACACTAGAGCCTCCGGTAACGGTCCTCGCTAACAGGTGATGAAGATAAACGCTCACTCGCTCGTCGACACGACCGAAATGTACCTGCGCACCATCCTCGAGTTGGAGGAGGAGGGTGTGCCCCCGCTGCGCGCCCGGATCGCCGAGCGACTGAAGCAGAGCGGTCCCACCGTGAGCCAGACCGTCGCCCGGATGGAGCGCGACGGCCTGCTCACCGTCGAGGGCGACCGGCACCTGATGCTCACCGTCCAGGGTCGCGGCACCGCCGTGTCCGTGATGCGCAAGCACCGCCTCGCCGAGCTGCTGCTGGTCAACGTCATCGGGATGCCCTACGAGGAGGCCCACGAGGAGGCCTGCCGCTGGGAGCACGTGATGAGCGACGCCGTGGAGAAGCGGGTGTACGACCTGCTCAATCGGCCGACCCGCTCCCCGTACGGCAACCCGATCCCGGGCCTGGAGGAGCTGGGCTCGCCGGAGGCGGCGCCCGCCGAGGCCGGCGAGGGTGAGCGCAACCTGGCCTTCCCCGGTCTCTCCGGGCCGGTCGTGGTGCGCCGGATCTGCGAGAGCGTGCAGACCAACGCCGACGTGCTGCGCCAGCTGCACGCCGCCGGCGTCGACCCGGGCGCCACGGTGACCGTGGCCCAGGAGCGCGACGGCGTGTCGATCGACCGCTCCGGGGACCGGGTCCGGCTGCCCCGCGAGGTCGCCTCCCGGGTCTTCGTCGCCGCCAACTGACCAACCGCCGGCCAGGAGGGCGACCCGGGCGTCACAGCGTCCGGGTGTTCACCTTCTTGGCCAGCGCGACCAGGTCACCGGTCAGTTTCTCGGCCGCCGAACGTTGGGCACCGCGCGCCGCCGTCCAGCTCAGCGTTGCCAGCCGCCCCTCGCTGGCCAGCCACCCCACCTCGGCGACCGGCCCGCGCCCGCTCGCCGCCGCGATGGTCCGCCGGTACGCCTGCTGACCCAGCCCGGTCACCTTCGTCGCCTTGTCGGGCACCACGTCCGCACCGAAGGTGGCCTTGTCGATCTTGGTGTCGGTCACGCTCAGCGTCAGCTCCGGCAGCGCCGCGCGCTCGGCCCGGACGACGCAGGTGAACGTGTCGCCCCGTTCGCTGGCGGCCGCCACGTCGAAGCGCACCTTGACCAGCTGCTCGATGACCGTGAAGTCGAGCAGGCGGCAGGCGCCGCCCGACGACGCCGCCGGCACGTCCACCGCGATCGGTGCCGGCGGTGGCACCGCCACCGGCTCGGCCTCGGCGGCGCAGCCGCTCACCAGCAGCGCCGCCAGCCCGGCGACCACGATCCGCCCGCGCACGCTCCACCCTCTCGCCGACCGACGGCGGAAGGTGCCCGCCAGATGTCCGTCGGACACCGTACGGGGTGTCCGGGCCCGGCGGAAGCCCTCGTTCGGCGGGTCCGCCGCGACCTGGCCGGCGCTCATCCGGCCGGCCGGTCGTCCGCGTACGGGCAGTGCCGGCAGCCGCGTCCGCAGCAGGTGCCGCGGCCGGCCAGGAAACCGGCGCTGAGCACGAACAGCCCGGTCGCCGGGTCGAGATAGCCCGCCTCCCCGGCGGCGAGCGCGGCCGTGTGCGCCGCGAGGATCCGGGGCCGGTCGGGGTGCTCGGGCGGCAGCCGGGACGGGTGCGGCTCGGTGAGCGGCCGGTCGGCCAGGGGTCGTCGCTCTCCGGTCACCGCAGCAGTCTAGGGACGCCGTCGGAGCGCCCGGCCCGTGGTCAGCCGTGCCGGGCCAGCGCGGCGGCCACCTCGTCCCGGCCGGCACCGGCGGCGAGCAGCAGGCGCAGCAGCACGCGCGCCTTGTACGGGTCGAGCAACCCGCCGTTGAGCAGCCCACGCCGTTGCAGGTCGGTCTCCGAGCCGACCGCCCCGTACGTGTGCCGCAGCACCGACCCGGCCCCGGATCGGGAGGTGAGCACCACCGGCATCCGGCTGGCGAGGGCACCGAGCACCGGAGCCAGGGTGGCGGGCACGTGCCCCACTCCGAAGCCGGCCACCACCAGGCCCTGGTGGGTGTCGGCCAACCCATCCAGCAGCAGCCCGTCGTCGTCCATCGTCACCACGTACAGGGCCACCCGGGTCGCGTCGAGCCGGTCCGGGTCGACCGGCGGCAGCGGCTCGTGCCGCTGCGGCCGGGTCAGCACCCGTACCTCCCCCTCGATCACCTGGCCGAGCGGGCCGGCGTTGGGCGAGGCGAAGGTGGCGGTGCTGGTGCTGTGCGTCTTGTGCAGCCAGCGGGCGGCGTGCACCTGGTCGTTGACGGCGACGAGCACGCCCAGGTCACGGGCGGCCGGCGCGGCGGCCACCCGCAGTGCCGCGAGCAGGTTCGCCGGCCCGTCGGCGCCGGCCAGGGTGGGGTTGCGCATGGCGCCGGTGAACACCAGCGGGGCGGCGTGCGGCCAGATGAGGTCGGCCAGGAACGCCGTCTCCTCCACCGTGTCGGTGCCCTGGGTGACCACCACGCCGGTCGCGCCGCCGTTCACCGCCTGGGACGCCTCCGCGACCACGTCGAGCAGCTGACGGCCGGTGAGGTGAGCGCTGGGCACCGCGTGGGTGTCGCGCACGTCCACGGGTACGCCCAGCTCGGCGAGGCCGGGCACGGCGGCGGTGAGGTCCGCGCCGGTGAGTCGGGTGACCACGCCCGGGCGGCCGGTGTCGACGCCGCCCATCGCGATCGTGCCGCCGAGGGTGATCAGGGCGATGGACACGGATGCCTCCTTTCGCCGCTGGGGCGTCCCGCGGCCCTGGGACGGTACCTGCCCTGCCCCTGAGCGGGCCGGCGACCCGACCGGGCGGCGCGAAATACGGTGTCGTGTGCGATCGCGGCCCCGGTAGGGTCCCCGGGCAGCCGGCCGGCGGCACGCGTGACCGCACAGACAGGCTGTGATCGTGACCCAGCAGGTGACCCAGGCCCCGGCGAGCGCGACCGGTGCCGTCCCGTCGCTGTGGCGCAGCAGGAGCTTCCTGCTGCTCTGGGGTGGTCAGACGGTCAGCGAGCTGGGCACCCGGATCGCCAACGTTGCGGTGCCGCTGCTCGCCGCCGACACCCTGAACGCCAGCGTCTTCCAGGTCTCCCTGCTGACCGTCCTGGCCTGGCTGCCGTACCTGCTCTTCTCGCTGCCGGCGGGCATCGTCGCCGACCGGCTCGACCAGCGGCGGCTGATGATCGCGTGTGACCTGGGTCGGGCCGCGCTCATGCTGTCGCTGCCGGTGGCCGCTCTGGTCGGCCAACTCACCCTTACCTTCCTGTACGCGGTGGTCGGGCTGGGCGGGGTGCTGACCGTGCTGTTCACGGTGGCGTACAAGACCCTGCTGCCCCGGCTGGTGCCGGCGGACCTGCTGGTGGACGGCAATGCCAAGCTCACCATCAGCGAGGATGCCGCCGAACTGGTCGGCCCGACGGTCAGCGGCGTGCTCATCGGGCTGGTCGGCGCGGCCCGGACCTTCCTGACCAACGGATTCGCCTTCCTGGTCAGCGCGCTGACGCTGATCCTCATCCGCGAGGCGCCGGTACGCCGCGAGCCGGCCCCCCGGGTGCCGCTGCGGGTGGAGCTGACCGACGGGCTGAGCTTCATCCGGCGGCAACCGATCCTCGTCAGCATCCTGGCGTGCACCACCTGGTCGAACTTCTGGGTGATGGCGTCCGGCTCGATCGAGGTCACCTTCCTGGTCCGCGAGCTGCACGCCAACCCGGTGCAGGTGGGGCTGGTCTTCTCGGTCAGCGCGGTCGGCGGGCTGGTGGTGGGGGTGCTGGCCGCCCGGCTGACGGCCTGGCTCGGCTCGGCCCGGGTGATCTGGGTGGCGATGGCCGCACCTGGCCCGTTCTACCTGCTCATGCCGCTCGCGCAGCCCGGCTGGGGGCTGCTGCTCTACGGGGCCGGGCTGGCCGCGTTCTCGGCCAACGCGGTGCTGTTCAACGTGGCGGCGATGTCGTACCGGCAGCGGATCACCCCGCCGGCGATCCTCGGACGGGTCAACGCGGCGTTCCTCTGGATCTGCCTCGGGGTGATCCCGCTCGGGGCGCTGACCGGCGGCGCGCTCGGCACCGCGCTGGGTCTGCGCGCCGCCCTCTGGGTGTGTGTGCTGGGCACCTGGGCCGCGTGCCTGTTCGTGGTCTGCTCCCCGCTGCGCCGGATGCGGGACATGCCGGCGGTGTCGTCGAAGGATCCGACGGTTTCGTCGTAGGGTCCGACGATTCGCCCGGCAGCCGGGTTTTCGGCAACGGCGTCGTCCTGCTGCGCCACGAGCGGGCCGGCTGACCCACATCGCCCGGGCGGTTCCGCACGGGCCAACCGTCCTGGGAGGGCGTACTCATGGCCACCTTCGCCGCGCCCGACGGCACCACACTCGCGCAGTGCCGCGCCCGGCCGGCGGCGGGTCAGTGCAGGCGGCGGGTCAGCGCAGGCGGCGCTCCCGGCCGTCGGCGGCGCCGGCCGGCGCCCAGGCCCGGGTGTGGTCCTTTGCTCTGCTTCAACGGAGGCAACACTTGTCCGTGCTGAGTGTTGCGTGGAGTGAAGCAGAGCAAAGGGCGCGTGGCAGGGTACGGCCGGGGCGTGGTCAGCGGCCGCCGCCGGTGTTGGGTTGAGTCTCCAGTGGGGGGAGACAGCAGGGTGGGGGCATGAACGGGGAAACGCGCTACACGATCGGCGACCTGGCCCGGCGGACCGGCCTGAGCGTCAAGACCATCCGGTACTACGCCGACCGGGGAATCGTGCCGCCCACCGACCGGAGTCCGGCCGGCTACCGCCGCTACGGCCCGGACGCGGTCGCCCGGCTGGAGCTGGTCCGGACGCTGCGCGACCTCGGCGTGGACCTCGCCGCCATCCGTCGGGTGGTCGATCACGAGGTGCCGCTGGCAGAGGTGGCCGCCGCACACGCCGAGGCGTTGGCGGTGCAGATCCGCGTCCTGCGGCTGCGCCACGCGGTGCTCATCGCGGCGACCCGGCGCGGCGGCGGAGCCGACGAGTTGGAGCTGCTGCACACCCTGGCCCGGCTTTCCGGGCATGAGCGTCGCCGGCTGGTCGACGACTTCCTCGACGCCGTCTTCGACGGCCTGGTGACCGTGCTGGCGTACCCGGGGATCATGCGGTCGCTGACCCCGGAGCTGCCTGACGAGCCCAGCGCGGCGCAGATACAGGCGTGGGTGGAGCTGGCCGAGCTGGCCCGGGACCCGGACTTCCGCGCCGGCATGCGGCGACTGGTGCGGCAGTACGCCGCCGACCACGACGTCCCGGGGCTGCCCCGCCCGGATGCTGTCGCGGTGGTCCGGGACGCCGTGGCACCCGCCCTGGCGGCCGGCGTCGACCCGACCTCGCCGGCCGCCGACGCCATCGTGGAGACCGTCACCGGCCGGTACGCGCAGCTCAGCGGCCAGTCCGACGGCGCCGATCTGCGGCGTCGACTGCTGACCCGGCTGGGGACGGCGAACGATCCTCGCCGGGACCGCTACCTCGACCTGCTCGCGGTGGTCAACGGCTGGCCGACGGGCGGGCAGACCGCGCCGGCGCTGGACTGGTTCATCCGGGCCCTGCGCGGTCGGATGTCCGAGCCGCACCCTGCGTAAGCTGCCCCACACCCACACTGAAGGGCCCCTCCTGTGACCACGATCCGTGTTGCCCGCTCCGACGAAATCCCCGGGCTCGTCCAAGACGCGAACGATGCCGGACGCAATGCCGCGACCAGCACCTACCTGACCGACCTACTCACCAAGGGCTGCACGCGGCCGGAGTGGTGCCTGGTGGCCGAGGACGGCGACCGTCTGATCGGCAGCGTCGCCGGGTGGACCATGCCGGGCCACGACATGCCGAGCGATGTCGTGCTCCTGGAAGCCCCCTGGGACGACCCCGACCTGACCGTCGGGCTCGCCCTGCTCGCGGAGATGGCCACCCTGGCCAGGACGCTCGGTGCCACGGAACTGGGGCACGTGGTGGATTCCCCGGCCCAGGCACCACAGTTTCAGCGCCATCCCGAGCGGCGCGGTGAACTGCTGCGCCGGGCCGGATTCACCGTGGCCCGCGACGGCCGGCGCTTCCGCTGGCTGGCCGGCGGGGAACTGCCCGCGCAGGACGAGCGGCTTCGATTCCGATCCCTCGCCGACCTTGGCCCCGAACCCTTCGTCGACCTGCTGGAGGCCCTGCTCGCCGACACCGCCGACGCCCGGCTGTCCGAAGACGTACGCCGTCACGGCCGGCGCAAGGCCGCGGAGCTGCTGTTCGAGGAATCGGCCGAACTCCACCACGAGCCGCAGTGGTGGGAGATCGGGTACGACGCCGACGGCACCCCGGCCGTGATCAGCCTCCCGGCGCACAGCCCCGCCTTTCCCGTGATCGGCTTCGTCGGTGTCGCTCCCGCCCACCGGGGCAAGGGCTACAGCTCGTCGGTCGTGGCACGGGGTACGGCGATCCTGGCGGAGAACGGTGCCACAGAGATCCGCGGCGACTGCGACGTACAGAACATCGCGATGTTCAAGGGCTTTCAGCGTGCGGGTTACGACAACTTCGCCGACCGGATGGAGTTCAGCCGTTCGCTCTGACCCGTATCCGGCATCGACGCCCCGGGGGCGTCAGCCGAACCAGGTCATCGACTGGCCGTGCCCCCGGGTCCACGCCAGCGGCTTCCCATCCAAGGCGAGGACGTTGTGCAGCGCCGCCTCCGGGAGGTCGGGCAACCCGTCGTACGGCAGCACCTCCGGGGCTTCGTTCGCGACCCAGTGCCCGGGCAGGCCACTGACCAGCCGGACGAACGCCTTCCGACGCGGCACGGGCACCTGGTAGAGCACGGAGGTGTGGAAGACCACGAGGGTCGCGCCTGCCGGCGCCCGCGCCGCGAGCGCCGGCAGGTCGTCCACCAGGTCACCGCGGACCAGCAGCGGTGGGTCGGCCGCGGCGACCGCCGCCGCGGCGCGCAGCCGGGCCCGCCGGTGCGCGTGCTCCGGCCAGATCAGGGCGTCCAACCAGGACACGTCGTCGGGGTCGGTCACGTCGAGCGGGTTGAGGTCCAGGCCGGCCCGCCACACCACCTGGGGTACGCGTGCCGGCGGTACCAGTCCGCTGGCCGCGCAGTCCAGGACCGGCTCGCCGGAGCCGACCTGATGCTCGCCGTAGCGGTAGGCGTACCGGTCGGGGTAGAGGCAGAGCCCGGCGGACGCGCCGACCTCCAGTAGAGCGAGCGGCTGCGGCAGCGCGGCGAGCACCGGCAGCAGGACCGCGCACCGCCCGGCCTCGTTCGTCTGGGTGGCCCGAGCCCGCACCTGCGCCTCGATGGCCGACCAGTTCGCCACGGCGTAGTCGTGGAACGCGGCCGGGTCCTCGACCGGGCCGCCGAGCCACCGGACGACACCGAACAACAGGTTCGGCTGCCGTTTGGCCGGCGGAAGCCCGTCGAGCAGGGCGAGCAGCTCGTCGTCGCGGGACACCGCCAGGGACAGCCGCTCGTACGCGGGCGAGACCCCGCGCACCTCGCGGCGGGCAAACCTGGCGTACGCCTCAGCGGTCGTCATGTCCTGATCGTCGCAGCCATCCGCCGGCACGGCACACCCCGTGTCCCCGATGCCAGCCGCCGCCTTCCCCGCCTCGTAGAGTGCGGCGGCGGCCGGACCGTTGAGCAGCAGCTCAGCCGGCCGGAACGGGCAACGGGGAGGTACATGTCGTGCGGGGTGACGGTGTTCGGGTACTGATCGTCGGCGGTGGTGTCGCCGGACTGGCGACGGTGTCCGCGTTGCGGGACTGGGGCGCGACGGCCGACGTGGTTGAGCGGGCACCTGGGCCGGCCGACTCCGGCACCGGCATCTACCTCACCGGCAACGCGACCCGGATGCTCGACGTACTCGGTCTGCGGGAGCCGGTCGCCGACGTCGCCGTGGAGATCACGCGGCAGCGCAGCGCCAACCAGCGCGGACGCCGGCTCTTCGACATCGACGTGGCCGCACTGTGGCAGGGCGTCGGGCCCTGCGCGTCGCTGTCCCGGGCGCAGTTGCACCGGGCCCTGCTCGCCGGCGTCGGCGACGCCCCGATCCGCTGGGGCCGCCAGCCGGTCGCGCTCCGCCGGGAGGGCGACGTGGTCGCCGTCGATTTCGACGACGACAGCAGCGCACGGTACGACCTGGTGATCGGCGCCGACGGGGTGAACTCGACGGTCCGGCGGCTCGCCTTCAACGGTCAGACGGCCCGCGACCTAGGCCAGTACGCGTACCGGTGGGTCGCTCCCCGGATCGACGACGAGCCGGTCTGGTCGGTGCAGTTGGGGCGCGGCAGGCAGTTCCTGACGATCCCGATCAGCGCCGAGCAGACGTACTGCTACTACAACGACGGACCGGTCGCCGACCGACCCGGCTGGCGCGACGAGCTGGGCGCGACGTTCACCGAGCCGGCCGCCACCATGCTCAAGGCCCTCGACTACGACGCCAGCACCCTGCACGCCGGGCCGAACCAGGAGGTCGTCCTCGACTCCTGGTCCCGGGGGCCGGTGCTGCTGATCGGCGACGCCGCTCACGCCACCTCGCCGAACATGGCCCAGGGCGCGGCCATGGCTCTGGAGGACGCCATCGTGCTCGCCGAGTCACTGGCCGCCGCCGGAAGCATCGCCGAGGCGTTGCACGGGTACGAGACGCGCCGCCGCCCGCGTACCGACTGGGTACTCAGCCAGACGCACCGCCGGGACAAGGCCACCGGGCTGTCGCCCGCGCTGCGCGACCTGGTGCTGCGCCGCCTCGGCGAGCAGATGTTCCGGTCGAACTACGGGCCGCTGTTCGCCCGCCCCTGACCCGACGAGCCGCGCTGCTCGCGTGGCTTCGGTCCATCACGATCGACTCGGGTTCCGTGATGTCGGGGTATCCGGGCGAGGATGATGCCCCGATTTCATTGAACCCGAGTCGATCAGGCGGGAATGCCGCGAGCGCGGCAGGTGATCCCTGCCGCGCTCGCGGGTAATACGGTCGATCGCGTACGTCAGCTGCAGCCGCTGGTGGAGCCGCAGCCCTCGCAGACGTAGCAGCTACCGGCCGGGCGCATCTTCGTACCGCAGGTGAAGCAGAGCGGCGCGTCGGCGGCCTTGCCGATCACGGCCTCGAGCAGTTCGGTGCTGGAACCCACGCTCGGAGCCGGCTTGGCGGCGGCCACCTCGACCATCTCCTGCGCCGGCTGCGCGACGGCCTCCGGCTTGGCCGGGGCCTCCACCGGTGCCGAGGACGCCATCGCGGTGAGCTCCGCGCCGGTCACGGCGGCGGCTTCCGCGTCGGCCTCGGCCCGCAGCTGCGCGGCCCGCTCGCTGGCGGTGAAGATGCCCAGCTCGGCGCGGCGCTCGTACGGCAGGAAGTCCAACGCCAGGCGACGGAAGATGTAGTCCATCACCGAGGCCGCCATCCGCACGTCCGGGTCGTCGGTCATCCCGGCCGGCTCGAAGCGCATGTTGGTGAACTTGCTGACGAACGTCTCCAGCGGCACGCCGTACTGCAGACCGATGCTGATGGCCACCGAGAAGGCGTCCATCACCCCGGCCAGGGTCGAGCCCTGCTTGGACATCTTGAGGAAGACCTCGCCGAGGCCGTCGTCCGGGTAGGACGACGCGGTGAGGTAGCCCTCGGCGCCACCGACGGAGAAGCTGACCGTCTCGGACGGGCGCTTCTTCGGCAGGCGCTTACGCACCGGCCGGTACTCGATGACCTTCTCCACCGCGGCCGGCGCGGCGGCTGCGGTCTCGACGGCGGCCGGCTCGGTGGCCTTGTTGGACTTGGCCACCGAAAGCGGCTGGCCGACCTTGCAGTTGTCCCGGTAGATCGCCAGCGCCTTGAGGCCGAGCTTCCAGCCCTCGAAGTAGATCTTCTCGACGTCCTCGACGGTGGCCGCCTCCGGCATGTTGACCGTCTTGGAGATCGCGCCGGAGACGAACGGCTGGATGGCCGCCATCATCCGTACGTGACCCATCGGGGCGATCGTCCGCTCACCCATCGCGCAGTCGAAGACCGGGTAGTGCTCCGGCTTGAGGCCGGGGGCGTCCACCACGTGGCCGTTGTCGGCGATGTGCTCGACGATCGCCTCGACCTGCTCCTCGGGGTAGCCGAGGCTGCGAAGGGCACGCGGAACCGTCTGGTTGACGATCTGCATCGAGCCGCCGCCGACCAGCTTCTTGAACTTGACCAGCGCCAGGTCCGGCTCCACGCCGGTCGTGTCGCAGTCCATCATGAAGCCGATCGTGCCGGTCGGGGCGAGGACGCTCGCCTGCGCGTTGCGCCAGCCGTTCTTGTCGCCGATCTTGTTGCCCTGGGTCCACTGCCTGGTCGCCTCGCGGACGATCGCGGTGGCCACCGGGCTGGTCGGCTTGATCTCGTCGTTGGCCGCCGCGTGCTTGCGCATGACCCGCTTGTGCGGCTCGGCGTTGCGGGCGTAGCCGTCGTACGGGCCGACGACGCCGGCCAACTCGGCCGAGCGGCGGTAGGCGGTGCCGGTCATCAGGGACGTGATCGCCGCGGCGACCGAGCGGCCCTGCTCCGAGTCGTACGGCAGGCCGGTGGCCATCAGCAGGGCGCCCAGGTTGGCGTAGCCGATGCCGAGCTGCCGGTAGGCGCGGGAGGTCTCACCGATCTTCTCGGTCGGGAAGTCCGCGAAGCAGATGGAGATGTCCATCGCGGTGATGACGAACTCGACGGACTTGACGAACTTCTCCACCTCGAAGCCACCGTCGGCGCGGAGGAACTTCATCAGGTTGAGCGAGGCAAGGTTGCACGAGGAGTTGTCCAGGTGCAGGTACTCCGAGCACGGGTTCGACGCGGTGATCCGCCCGGTCTCCGGGCAGGTGTGCCAGTCGTTGATCGTGTCGTCGTACTGCAGGCCCGGGTCGGCGCACTCCCAGGCGGCCTGGGAGATGGCGCGGAACAGCTTCTTGGCGTCGACGGTCTCGATCACCGAGCCGTCCAGCCGGCCGCGCAGGTCGAAGCCGCCGCCGTTCTCCACCGCCGCCATGAACTCGCCGGAGACCCGGACCGAGTTGTTGGCGTTCTGGTACTGCACGCTGACGATGTCGGAGCCGCCGAGGTCCATGTCGAACCCGGCGTCGCGCAGCGCGCGGATCTTGTCCTCCTCGCGCGCCTTCGTGACCACGAACTCCTGGATGTCCGGGTGGTCCACGTCGAGGATGACCATCTTGGCCGCCCGCCGGGTCGCGCCGCCGGACTTGATGGTGCCGGCCGAGGCGTCCGCGCCGCGCATGAAGCTGACCGGGCCGGAGGCGTTGCCGCCGGAGGAGAGCAGCTCACGGGACGAGCGGATCCGCGACAGGTTGACCCCGGAGCCGGAGCCGCCCTTGAAGATCAGCCCCTCCTCCTTGTACCAGTCGAGGATCGAGTCCATCGAGTCGTCGACGGACAGGATGAAGCAGGCGCTGACCTGCTGCGGCGACGGCGTACCGACGTTGAACCAGACCGGCGAGTTGAAGCTGAACACCTGGTTCAGCAGCATCCAGGTCAGCTCGTGCGCGAAGATCTCGGCGTCGGCCGGGCTGGCGAAGTAGCCGTACTCCTCACCCGCGGTGCGGTAGGTGCTGACCACCCGGTCGATCAACTGCTTGAGCGACCACTCCCGCTCCGGGGTCCCCACCGCGCCCCGGAAGTACTTGGTGGTCACGATGTTCGCCGCGTTGACGCTCCACGACTCCGGGAACTCCACCCCGCGCTGCTCGAAGTTGATCGAGCCGTCCCGCCAGTTCGTCATCACGACGTCGCGGCGCTCCCAGGTGACCTCGTCGTACGGGTGGACCCCCTCGGTCGTCCACACCCGCTCGATCTTCACCCCGGCGCTCGCGCTGGCCTTGCTCCGTGACCTGCTTGTCGTCACACCATCCCCCGACATCTCATCCGCCCCCTCGTCCACGCGGCCACCCGCCGCGCTTCCACCTGTCAGCAACACAAACCTCAGTTGGTACGGCCGGCGGTCCCCGCCGCCCCGGCCTGGGCCGCGCCCTCCCGGGCGCGGGCCGCGGCCCGCAATGTCTCGATCTCCTGCTCGAAGTCGGCGAGCGAGTCGAAGGACCGGTAGACGCTGGCGAACCGCAGGTACGCCACCTCGTCCAGGTCCCGCAGAGGGCCCAGGATGGCCAGCCCCACGTCATGGCTGGGGATCTCGGCGGCACCCTTGGCCCGCACGGTCTCCTCGACCTTCTGGGCCAGCAGCGCGATCGAGTCCTCGTCGACGGGCCGGCCCTGGCACGCCTTGAGCACCCCGCCGATGATCTTCGTACGGCTGAACGGCTCGGTCACCCCGCTGCGCTTGACGACCGCGAGGACCGCCTCCTCGACGGTGGTGAACCGCTTGCCGCACTCCGGGCAGGACCGTCGCCGCCGGATGAGCTGACCGTCGTCGGCCTCCCGCGAGTCGACCACCCGGGAGTCGGCGTACCGGCAGTACGGACACCGCATCGCCTACCTCCTAATCATGATCAACCACGGTTGCGCCGGGCACTCCCGGGCACGGCTCGCCACGACGGTGCCGTCCGGAGACGGCGCCCGCCGTGGTCGACGTTACGAGAGTGCGGTCGGCAGTCGGACCCAACCTGTAGGCAACTTACGCCCGTGTCACTACTACATCTAGGGGTTGACCGTATGTCGCTGGCGAACCCGGGTCAAGTTGGCTGGCGTGTCCGGCGCGTCACGGACCATCCGGTCATCCACCCCCAGCGCTCCACCGGAAGACCCAACGCCGGACCCCCGCCGCGGTTACCGGCCAACGGGCCGAAGTAGCCCGCAAAACGACCGAGGATCGAACACCCGTGCTATCCGACGTACCATTTATCAGAACATCCGTACGACAGGAGCGGTTTTTCACCCCGACACGCCGGTGAGAGGTCGTACAGATGTTTGAAAATGACCGATCTCACCTATACGGTCAGGAACAGCCGGGTGCGATGGATCTTCGCCACACGCGGCGACGCACCACCCCCAGCACCGTCGTGGCACCACCGCACGCACCACGAGCCGACGAGGCACCCAGCGCCGACCAGGGAGGACGGACGTGACCGAGGACCGGGCCAGCCGGCCGAAGAGCCCGCAGCAGATCACCGAGGCGGGCCCGCCGGCCACCCGACGCCGCAGCGCCGCGCGCAGCCGGACGGGCCAGCCCGTCGTGCGCCCGGTCACCCCGGTGGTCAGCACCTTCCCCGACCCGGCGACGGTCGACCTGACCGCCCGCCAGCGCCGCATCCTGGAGTTCATCCGCAGCTGGGTGGAGCGCCACGGCTACCCGCCGAGCGTCCGGGAGATCGGCGAGGCGGTCGGCCTCGTGTCGCCGTCCAGCGTCGCCTACCAGCTCAAGGAGCTGGAAAAGAAGGGCTTCCTGCGCCGCGACCCCAACCGGCCGCGCGCGGTGGACGTCCGGGCCCCGAGCGAGGCCATCGACGACGAACTGTCCCGCGCGCAGCGGCCGACCCCGGCATACGTGCCGATGCTCGGCCGGATCGCCGCCGGTGGGCCGATCCTCGCCGAGCAGGCGGTGGAGGACATCTTCCCCCTCCCCCGCGAGCTGGTGGGCGAGGGCGAGGTCTTCATGCTCCAGGTCAAGGGCGACTCGATGCTCGACGCCGCGATCTGTGACGGCGACTGGGTGGTCGTCCGGCAGCAGCCCACCGCCGACTCGGGCGAGATCGTGGCAGCCATGCTCGATGGCGAGGCGACCGTCAAGACCTACCGGCGGCGCGACGGGCACGTCTGGCTGATGCCGCAAAACCCAGCCTTCGACCCGATCCCCGGTGACGACGCCACCATCATGGGCCGGGTCGTGGCGGTGCTGCGCCGGATCTGACCGGTCCGCGGGTGAGTGCCCACGGCACTCACCCGCGCCGCCCAGGGCGGTGCAGTCGTTCAGGGTGCGTCAGGGCACGTGGCCGGGACGCGTCAGTAGCGGTCGCCCCGGTGGCCGCGACCGCCCCCGGGATACTGCCCGTACGGGTCCACGGGCGCGTCCTCTTCACGCCGACGACCGGGCCGCTGGCCCCGGTAGTCCGGCTCCGGCCCACCACGCCGTGGCGGCTCCGCCCGACCGCCGCTGGGCTGGCCACCACCACCGGGCTGGCCTCCGCCGCCGTACACGCCTCCGCCGGGACGGCCACCGCCCGGAGGACGACCGCCGCCACCCGCCGGCCGACCACCGCCGCCCGCCGGGGGACGACCCCCGCCGTAGACGCCGGGCGGGCCGCCCGCCGGGGCAGGGCCGTAGCCACCGTCGGCGGCCGCGGGACGGCCACCGCCGTACACCCCGCCGCCCGCCGGGGCGGGACCACCACGACCCGCGCCGCCGCCGTACGTCCCGCCGCCGGCGCCGTAGACCGCCCCACCGGCCGGCGCGCCACCACCGTAGACGCCACCCGCACGGTCACCGGCCGGGAACCCGTCGTCGGCACGGGCGCCGGGCGGGCCCAGAGGCTCGCCGTCCGGATCCGACCGGTCGGAGCCATCGGCGGTCGGCGGGCGGCGGCGGGCCCGGAGGATGCCGACGATGCCCGCACCAACCAGCAGCAGGCCGATCAGCCCGACCGCGCCGACCAGGTACGTGATGTCGTCGAAGCTCATCCCGTCGATCCAGGACTTGGAGGCGGCCGACTTGGACTCACCGGCATCCTCCGCCAGCGGTTGCGCCGTTGAGGTGGACGGCGTGTAGCTGAGGATGTCGACCGTCTCCTCCTCGGTGAACTGCTGGCCGTCGGAGACGGTGAGGAAGGTCTTGCCGTCCGTGGTGTAGCTGATGGCCTCACCGAACGGGTCCGTGAGCGGCGTCACCCGGGGCTTGCCAGTGGTGAGCGCGCCGACGATGTCGCCGCCGGTCACGTCGAACTCGAAGGCGTCCGCGTAGGTGCGCAGGACCACCCGGGTGCCGTCCGGCGACCGCGCCGCGCCGGTGATCGCGACCCGGCCGAACGTGTTGAGCGGGTTCTCGGTCTCTGTCCTGGGCAGCGCGATGTCGCCGACCTTGCGCATCGGCACCGGGTCGGTGTCGCCGTTCTTCAGCGCCGCCGTGGGGGTGTAGATCTCGGCCTTCCCGCTGGTCACCTTGGTGATGATCAGCGGTTTGCCATCGTTGCCGATGAGCAGCGCCTCGGCGTCGTGGGGCTTGCCCTCGGGGTAGGAGAGCCGGTGCAGCACCGGCTCCTTGCCGCCGGTGACCGGCATCGACCAGAGCGCGACCCGCTTACGGCGCTCCTTGGCGAAGACGTTGTCGCCGGTGTCCGCGATCCAGAGGGTCGCGCCGTTCGGTGAGAGAGCGAGGTCCTCGGTGTCGAACGGGCCATCCCCCGAGTAGCGGACCGGGTCCTTCGAGATCTTGCATTTGCTGTCCAGGAAGAAGACCCGCTTGCGTGCCGAGACCTCGGTGCCGTCGTTGATGACGATGTAGCCGCTCTTGGTCACCACCATCCCGGACAGCTCGCGCAGTCGCTCGTCGGCGATCGTGCACCGCTTCTTACCGGGAGTGACGGCGGGCGCTTCGAGAGATGCGGGGGCGGGAGCGGCGACAGCCACTCCGGCGAGCGCCACGGTTGCCCCGAACAGGCCGAGGGCAACCGTGACCGAGGAAACAACGCGGCGCATTCGGTCAGTGTCGCATGCCGCGCGTTTCCGGGGGATGACGCCGGGGCCGCTCAGCGCCGGCTGCCGGCCGTCTGCCCCTGTCGCTCAACGTCGAACGGCGCCAACTCGGCGGCGAGCGCCTCGCCGACCCGCACGTGCAGCAGGGTGCCTTCCGGCAGGTGCGACGTGCTGAGCACCTCGCCCGTACGGTGCACCCGTGCCACCAGGTCACCCCGGTCGTACGGCAGGACGGCCCGGACCTCCACGGCCGGTCGGGGAAGCCGCTCCTCGATCGCCTCGCGCAGCCCTTCGACGCCCCGCCCGGTGTGCGCGGAGACGAAGATCGCGTCCGGCCAG
Source organism: Micromonospora sp. NPDC005206 (assembly GCF_040608175.1). Taxonomy (NCBI): domain Bacteria; kingdom Bacillati; phylum Actinomycetota; class Actinomycetes; order Micromonosporales; family Micromonosporaceae; genus Micromonospora; species Micromonospora sp. NPDC005206. The sequence goes on from NZ_JBEXHU010000003.1 coordinate 247,947, forward strand.
AGCCGCTTGAGCCGCAGCAGCGTGTCCTCGTCGGCCGTGTCGGTCTTGTTGACCACCAGCAGCTCGGGGAGCCGGTCGGCGCCCACCTCGGCGAGCACCTCGTGGACCGCCCGTACCTGCTCCTCCGGGTCCGGGTGGGCGCCGTCGACGACGTGCACCACCAGATCCGCCTCGGCGACCTCCTCCAGCGTCGAGCGGAACGCCTCGACGATCTGGTGCGGCAGGTGCCGGACGAAGCCGACCGTGTCCGAGAGGGTGTAGAGGCGCCCGTCGGCGGCGGTGGCCTTACGGGTGGTCGGGTCCAACGTCGCGAAGAGCGCGTTCTCCACCAGCACACCCGCGCCGGTCAGCCGGTTGAGCAGGCTGGACTTGCCGGCGTTGGTGTAGCCGGCGATGGCCACCGCGGGGACGGCGTTACGGGTGCGCCGTGCGCGCTTGGTCACGCGTACCGTCTTCATGCTCTTGATCTCGCGGCGCAGCCGGGAGATGCGGTGCCGGATGCGCCGCCGGTCGGTCTCCAGCTTGGTCTCACCGGGGCCACGCACACCCACGCCGCCGCCGGCGCCGCCGCCGCGACCGCTACCACCGGTCTGCCGCGAGAGCGTCTCGCCCCAACCGCGCAGCCGCGGCAGGAGGTATTCCAGCTGGGCCAGCTCGACCTGCGCCTTGCCCTCCTTGCTCTTGGCGTGCTGGGCGAAGATGTCGAGGATCAGCGCCGTCCGGTCGACCACCTTGACCTTGGTGCGCTGCTCCAGGTTGCGCAGCTGGGACGGGGACAGCTCACCGTCACAGATCACCGTGTCGGCGCCCGTGGAGAGCACCACAGCGCCGAGGTCGTCGACCTTGCCGCGGCCGATGTAGGTGGCCGGGTCGGGTCGCGTACGGCGCTGAATCAGCCCCTCGAGCACCTGCGAGCCGGCGGTCTCGGCGAGCGCGGCCAGCTCGGTCAGCGAGTTCTCCGCATCGGTCACCGTGCCCTCGGTCCAGACCCCCACCAGGACGACCCGTTCCAGCCGCAGCTGCCGGTATTCCACCTCGGTGACGTCGGTGAGCTCGGTGGAGAGGCCCGGTACGCGTCGTAGCGACTGCCGCTCCGACAGCTCCATCTCGCCGGTGGTGACGTCGTCGAGCTCGTCCTCGACGGGGACAAAGCTCTCCTGGTCTCGCAAGCGGTTCTCCTGTCCGTTTTGATAAGTAGAACGTAATCCTGACATGTGTCAACGCCGAGCGCACCTGCTATATGCCCGTGCCGAAGGTCGCCAAAAGCGGGGGCGAATGCCGGTCGACCTCGACAACCCGGTAGAAATGCTGGGCGGCGGCCGAGCGGCCGCACAGCTGTGACGGAGGGACCCCGTGGCCATCACCCGACTGCCGAGCGCCGGATTCTCGATCACCATCCGGATCGCCGTGACCGCAGACGCCTCCTCGATCGGCCGGCTCACCACCTCGGTCGGCGAGGCGGGGGCGATCGTCACGGCGCTGGACGTGGTGGACTCCGACCCGACCCACGTGATCGTCGACCTGACCTGCGACACCGCCGACGCCGGCCATGCCGACCAGGTGGTGGACGCGCTGACCGCGCTGGACGGCGTGGACGTGCGCAAGGTGTCGGACCGGACGTTCCTGCTGCACCTCGGCGGCAAGATCGAGGTGACCTCGAAGGTCGCGCTGCGCAACCGCGACGAGCTGTCCCGGGCGTACACCCCCGGGGTGGCCCGGGTCTGCATGGCGATCGCCGAGAACCCGGCGGACGCCCGCCGGCTGACCATCAAGCGCAACACCGTCGCGGTGGTCAGCGACGGCTCGGCGGTGCTCGGCCTGGGCAACCTGGGCCCGGCCGCGTCGCTGCCGGTGATGGAGGGCAAGGCGGCGCTGTTCAAGCGCTTCGGCGGGGTGGACGCCTGGCCGGTGGTCCTGGACACCCAGGACACCGACGAGATCGTGGCCATCGTCAAGGCGATCGCGCCGGCGTACGGCGGGATCAACCTGGAGGACATCGCCGCGCCGCGCTGCTTCGAGATCGAGGCCCGACTGCGTGAGCTGCTGGACATCCCGGTCTTCCACGACGATCAGCACGGCACCGCGATCTGCGTGCTGGCCGCGCTGACCAACGCGCTGCGGGTCGTGGGCAAGCAGCTCGCGGACGTGCGGGTGGTGGTCTCCGGCGCCGGCGCGGCCGGCACGGCGATCATGAAGCTGCTGCTGCGCCAGGGCGTCGGCGACATCATCGCGTACGACCGGGAGGGCGCCCTGCACCGTGGGCTGACCGGGCTCAACTCGGCGTGGCAGTGGCTGGCGGACAACACCAACAAGGAGAACTACTCCGGCGACCTGCCGGGTGCGATCCGGGGCGCGGACGTCTTCATCGGGGTCAGCGCGCCGAACCTGCTCACCGGCGACGACATCGCCCAGATGGCCAAGGACTCGATCGTCTTCGCGCTGGCCAACCCGGACCCGGAGGTCGACCCGCGGGAGGCACGCAAGCACGCCGCCGTGGTGGCCACCGGCCGCTCGGACCAGCCGAACCAGATCAACAACGTGCTCGCCTTCCCCGGGGTGTTCCGCGGCATGCTGGACGCGCACGCCGAGGAGTTCACCGAGGAGATGGCGCTCGCCGCCGCCCAGGCCATCGCCGACGTGGTCGGCGAAGACAAGATCAACCCGACGGTGATCGTGCCCAGCGTCTTCGACTCCCGGGTCGCCCCGGCGGTCGCCGCCGCGGTCCGCGCCGCCGCCCACAACCCCAGCCCGCTGCCGGCCGCCGACCCGGGCCCCGCCGACCTCCCCGAGATCGCCGCCAACGCCAGCGCCACCCCCTGACGGACTGATCGACGCGGAGCCGGCCCGGCACACGCCGGTATCGACGTGAGCGGGGGAGACGACCGGTTGGTGGTCGTCTCCCCCGCTTTGCTCTGCTTCAACCACCGCAACGGTCGGTGTCCGATTACCGGACATCAACCGTTGCGTGGGGTGAAGCAGAGCAAAGGCTTCGCGGTGACCGACCGCGGTCGAGCGCGGCACACGGGCGACCAGCAGACGCGGCACACGGGCGACCAGCAGACGCGGCACGCGGGCGGCAGAGGACCGGACGGGCCAGCGCCGCCGGGCGTCAGGCCGAGGCGGGCAGCGCAGCGAGGTCGACCTCGCCGCTGGCCACCAGGAGGGCGGGGCCGGACAGCCAGCAGGAGTCCTCGGTGACGGTCACCGTGACCCGGCCGCCGGGAACGTCGACGGCGACGCTGCCGGTGTCCCGGGCCGCGTCGCGCAGGGCCACCGCGGCCACCGCGCAGGCGCCCGTGCCGCAGGAGAGGGTCTCCGCGCTGCCGCGCTCGTACACCCGCATCAGGGTGTGCTCGTCGGTGCCGTCGACCGGCTCGCCCGGCACGATGAACTCCACGTTCACGCCGCTCGGGAAGAGCGCCGGGTCGAATCCGGGCGCGGTGGCGAGATTCAGCGTGGACAGCTCCAGACCGGCCGGCAGGACGCAGACCAGGTGGGGGTTGCCGACGTCCACGGCGGTGCCGGGCAGGGTCAGCCCGCCGAGCGTGGCGGTCGAGTCGGCGTGCAGCCGGGGGCGGCGCATCTCGACGGCGATGACGTCCCCCTCGACCCGCGCGCGCACGACGCCTGCCCTCGTGGCCACCGGCAGCGCCACACCGGCCGGCATGGCCAGCCCGGTGTCGACCAGGTAGCGGACGAAGACCCGGGCGCCGTTGCCGCACATCTCGGCCAACGAGCCGTCGGAATTCCAGTAGTCCATGAACCACTCGGCCTCACCGGCCTGCCCGGCACCCTCCGGATGCTTGGCCGCGCGGACCACTCGCAGCACCCCGTCCGCGCCGATGCCCCGCCGCCGGTCGCAGAGCGCCGCGACCAGCTCCGGGGTCAGATCGAGCTGACCGTCCGGGTCGGGGAGAACGACGAAGTCGTTGCCGGTGCCATGGCCCTTGGTGAACTCCACGCCCCCATCATCGCGCAGGAGCGGGCACCAGACGCAGGGCGGCCTCGATCACGTCCGGCGCGGCCGAATCCAGCCAGTGGATCCGCGGGTCGCGCCGGAACCAGGACCGCTGCCGGCGGACGAACCGCCGGGTGGCCCGGACCGTCTCGTCGTGCGCCTTCGTCTCGGTCAACTCACCGGCGAAGAACCGCAGCACCTGCTGGTAGCCGAGCGCCCGGCTGGCCGTCCGCCCCTCGGGCAACCCCCGCCCGACCAGCTCGCGGGTCTCGGCCAGCAGGCCGTCGGCCCACATCCGGTCGACCCGCAGCGCGATCCGCTCGTCCAGCAGCCCGGTGTCAAGGTCGACTCCGAGCTGCACCGACGGGTAGTACGGGGCCGGCTCCGGCAACGACGCCGTGAACGGGGCACCGGTGAGCTCGATCACCTCCAGGGCCCGGACGATCCGCCGGCCGTTTCCGGGCAGGATGCCCTCGGCGGCGGCCGGGTCGGCCGCGCGCAGCCGCGCGTACAGCGGCGCCGGGCCGACCTCGGCCAGCTCCCGTTCCAGCCGCTCGCGCAGCTCCGGGTCGGTGCCGGGGAAGTCGAAGCGCTCCAGGACCGCCCGCACGTACAGCCCTGAGCCGCCGACCAGCAGCGGCACCCGCCCCCGGGACAGGATGTCGTCCACCGCCGCGCGGGCCAGACGCTGGTATTCCGCGACGCTGGCCGGCTCGGTGACCTCCCAGATGTCCAGCAGGTGGTGCGGCACCCCGTCCCGCTCGGCGGGGGTCAGCTTGGCGGTGCCGATGTCCATGCCACGGTAGAGCTGCATCGAGTCGGCGTTGACCACCTCCCCGTCCAGGGCATGCGCCAACGCGATGCTCAACGCCGACTTGCCCGCCGCGGTCGGGCCGACCACCGCGACGACGGTGCCGATCGGGCGGCCCCCGTCGCCACTCACGCCGGCACCCAGGACGCCACGAAGTAGGCGACGCCGTACGGGGCCGAGTCGTGCAGCAGCTCGCCGCGCCACCCGCCGCCGGTCGACCGGGCCACGCCGGCGAGCACCTGCCAGGGCGCCCGGCCGGCGGCCTTCAGCTCGGCGGACACAACCGGGTCGAGATCGAGCAGGACATCCACGTCCGCCTCGGCCAGGGCGGTCGCCACCCGCTGGTCGTACGCGTTGGCGCGCGGGTCGTCGTACCCCGGGGACTTCTCCCCCCGACAGGCCGACCCGTCCCCGAGCACCAGCAGTGCCACCCGGGCACCCACAGCGCCGACCTCGTCGGCGAGCGCGGCCAGCTCGGCGGGGGCGGCGTCGGCGGCCACCTGCACGGCGGTCACCGGCAGCCGCACGGCGTGCCGGGCCAGCAGCCACGCACCGATGGTCAGGCTCAGCGGCAGCACCGCGCCCCGGTCCGGCTGGCCGGGGGCGAGCGGCACGTCCAGGTCGACGCCCCAGGGCTGCAGGGAGCCGGTGGCCGGAGGCGGGACCGGGCCGGTCACCGGGCCGGCGCCGAGCAGCACCACGGTGGACGGGTCGGCGGCCAGCAGCCCGCGTACGGCGGTGTCGCAGGCCGCCCGCAAATCGTCCAACTCGGGCGCGGCGGCGCCCGCCACCTCAGGCACGAGCAGGGGCGGATGCGGGCAGACGGCGGCGGCGACCAGTGGCACCCGTTTACCGTAGCGGGAATCCCCGGTGCGTCTCCGCGCTGATCCGGTCAATCGGGCCCTAGGACACCGTATGGTCACGGTCGGCGATAGGCGCTCGACGCGGACCGGGTCGGACCTGTGACAATGCCGGAAGCAACTTGGCTGCGCCGTGGCGGCGACGGGGGACGGTTCCCTCGACGCCGGGAGAACGAGGATGGGCACATGAGCGACTGGACTGCCTTCGGACGGGTGGACGCGGACGGCACCGTGTACGTCAAGACCACCGAGGGCGAGCGGGTGGTCGGATCCTGGCAGGCGGGAGCACCGGAGGAGGGCCTCGCGCACTTCGCACGGCGCTTCGCCGATCTGGTGACCGAGGTGGACCTGACCGAAGCGCGGCTCAACTCGGGTGCGGCGGACGCCGGGCACTCGCTGAGCACGATTCGGCGGATCCGCGCCTCGCTGCCCGAGGCCCACGTGGTCGGCGACATCGACGCGCTGGCCGCGCGGCTGGACAAGCTGGCCACCCTCGCCGAGGAGAAGGCCGGCGAGGCGCGTGCCGCCCGGGACGCCGCTCGCGGCGAAGCCCTGGCCCGCAAGACCGCGCTGGTCGAGGAGGCCGAGAAGCTCGCCGCCGAGTCAACCGGCTGGAAGACCGCCGGCGACCGGCTCAAGGAGATCCTCGACGAGTGGAAGACCATCCGCGGAGTCGACAAGAAGGCCGATGGTGAGCTGTGGAAGCGGTTCGCCGCCGCCCGGGACGGCTTCACCCGGCGCCGGGGCGCCCACTTCGCCTCCCTGGACGCGCAGCGCAAGCAGGCGCAGACCGCCAAGGAGGAGCTGGTCGCCGAGGCGGAGACGCTCAAGGACTCCACCGACTGGGCGGCCACCGCCAACCAGCTCAAGGAGCTGATGACCCAGTGGAAGGCCGCGCCGCGCGCCTCCAAGGAGGCCGAGCAGAAGCTCTGGGAACGGTTCCGGGCCGCGCAGGACGCCTTCTTCAGCCGGCGCAGCGAGGTCTTCTCCGCCCGCGACAACGAGCAGCGCGCCAACCTGGAGCGCAAGCAGGCTCTGCTGGCCGAGGCCGAGGCACTGGACATCGACGCCGACCCGAAGGGCGCCCAGGCCAAGCTGCGGGACATCCAGGCCCAGTGGCACGAGGCCGGCCGGGTGCCCCGGGAGGCCGCCGCCGGGCTGGAGCGCCGGCTGCGCGTCATCGACGACAAGGTCCGCGAGGTGATGGATTCGGCCTGGCGCCGGACCACCAAGGAGGACAACCCGCTGCTCGCCCAGATGCGGTCGCAGGTGGCGGAGGCCGAGGACCGGCTGGCCCGGGCGCAGAGCGCCGGGGACGCTCGCCGGATCAAGGAGGCCGAGCAGGCCCTCGCCGCCAAGCGGCAGTTCCTCCAGCTCGCCGAGCAGGCCGGCTGACCTGACCTGAGCCTTCCGGAGCCCCGGTCCCGCACGGGACCGGGGCTCCGGCGTATCCGCACCCCGCACGCCGCCCCAAGGTCGCACTGGATCCTGGTTGTAGTGGCATCCACCCCAGGGTGAGACCACTACCTCCAGGATCGAGCACGATCATGCGGGGTGGGAGCGGCAGCCGGGGCCTTGTTGACGCATCGAGCTGGGCTGATGAGAATGGGCGCCGGAGCCAGGTTGGGTCACCGGCACGAGGGCGACGACGGCGGGACACCGCCGTCGGGGGTCGTCGGTGAGCCTCCGCGAGTGTCCCCGTCCGCGTGACCTCGGCCGTCGCGCACTGTCCGCGTACCCCCAAAGGGACCGTGGCGTGCGGACGGCCGCCCGCCCGCGCCGCCCACGGCGGGCGCCGGGCCTCCGAAGTGGAGCTCGCATGTTCCGTCCCACCGCACTTGGCGGCGCGCTGACCGCGCTCGTCACCGCCGCGGCCGGCGTGTTCATCGCCGCCGTCAGCACCAGCCCGGCCGCCGCAGCTGGAACCGGCACCGGGTACCTGCACACCAGCGGCAACCAGATCGTGGACAGCACCGGCACCACGGTCCGGCTGACCGGCATCAACTGGTTCGGCATGGAGACCGACAACAAGACCTTCCACGGGCTCTGGTCGAGCAACCCGTGGCGGGGGCAGCTCGACACGATGGCCCGGCTCGGCTACAACACGCTGCGCGTGCCGTACTCGAACGACGCGCTGAAGCCGGGCGCGACCGCCAGCGGGATCAACGACTTCGTCAACCCGGACCTGGTCGGGCTCTCCCCGTTGCAGATCCTGGACAAGGTGATCGAGTACGCCGGGAGCAAGGGGATGCGGGTCATCCTGGACCGGCACCGGCCGACGTCGGCGGGGCAGTCGCCGCTCTGGTACACCTCGACCGTCTCCGAGGCAACCTGGATCAACGACTGGAAGATGCTCGCCCAGCGGTACGCGGGCAACCCCACGGTGATCGGCGCGGACCTGCACAACGAGCCGCACGCCGAGGGCACCAACCCGGCGGCCATCGGCGCCTGCTGGGGCTGTGGCGACCCGGCCCGGGACTGGCGGCTCGCCGCCGAGCGGGCCGGCAACGCGATCCTCGGCGGCCAGCCCAACTGGTTGATCTTCGTGGAGGGGGTGAGCTGCCCGAGTGGCGGCCTCTCCAACGTCTGGGATAACGACCCGAGCAACGACGAGGATTGCGGCTGGTGGGGTGGCAACCTGTCCAAGGCCGGCCAGTTCCCGGTACGGCTGGACGTGGCCAATCGACTCGTCTACTCACCGCACGAGTACGCCACGTCGGTCTACCGGCAGAGTTGGTTCGACGCGCCGGACTATCCGGCGAACATGCCAGCCATCTGGGACCGGTACTGGGGTTACCTCCACAAGCAGAACATCGCGCCGATCATGATGGGTGAGTTCGGCAGCACGCTGGCCGACCCGAAGGACCGGGTATGGCTGGAGAAGCTGATGGCCTACACCGGCACCGCGGTCACCGGGATGTCCTTCACCTACTGGTCGTGGAACCCCAACTCCGGCGACACCGGCGGCATCGCGCTGGACGACTGGACCAGCATCAACACCACGAAGCAGGCGATCCTCCAGCCGTACCTGATCGCGCCGTCCGGCGGCACCGGCCCGACGCCACCCACCGGCGGGCCGAGCAACCCGCCGACCGGCGCCTGCTCGGCCACCTACCGGCAGGTCAATGCCTGGCAGGGCGGCTTCCAGGGCGAGTTGACCGTGCGGAACGCCGGGTCGGCCGCGGTGAACCCGTGGTCGGTGACCTGGAGCTGGCCGTCCGGGGTGACGCTGGGGAGTGGCTGGAACGCCACCGTCACGCAGTCCGGTACGACTGTCACGGCCGCGGCCCCGAGCCACGCTCCGTCCCTGTCGGCGGGCGGGTCGGTCACCGTGGGCTTCACCGCCAACGGCACCGCGAGCGCCCCGGGCACGGTGCGGCTCAACGGCACCGGCTGCTGAGCTGCCGGGACTGCCCGGATCGCGATCTGACCGGCGCACAGTGAAAGGAAGGGCCCCTTGTTATCGCCGGGCGATAACAAGGGGCCCTTCCTTTCACTCAGTGGGCGGCGCAGCCGCTGGTGGGCGCGGCCGCGACCGCCGGGGCGCCGATCGTGGGCAGGCCGAGCAACACCCCGCGGGTACGCGGGGAGCGGCCCGCCTCGGCGGCGTCGCCGGCCCGGGTCCGCCGGTGCGCCAGCGGCGCGCCGTCGGCGTTGAGGTGATGCGGGGCGGCGTACGTCACCGCGGTGTGCACGATGTCCCCGGGTCGGATCTGATCGGCCAGCGACACACCATCGGACGCCGTGGTCGCGAAGTGCACCAGCCGACCGTCGCGGGCTCGGCCGGACATCCGGCCGGTCCGCTCGTCCTTGCGACCCTCGCCGACCGCGACCAGCACCTCGACGGTCTCCCCCACCAGGCGCTTGTTCTCCGCCCAGGTGATCTCCTCCACGGTGGCGACCAGCCGCTCGTAGCGCTCCTGCACGACCTGCTTGGGCAGCTGATCGTCCATCGTCGCCGCCGGGGTGCCGGGGCGCTTCGAGTACTGGAAGGTGAAGGCCGAGGAGAACCGGGCCTCGCGAACCACGTCCAGCGTCCGCTGGAAGTCGGCCTCGGTCTCGCCGGGGAAGCCCACGATGATGTCGGTGGTGATCGCCGCGTCCGGCATCGCCGCCCGGACCTTCTCGATGATCCCCAGGTAGCGGTCGGACCGGTAGGACCGGCGCATCGCCCGGAGTACGTCGTCGGAGCCGGACTGCAACGGCATGTGCAGCGAGTGGCAGATGTTCGGCGTCTCGGCCATCGCGGCGATCACGTCGTCGGTGAAGTCCTTCGGGTGCGGGCTGGTGAACCGGACCCGCTCCAGCCCGTCGATGTCGCCGCAGGCGCGCAGCAGCTTGCCGAACGCGTACCGGTCGCCGAACTCGACACCGTAGGAGTTGACGTTCTGCCCGAGCAGGGTCACCTCCAGTACGCCCTCGTCGACCAGGGCGCGCACCTCGGAGAGGATGTCGCCGGGGCGGCGGTCCTTCTCCTTGCCGCGCAGGGCGGGCACGATGCAGAACGTGCAGGTGTTGTTGCAGCCCACCGAGATCGAGACCCAGCCGGCGTACGTGGATTCGCGCCGGGTCGGCAGCGTGGACGGGAAGACGTCCAGCGACTCCAGGATCTCCACCTCGGCGGCGGCGTTGTGCCGGGCCCGCTCCAGCAGCACCGGCAGCGCACCGATGTTGTGCGTGCCGAAGACCACGTCCACCCAGGGCGCCTTGCGGACGATCTCGCCACGGTCCTTCTGGGCCAGGCAGCCGCCGACCGCGATCTGCATCCCGGGGTGCTTGTCCTTCACCGGGCGCAGACGACCGAGGTTGCCGTAGAGCCGGTTGTCGGCGTTCTCCCGCACCGCACAGGTGTTGAAGACGACGATGTCGGGGGTGTCGTCGGCCGGCGCCGCGCGTACGTAGCCGGCCTGTTCGAGCAGGCCGGAGATGCGCTCGGAATCGTGCACGTTCATCTGGCAGCCGTACGTCACGACGTTGTAGGTCCTAGCCACCCTCTTGGTGCCCCTTCCCCTCGGGCTACCAGGGTAGCGGCCCCGCCGGCGGGCCCAGCCGACCGGCATTGACCCGGTGACCCATGGCGGGGGCCCACGACGGGCAGTACGCTGCACAACAAGAATGTGTTCTGGGCGATTTCGGGGGCTTTGCACTCGGCGCCGCCGATGCGCGGCTCCGCACTCGGGGGAGCACATGACGACCCGCGGGAGGCAACCGTGACGCGACAACATGCGGCACAGCGCTCCGTCGCCACTCCGGACGGCCGGCACCTCGCGGTGGAGACCTCCGGTTCGCCGGACGGGCCCGCGGTCTTCCTGCTGCACGGTACGCCGGGCAGTCGCAGCGGTCCCCGCCCTCGCGGCATCGTCCTCTATCGCCTCGGCGTGCAACTCGTCTGCTACGACCGGCCCGGTTACGGCGACTCCTGCCGGCATGAGGGTCGACGGGTGGCCGACGCGGCGGCCGACGTGGCGGCCATCGCCGATGACCTCGGCATCGAGCGGTTCGCCGTGGTGGGCCGCTCCGGCGGCGGGCCGCACGCCCTGGCCTGCGCCGCGCTGCTGCCGGACCGGGTCACCCGGGCGGCCGTGCTGGTGGGGCTCGCCCCGGCCGGCGCACCCGACCTGGACTGGTACGCCGGCATGTCGGAGAACAACGTCGAGGACTACGGGCAGGCCGACGAGGACCTGGCCGAGCTCACGCTCAGTTTGCAGGTCCGCGCGGAACAGGCCCGGCGGGATCCGATGACGCTGCTGGAATTCCTCCGCCCCCAACTGCCCGAGGCGGACATCCGGGTGGTCGACGACATCGCGATCCGCCGGCTGCTGACCGACATGTACGCCGAAGCGCTGCGGCACGGCCCCGAGGGCTGGATCGACGACGTGCTGGCGATACGACGGGGCTGGGGGTTCGACCTCGGCGCCATCCGCGCGCCGGTCCGGTTGTGGCACGGCGAGCAGGACCGGTTCTCCCCGGTGGAGCACTCCCGGTGGCTCGCCGCGCGGATCCCGCACGCCGAGGTCCAGGTGCAGGCCGGCGCCGCGCACTTCGGCGCGGTGGAGATCCTGCCGCAGACCCTGGCCTGGTTGGCCACGCCGGAACTCGCGGCCAGCCCGCAGCTGTAAGCCCGAGCCGCACCACGGCCACGGCGGCCCGGACGGCTGGACCGCCCGCCGAGCCGCCTCCCGCCGTCGGTCAGAACGGGTGCGGGTCGATCACCCGGACGACGAACCGCCGCTCACGCAGGGTCTGCACGGTCGGATGCTCCTGGCCGAGCACCTCGGCCAACCGGTCGGCCACTGCGGTAACGGCCTCGGCGGGAGCGCCGTCGCCGGCGTGCCTCGACACCAGGGCGAGATCACCGAGGCAGCGCAGCGTGTCGGGGTGATCCGCGCCGATCACCCCGGACAGCCGGTCGGCGGTCTCCCGCAGCCGGTCCCGCGCCGGCACCCACTCTCCCTCCTCGGCGGAGCACACCGCCTGGTTCACCTCGGCCGCCAGGGTGTGCGGGTGTTCGGGGCCGAGCACCTTGCGCAGCTCGCCGACCGCACGCGTGGCCGACGCGAGGGCCGCCGACCGACGGCCGACCGCACGTTCGGCGGCGGAGATGTTGCTCAACGTCGCCAGGGTGTGCGGATGGGTGGGGCCCAGGCGCAGCTCCTCCTCGTACGCCTGGCTGACCGCGATCATCTCGGTCAGTGCCCGGACCGCGTCGCCGACGGACAGCAGGTTCGCAGCCCGGCTCGACCGGCACGCCACCGTGTCCGGATTATCCGGGCCGAAGCGCTCTTCGAGCTTCCGGTAGGCCGACTCGAACATCGGCGCGGCCTCGCCGGCCCGCCCGGCACTGCGCAGGGACACCGCCAGGTTGACCTGGGCGCCGAGGGAGAGGCCGTCGTCGGGCCCGAGCACCTCGCAGTACGCGTCGTGGACGGTGCGCAGCAGGGTGGCCGACCGCTCGTACTCGCCGGCCTCGCGCAGGTCGCTGCCGAGGCGGACAGCAGAGATCAGCGTGTAGGGGTTGGTGGGGCCGAGCACCAGCCGCCGCCGCTGGTGCACCTCGTCGTCCCATCGGCGGGCCGACCGGTAGTCGCCGACCAGCCGGTACGAGACGGCGAGGTTGTTGGCCGCGCTCAGCGTCCGGGGATGATCCTCGCCGAACACCTGGAGCCAGGAGGCGTAGGTGGACCGGTCCCGTTCCAGCGCCTCGGCGTACCGGCCGAGCGCCCGCAGGTCACCCGCGAGGCTGCCGGCGGTCATCAGACTGTGCGGGTGCAGATTGCCCAGCAGCCGGCGCTGCTCGGCCAGCACCGCCTCGTCCAGGTCGCGGGATTCGTCGAACCGACCCAGGCTGCGCAGGATGTTCGCCCGGTTGAACCGCAGGTGCAGCAGCTGTCGACCCAGCGCCGTGGCCTCGCCCTCGTCGTCCAGACCCGCCAGCCGGGCAGACCAGGTGTCGTCCACCAGCCGGCTGAACCCGTCAGCCTGCTCCAGGCCGCCGCGCTGCCACAGGTAGCGGACCCGGTCGATCAGCAGCTGACACACCGACTCGTCGGGGCAGGTCACCGCCTCGGAGACCTCCAGGTGTGGCCAGAGCATGCGCAGCCGGGGCCAGGTGGTCGGGTCGTCGACGTCGCCGCGGGGTCGGGACGCGGCGAGCACCAGGTGCGCCTGATGCCGGGCGGTGACGATCTCGTCGTCGGTCATCCGGTCCCGAACCACCGCCTGCAGAAGCCGGTGCACCTGGACCCGACCGCCCTGGACATCCAGTTTGAGCAGCGCCAACCGGTTGATCTGCTGGATCAGTGCGCCGCGCACGAGCCGCTCCGACACCGACGGGTCGAACGGCACGAGGGCCGCCGCCATCTCGTCGCTGTAGATCAGGTCGAGGGCGATCTCCGGAGCCAGCACCGAGCAGAGCTGCAACAGCCGGTACGCGGCGGGCGCCTGATCGTGCAGCCGGTTCAACGACAGGTCCCAGGTGGCCTCCACGGAGAGCGCGCTGGGCCCGTGCCGCTCGATCTGCCGCAGGTAGTCCGCGACCGACGTGCCGGTGTCGGCGAGCCACGCGCCGGCGGCGGCCACGGCGATCGGCAGGTCGCCGAGCGCCTCAGCCACCCGATCGGCCTCCTCGGCGCTGATCGTGGGCACCCGCTGAGCGAGGTGGGCGACGCTCTCCGTCCGGTCGAAGACGTCGACCTGGATGGGGTTCGCCCGATCGCCCCAGGCGCGGTTGCGGGAGGTCAGCAGGACGTGCCCGGGCCCCTGTGGCAGGAACGGCTCGATCTGGTCGAGTTCCTCCGCGTTGTCGAGCACGACGAGCCACCGCTCGTACGGCTCGCCCCGGCCCAACACCTGGAGCACCGACCGGACGGTGTCGGGCAGGGTGGGCCCGGCGGCGATGCCGAGCCGACCGGCGAGGTCGGCCAGCGCGGTGTCGACGAACTGCGGCGGGTCCGCAACGATCCACCAGACCACGTCGTAGGCGGCCTTGAACCGGTGCACGTACTCCAGGGCGACCTGGGTCTTGCCGACGCCGCCCATGCCCTGCAGAGCGACCGGCAGCACCACCGCGCTGCCCCCGCTCTGCAACTGCCTGCGCAGTTGCGCCAGGTCGTCCTCACGGCCAGTGAACCGGGCGTTCCGGTTGGGCGCGTTGAAGATCAACGGCTCGGCGCCGGGATAGCGGGCGCCGCCGCCCGCCGGGCCGTCCGCTGCTGCGGGCACCGGCCGGCCGACCAGCCGCAACACCCGCTCCACAGCCGTCGCGACGCTCACGTTGACCAGGTTGGTCGAGCTCTGGGCCGGGAACTCCGCCAGCGGGCGCAGATCGGCAACGTACACGGCGAGTGCCGTCGAACCGGTGCTGGTGTCGCGGGCCGGCAGGCCACCGGACGGCGTCGCCACGTAGGCCGGCGAGACCACCGTCAGCGTGCGCGGGGCGGGCGTGCCGGCGGACCCGACGGCGGACGCGGCGTCCACCACCCGCATCCCGGCCGCGCTGAGCACCCGCTCCAGCCACTCGGCCCAGATGGCGTCCTCCGGGGCGCAGCGGAGCACGATCTGGTCGTCGATCGCCTCGGTACGCCGGCGGAAGCGGGCCTTGCCCCGTTCCCGCACCGACTCGTCCATCACCGGCAGCGCGGTCACCGCGCCGTCGGTGAGGATCCCGGTCAACGTCTCGAACGCGGCCAGCAACGACGTCGGCGAGCCGGGCGGGTCGCCGAACGTCGCCAGCGTCTCCTCGTACGCGTAGAACGGCCGGTACGGGACCTCCACCGCCGCCCAGTACCGGCGCCGCTCCGCCTCCGTCATGCCCGTTGGCAGCCCCGCGAACCGGCGCATGGCCAGCAGGCGGCCGGCCTCGGCGCGCTCCTTCTCGGCCTGGTCCACCCGCATCGGCACCGGCAGGACCCGGATGTCCCGCCGCCGGTACCGGTCCCGCACCGAGTGCGCGACCCGGGCCGCACCGTCGATGCCCTGGTCGCTGAGGGTGAAGCAGTCGACCAGGGTGTCCGGCAGGTGCAGGGTGCAGATGTCGGCGACGTCGCTCAGCCCCGTCCGGCTGTCGATCAGGGTGAAGTCGTACTGCCGCTTCATGTCCGCCCGCAGCGCCTCGAAGAACTGCGCCCCGCCCAGCCGGTTGTAGAAGTTGTCCCAGTCCAGCCCGCTGACCGAGACGGCGTAGTCGCTGTTCTGCCGGCCGGCGGAGAGGAAGTCGAGGCCGCCGCCGTCGGGAAAGTTCCAGCGCAGCGAGAACGCGTGGCGGCCGACCCGGGCGTACTGCTCCATCCACCGCTCGGGGCGGTCGTCGGCCCGGGTGGTCTCCCACTCGTAGTCGCGGATGAGGTCGATGACGCCGCTGGTGCCCTGGATCGCCTCGGCGTCGAGGAACGGGTGAAAGAAGCGGTGCAGGCCGGGTGACTCGAGGTCCCAGTCCGCGACCAGGACCCGCCGTCCGCTGGCCGCCAGGATCCAGGCCACGTTGGCCAGCGCCATCGTCCGGCCCGTTCCACCCTTGAACGAGTAGAAGGTGACGACCTGGCCTTCGCGATCGTTGCTCATGGGGTCTCTCCGTGGGGACGCGGTGTCGCCGGATCATCGGGCGGGGACGCAGGGTCGGGCAGAGTCGCCGGGCCGGGGTTGGGCGGCACGTCGCGCAGGCTGGGCACCGGCTCCGGCGGGGGGAAGGCGACGACCGGGGCGTGCTTGAGGAACTGGCGGCGGGCCTCGGTCACCAGCGCCGGCATCAGGTCGACGAACTCCCGCATGGTGCACGCCCGCTTCACCTGGGGCAGGCCGGCGTCGTGCAGCAGCTCGGTCACCTCGGTGGCCCATCGGGCGGTGTCCTGCGCATCGTCGTCGTCGGTGACCACCAGCGGGACGACCCACTCCCGCAGGCCGTGCAGCAGGCCTTCGACGGTGCCGAGCGCATCCGGTGCCGTCACGATCCACGGGTCGACCAGCAGCACGGCCGGTCTGCGATCGAGCAGCCCGGCGGCCTGCGCGAAGTCCGCCGTACGCGCCGACAGCCCGAGCCGCTCGGCCGTGCTGGCCGCGTATTCGGCGGCGGGTAGTTCCTGACGGCTGCCGTACGGCCGCCAGAGCCGGCCGCTGGCCGCGTAGCCGGCGGGATCACGGTCGGCCGGCAGGCGGTCCCGGGTGGGTGCGAGGACGGCGACGACGAAGTCCGGGTCGGCCGGTGCCGGGCGGGTGACCTCGTCCAGGCCGGGTGCCCGGGACGGGCCGAGCGGCCGCCGCTCGGCGGTGTGCACGACCCGGCCGGCCAACCGGCTCAGCAGGAGTTCGTACTGTGTCCGGTAGGAGGCCAGCATGCAGAGCGCGCGCAGGCCGTTCTCGGCGTACTCCGGGACGTCCCGGCCCAGGTCGAGAGCGCCGTCCAGCTCCGGATGGGTCTCCCACGGTGGGAAGGGGATCCACAGCACCGGGGTGAGGTGGCCGGCGGCCGCCCGGGCCGGCCCGGCGGCGGCCAGCCGGGCCGGCCCGGCGGCGGCCAGCCGGGCCCGGAAGGACTCCTGTTCCCCCAGCGCCCACGGGCGGCTGAAATAGCCGGGCGAGTAGAGCGGGACGAACACCTCCGCGGCACCGAGCGCCTCCGCGAGGGCCGCCTTCCAGTCGGCGCCCAACGGGATGTGCTGGTCGAAGAACCCGATCCGCATCCCGGCCACCGGCTTCGCCTGGCGGGTCACCTCGTCGGTCAGGTCGGCGAAGAACTTGCCGACCCACACGTCGGTGTCGGCCTGGGCGCCCTGCGGCGGAGCGGAGTGGGCATAGCTGAGGAAGAAGTACGTCCCCAGATCCGCCGCCTTGCGTCGGCCCGCCGGCGGGCTCATCCGGGCTCCTCAACGAACCGGTTGCACAGCTCGTCCACGCTCGCCGGCACCCAGGGCTCCACCAGGTACGACCGGTGGATGGCCACGATCCGCTGGGCGAGCCGCCAGACCACCGCCCGGTAGGCGTTCTCCCACTGCATGGTCAGCAATCCGTAGACCCCATCCCGCTGGTAGTGCACCGCGATGTCCGGGTCCGGCATCGCGGTCGGGGAGAACCGTTGGATGTCGCGGAGCACCCGGGGCAGTGGCGTGCCGTCCGTCGGCGACCAGGTGACCGGCACGATCGCCGTCTCGTGCGCCGAGGAGGCACCGGGTCGCGGGACGATCCGCCGGCGGGCGAAGGCGTCCCACTCCCGGCCACACCAGTCGCTGCCGAGCAGCGCGCTGGACACCAGCGGAACGAAGACCTGGCAGGTGCCGGCGGCCTGGAGCAGCTCGGGGCTCCAGCGTTCCCCGCCGGCGATGGAGCTGTCCAGGAAGCCGGGATCCACTCCGGTCACCGGGCCGACCAGCTCGCTGACGTGGACCGACAGGTCCTTGTAGAAGCGGGAGATGTTCTCGGCGGGGTTGCCGGTGACCCAGTGGATCGGCGGCAGGGAATAGCTGAGAAAAAACAGCGGGGCGCGCGCGCCAGAGCGTGGGTCCACTGTGCTCACCGCAGTCCCTCCGCCCTCCCCACGCGGCCGGAACATCAGCGTAGTCCCCACGTCAACGCCGCACCGTCAAGCGGTTCGCGGCAAACCAACCGACCGCGAAGTCCACAGTGGCGCGAAGTGGCAGCAGGCGGGCGCTCGCCCGGCCGACCGTCCCGTGCCGGACGAACGGCTCGGCGTCGAGCGCCGCCCCCACCCTCGGAAAGTCGGTGTCGTCCAGGTCGAGGGCGTGGAAGTCGAGGCGGACCCGACGCCCGTCGACGAGACGGAAGCAGCGGTAATCCCGCCCCGGCGGCGGCACCGGCAGACGGTACTCGGCCAGGTGCAGCGCGCTGCACGCCTCGTAGCCGAGGCCGAGCAGCAGGATCTGCCCGTCCGCCGCGCACAGGGCGCCCACCGGTGAGCGTTCGCCCAGGTGGCAGTCGAGGTCGTGGCCGTCGGTGAGCTGCCGCGCCCGGGGACCGAGCGCGGCGAACGAGGTCTGCGGATGGTCGCTGCGTGCCGCGCCGGGGGCACACCGGACGTACTCGGCGAGCACCCCCATCCGTTGCGAGGGGGTGGTCCGGCGGTCCCAGCCCGGCAGGGCCACCTCGTATCGCGCGAGCTGCGCCGCGTCCATGCCGGCGGTGGCCGCGAGGTACGTCCGGGAGGTGGTCGAGTTGCCGTCGGTCTGGGTGGGCACCAGCAGCGTGCCGGCCGGGCCGAGGACGTCGCGCAGCGCTCCGACGAGCGTCCCCGGGCCGTGCTCCAGCGGGCCCACCCGACGTAGGCCACAGTGCACGAGCAGGCACGCACCCGCACGGACGCCCAGCGCCCGCAGGTCCGCGGCGAGGCCGTCGCGACCCAGCGCGGGCAGGTGTCGTGGCTCATCCGGGCCCGACACGGGTCTCCTCCAGGGCGTGCCGCATCCGCCCCACGAACCGCTCCCCCGCCGGGGTGAGCGTGCGGCTGGCCAACAGCGCGTCGGCGCCGTCCCGGGTCCACGACAGGTAACGGGCCGCGTGCGCCAGCGCGTCCCGATGCTCGGGCCGGTCGGCATCCGCCCGGGAACGCCACACCCGGGTGACCGCCAGGTGCGCGTACACCCCCTGGAGCACCCCCTCGGGCGGCCGGAGGTCCGGTCGCCAGGCCACCCGGATCCGGGTGGCCGAGCTCGGCTCGACGAGGTCGCACAGGTCGAGCACCGCGCCGAGCTTCGCGTGCTGCCACTCGTGCACGAGCAGCACCGCCAGCGCCTCCGGGTCCGCAACGGGGGTGACGGCGACCGCACCGAACGCGTCCCGGGCGGTGGCGCTCCGCAGCGGTCCCGCCGGGTCGGAGGCCAGCGGCACGACGACGCGCAGACCG
The DNA here is from genome assembly GCF_040608175.1 of Micromonospora sp. NPDC005206. NCBI lineage: Bacteria > Bacillati > Actinomycetota > Actinomycetes > Micromonosporales > Micromonosporaceae > Micromonospora > Micromonospora sp. NPDC005206. The sequence continues at coordinate 266,924 of NZ_JBEXHU010000003.1, forward strand.
GCGTCGAGCGCCGCCGCGTGAGCCGGCACGTCACGGTGCACGACACGCCAGGCGTCAGCCAGGGTACGGCCCAACGCGCGCGCCCCCGCGTCGTCCAGGCGGGAGGCGACCGGCTGGCCGTAGCAGTCCCGGTACGGGTCGCCGTCCTCGACGAGCAGGTGGTGGCCGGGCACCGGCACGCGGCGCGTGGGTCGCCAGCCGGCCGGCGGCGGCTCGCCCGGATCGAGGGACACCACCTGCTCCGCCCGCCCGCCACGGACCCGGAACCCGCCCGGGAGCACGGTCACCTCGGCGGTCTCCCCGCCACCGCTGGGCAACACCAGGCTGCCGAGCGTGGGCAGCGTGATGGCGCCGGCCCGCACCGGGACGTTCAGCGCAGTCGGGACGCCCGCGCTCAGGGCGGCGACGATGGCGAGGGCCGGTAACGGGTCACCCGCCCGGGTCGGCCCGGACCGGGTCGACGGCCTGAGAAGGTGCACCAGCCACGGGCGGACGAAGGAGTGCGCCAGGACCGCCCGGACCGCGTCCGGTGCCGTGCCGTCGAGGTGTGCGAGCAACTCCCAGGCGGCGCTGGGGCCGGTCTTCTCCCGCCAGGCCACCAGCAGTGCCCGGGTGATGGAGAGCTGGGTGGCGGCGAGCAGACCGAGGGTGCCCTCCGACTCGTGCCCGGTCGCCAGCTCGTCCAGCAGTTCGTCGACGGGCGAGTCGTCGCGATCGGGGTGGGCGGCGTGGCCCGGCGCCGGGTACGCGGCCACCGTGTCGATGAGGCGGCGCAGGTCGGCGCAGTACACCGAGGGGTTGTCGAACCCGGAGCCGGTGCGCCAACGATGGGCGTACAGCCCGCCGCCGCACCGGTCGACGACCGGGCAGGCTCGGCAGGTGGCGCTGAGCCCGGCCACGCCGGCCTGCCTGACGGCGACCCCCGGGTGCCGGGCCGCCTCGTCCACCGACTGACCGAACACGTCGAATCCGGTGCCGGCCGCGCCGTGGTACGCCGTCTTCAGCGAATCCACCTGTTCCCAGGTGCCGTCCGCCTCGACCACGAGCACGTCGGCCGGGGCGAGGCCGAACGCCTCGGTGCCGCCTCCACCCGGACGCAGCGCCTCGAACAGCCGGATCGACACGGGCCGCCCGTCGTCCACCCACCGCCGGTAGATCCGCCCCAGCCAGTCCGCGTACGGGGTGGCCGTGACGCCGGGGCGGTCGGGAGGGCGGTCCCAGGTGGCGTGCGGCAGCAACAGGTCGACCCGCGGCGGGTGTTCGGCCAGCAGCGCCTCGTACACCCGGTCGGGATCGTTGCGGACGTCGACGGTGCAGAGGATGCCGGCGTAGCTGGCCCGATGAGCCGGTTGACGGAGCAGGGCCAGAGCCCGCCGAACGTGGTCGTGACTGCTGCCGCCGTGGGCGAACACGCGGTGCCGGTCGTTGGCGGCGCGGTCGCCGTCGAACGACACGCCGACCTTCACGTCGTGGTCGACCAGCACGCCGCACAGCTCCTCGTCGAGCAGCACGCCGTTGGTCTGCATGCGCAGGTCGAGCTGGGTCCAGGGCGTGATCGCCGCCCGCAGCTCGGCCACCACCTCGCGTAGCCCGGCCGCGCCGAGCAACAGCGGCTCGCCGCCGTGCAGCACCACGTGCACGACCGGCAGTTCGTGCTCGCGCGCGTGCTCGGCGATCCGCTTCGCGGCAGCCCGGACGGTGGCCGGTGCCATCCGGACCGGTCGGCCACGCCAGGTCTGGTCGGCGTGCTGGTAGACGTAGCAGTGGTCGCAGCTGAGGTCACACCTGCTGTGCACCTTCAGCACGAACTGGCTGACCCGCCGGCAGGATCCGCCCGATCCGGACGAGCCGCACCGGCAGACCATCGATCAGATGGACGAGTTGAAGGCGGCGACGGGAACGGCGCCCGAGGGCATCGACTCACCGGCAAGGACGCGCTGCCGAACCGTCGCGACCAGGTCGGCATGCTCGACGGCGATCCGTTCCAGCGGGGTGTGCAGGCTACGCGTCAGATCGTCGAGCGCTGGACGGGATGGGCGGGTGGGGGCATGGTCCACAATGAGTCTCCGGGGGCCCGGGGCGCGGGAGCGCGAGCGGCGACAATGGCTCGAAAGGCTCTGGTCCGTGACCAGGATAGACAAATATCGACTCAATGTCACCGTCGGTGCGGCCGCCGGCACCGCCGGTGGCAGCCGGGGTGTCGACAGCGACAGATGAGGAGTGTCACATGTGCCGGAGCATCAAGACCCTGCGTGAGCCGTTCACCCCGCAGGTGACCGACGCGGACATCGAGGCGGCGGCGTTGCAGTACGTCCGGAAGATCTCGGGCTTCCGGGCGCCCGCCGCGCACAACGCCGCCGCGTTCGACGCCGCGGTGGCCGCCGTCACCGAGGCCACCCGCACCCTGCTCGACCAGCTCGTGGTCCGGGGAGCCGGGCCCGCCGCCGCCGACCGGACGGCCACCACCTCCAGCTGATCGGCGCGGCACCGCGGACCGGGCCAGCCGGGCCGACCGGGGTCAGGCCGCGGCGAGGGCCGGAGCGACCGTGTCGGGCGCCCAGCGTGAGCGGTGGCACTGCGACCAACCCCGGCAGCCCGGGTCGGCCAACGTGCAGAGCCGCTGCCTGCTGAGCACCTCGCCGTCGTCGGTGTCCCGGATGTCGAAGTGCACCGGGCGGACCGTGCCGTCCGGTGTGACGAGCAGATGCCGGCCGGCGTCGAGCGTGTCGTCGCGCAGCAGGCAGTTGCGGTCGAGCAGTCGGGCCAAGGCGGCGATGCTGGCGTGCTCGGGAAGCCGCTCGGGCACCCCGTAGCAGTCCACGATCGTCGCGAACTCCCCCGGCGCCTGCCAGACGTCGCAGACCACCGCGTACGCCGGCAGCCGGGCCGGGTCGGCCACCGCCAGCGGCATCACCACACGGCCGAGCGCCTCGGCCAGCGCCGGGTAGACCTCCACGGGTCGTACCCGGTCGATTCTCCAGTTCCACAGCTCGGTCATTCCGCCTCCTCGCTGCGTTCGTCCCACCGGCCTCCGGATCGGGCCTTACTGACGATGGTGGGGGGCATATGACCTCAGCCGGGGGCAAGTTACCGGTCTGTGACCATTCCGGGCAAAATTTCCCTGACCGCCAATGCTCAGAGTGGCGGGAAGGTGACAGTTTATCGGGTATGGTGCCCCGCCCACACGACCGGCGGCGCGCGTTCCGAACCGGCGACCGCGCACCGGCAGCCGGTCAGCGCAGGACGACCAGGTGCTCGCCGCGCGGCAGCAACTCGCCCACCACGGGCGCCCCCGGCAGCTCACCGGCGACCAGCAGGCCGCCGGAGGTCTGCGCGTCGGCCAGCAGCAGCGGCTCGTCCTCGCCTACGGCGCCGAAGTCGGTCCACGGGGTGACCCAGTCCAGGTTGCGCCGGCTGCCGCCGCTGACGTACCCGTCGCGCAGCGCCTCCCGCGCACCGGGCAGGTAGGGCACCCGCGCGGTGTCGATCGCCACCGTCAGCCGGCTGGCACGGGCCAGCTTCGAGGCGTGCCCGAGCAGGCCGAACCCGGTCACGTCGGTGCCACACCGGATGCCGGCGGCGACCGCCGCCCGGGCGGCGTCCCGGTTGAGCGCGCTCATCGTGGCCACCGCCTCCGGGAAGATCTCGCCGGTGGCCTTGTGCCGGGTGTTCAGCACACCCACCCCGAGTGGCTTGGTCAGCGACAGCGGCACCCCGGCGCGGCCCGCGTCGAGGGTGATCAGCTCCTCCGGCCGGACGGTGCCGGTGACCGCGAGGCCGTACTTCGGGCCGTCGTCGTCCACGCTGTGCCCGCCGGCCAGGTGGCAGCCGGCCTCCCGGGCCACGTCCTGACCGCCCCGCAGCACCTCGCGGGCCAGCTCCAGCGGCAGCACGTCGCGCGGCCAGCAGAGCAGGTTGAGCGCGACCAGCGGGACGCCGCCCATCGCGTACACGTCGGAGAGCGCGTTGGCCGCGGCGATCCGACCCCAGTCGTACGCGTCGTCGACGACCGGCGTGAAGAAGTCGGCGGTGCTCACCAGGCCGGTCCGCTCATCCAGACGGACCACCGCCGCGTCGTCACCGTGGTCCAACCCGACCAGCAGCTCCGCGGTGCCGGTGGCCGGCCCGAGACCGGCCACCATGATCTCCAGCTCGCCCGGGGGGATCTTGCAGGCGCAGCCGCCGCCGCGGGCGTACCGGGTCAGGCGTACCGGTTCAGTCATCCCCCCATGGTCTCGGTAACCCGCCGTCGACGCCACCGATGGGGCTCGCACGGTGACCGGAATCGGACTCGTCGCGACGAACCCGACCGGTGTTACCGCTCCGTGACCCGCCAGGTTGCGTTCCGCCACATCACGCCGCCTACAGTGGCCGCACCGGGGGTCAACCGACCCCTATCGGGGAGACGACAGGGACGGTGGACGACGTGACGACGGGCGAACCGCTCATCGTGCTGGACGCGGTCAACAAGTGGTTCGGGCCGCTGCACGTGCTGGACGACGTCTCGCTGTCGGTGGGCCGGGGCGAGGTGGTCGTGGTGATCGGCCCGTCCGGCTCCGGCAAGTCGACGCTGTGCCGCGCCATCAACCGACTGGAACCAATCAACTCCGGCACCATCACGTTCGACGGCCAGCCGCTGCCGGCCGAGGGCAAGCCCCTCGCCAAGCTGCGCAGTGAGGTCGGGATGGTCTTCCAGTCCTTCAACCTCTTCGCCCACAAGACCATCCTGGAGAACGTCACCCTCGGCCCGGTCAAGGTCCGCAAGGAGAAGCCGGCCGCTGCCCGCGAGCGCGGCCTGGCTCTGCTCGACCGGGTCGGCATCGCCAACCAGGCGGACAAGTTCCCAGCCCAGCTCTCCGGCGGCCAGCAGCAGCGGGTGGCCATCGCCCGGGCACTGGCCATGCAGCCCAAAGCGATGCTCTTCGACGAGCCGACCAGCGCCCTGGACCCGGAGATGGTCGGCGAGGTGCTGGACGTGATGACCTCGCTGGCCCGCGACGGCATGACGATGGTCGTGGTCACCCACGAGATGGGCTTCGCGCGGCACGCCGCGAACCGGGTCATCTTCATGGCCGACGGCCAACTGGTCGAGGACGCCCCACCGGCGGAGTTCTTCGCCAACCCGCGCAGCGAGCGCGCCCGGGACTTCCTCTCCAAGATCCTCACGCACTAGGCGTCCGTAGTGGAGCACGCCGGCCACCGGCGGGCCCCGTTGAAGAAGGAGAAGTGTATGCGTATCACGCGCGTTGCGGCAGTTGCCGCGGTCGCCGCTCTGGCGCTCGGCCTGACCGCCTGTGGCGGCGACGACGGCGGGGAAGGCACCGGCGCCGGCAGCAAGTCCTTCGCCGCCGGCAGCACCATGGAGAAGCTGAACAAGGCCCAGAAGATCAAGGTCGGCACCAAGTTCGACCAGCCGGGCTTCGGTCAGAAGGGCCTGTCGGGCAAGCCGGAGGGCTTCGACGTCGAGGTCGCGAAGATCATCGTCAAGGAGCTCGGCATCCCCGAGGACAAGATCGAGTGGGTCGAGGCCCCCTCGAAGGTCCGCGAGGACGTGATCGTCAACGGCACGGTCGACCTGGTCGCCGCGACCTACACGATCAACGACAAGCGCAAGGAGCGCATTGCCTTCGCCGGGCCGTACTACGAGGCCGGCCAGAACATCATGGTGAAGAAGGCCGACACGACGATCACCGGTCCGGACTCGTTCAAGGACGGCACCAAGAAGGTCTGCTCGGTCACCGGCTCCACCCCGGCCGAGGAGATCAAGAAGCACGTCAAGGACGTCGGCACCCAGCTGGTGCTCTTCGACACCTACGACAAGTGCCGTGACGCCCTCAAGGGCGGCCAGGTCGACGCCGTGACCACGGACAACGTGATCCTGCTCGGCTACATCGCCAAGGACGAGGCGTCCTTCAAGCTGGCCGGCTCCAACTTCACCAAGGAGCCGTACGGCATCGGCGTGAAGAAGGACGACGCGGACTTCCGCAGCTTCATCAACGACACGCTGGACAAGGCGGTCGCCGACGGTAGCTGGAAGAAGGCCTGGGACGACACCGCCGGCAAGTTCGGCGCGGAACTGGGCTCGGCGCCCACCATCAACCGCTACTGATCTGAACCTTCGATCTGGAGGGTGGAAGGAACACCGACCCGTGAACGTACTCATCGACAAGTTCGACGTCTTTGCGGGTGGTTTCTGGCTCACCCTCCAGATCTGCATACTCGCCGCGATCGGCGCCCTCATCCTGGGTGCCATCGTGGCGGTGCTCCGCATCTCGCCGGTGCCGCCGCTACGCGCGGTGGGCACCAGCTACGTCAACGTCTTCCGCAACATGCCGTTGACCGTGGTGATGTTCTTCGCCGCGTTCGGTCTGCCGGCGCTCGGATCCAACGCGGACTTCCTCCGCATCCCGGTGATCGACTCGTTGTTCACCCGGCTCGGCACGGACCTGCCGTACTTCCGGTTCGCGCTGATCGCTCTGGTGCTGTACACGGCCGCGTTCGTCTGTGAGGCGCTGCGGTCCGGGGTCAACGCGGTGCCCGCCGGCCAGGCGGAGGCGGCGCGATCGCTGGGTCTGACCTTCGGGCAGAACCTGCGCTACGTGGTGCTGCCGCAGTCCTGGCAGGCCTCGGTGGTGCCGCTCGGCTCGGTGATCATCGCGATGATCAAGAACTCGGCGCTGGCCGGCTTCTTCGGGGTGGTCGGCGACCTGTCGGCCACGGCCGACCAGCTCACCGGGGCCGAGGGCTACGCCTTCGTCCCGGTCGCCATCGGCATCTCGATCGGTTACCTGATCATGACCGTGCCGCTCGGCACCCTGCTGGACCGGATCGAGAAGCGACAGGCGGTGGCCCGATGAGTCAGCAGACCAGCGTCCTCTACGACGTCCCCGGGCCCCGGCAGCGGCGGATCACGCTGATCAGCAGCATCGTCGCCGGGCTGGTCCTGCTCGTCGGGGCGTACTTCCTGATCTACCGGCCCCTGGACGAAAAGGGCCAGTTGTCGATGGAGTTGTGGGGTCCGCTGGTCGACCCCTCCAACGAGAACTTCTCCCTGGTATGGGAGCGGATCGGCCTCGGCTTCAAGAACACCCTGATGGCGGCGGCGATGGCCATCGTGGCCTCGCTGGTGGTCGGCACGCTGCTGGCGGTGCTGCGGATCCAGCTCAAGAGCCTGACCCGTCGCAAGTTCACCGGGCTCGCCACGCCGCTGGCGTACCTGCTGCGGGGGCTGAGCACGCTGCTGTCGGCGATCACCCGGGTCTGCGTCGAAGTGTTCCGCGGCCTGCCGGTCGTGATCACCATCTTCTTCGTGGCCCGTGGCTTTCCCGAGTTCGGCATCGCCTTCGACAACCTCTGGTATCTGGTCATTGGCCTGACCATCTACAACTCGGTGGTGATCGCCGAGATCCTCCGCTCCGGCATGGAGGGACTACCTGGCGGCCAGGCGGAGGCCGCCGCCGCCATCGGGCTGTCCCCGGCACAGACCACCCGGATGATCCTTCTGCCGCAGGCATTCCGGATCATGCTGCCGGCGCTGATCAGTCAGCTGGTGGTAGTGCTCAAGGACACCTCACTCGGCTTCATCATCAGCTACGAGGAGACCCTGAACATCGGCAAGCAGATCATCGGCGCACTGGGTAACCCCATCCAGGTCTACGTCGTGATCGCCGTTCTCTTCATCGTGGTGAACTACTCGCTGTCGAAGCTCGCGCAGTACGTCCAGCGCCGGCTCGCCCAGGGCCGCAAGACCGCGAACACCCCGGCACAGAATCCGCCGCCCGCGGCACTGATGTCCCAGGCCGAGGGCGGCGGGGGCATCTGAGACTCAGCTCACCGTGAGAGGGCCAGCCCGGAGTCCGGGTTGGCCCTCTCACTTCGCTCCGTGAACAGGGCAAACTCTCACCAATGAACACCGTCGCCCAGTTCGTCGTCGGGACAGTGGTGGCGCCGGCCGGCGCCGTCATCGTCTACCTGCACGGAGTGTGGGCGGGCCACTTCATCGACCTCCGGGCCACCAGCGAGTACTGCTCCGCGAAGCCGTTGGCGTCGACGCCGACCAGCACCGACTGGCTGCCGCTGAGACACCTTTGTCGCTACAACGACGGCACCACGGCGGATCTCGTTCCCTCGAACGTCAACCCGATCGCGTTCCTCTGCCTGGCCGTCGCGGTGGTCTGCACCGCACTCGCCGTACGATCCGCCCGCGGAGCAGGCCGAGCTGCCGGTGTCGCGGACTAGCGGGCGATCTCGGTGACCCGGGACTCGCGGACCACGGTGACCCGGATCTGACCCGGGTAGGTCAGCTCCTCCTCGATCTGCTTGGCCACGTCCCGGGCCAGCACAGCCGCCCCGATGTCGTCCACGTCGTCCGGCTTGACCATCACCCGGATCTCCCGGCCGGCCTGCATGGCGAAGACCTTGTCGACGCCGAGCTTGCTGGCCGCGATCTCCTCGATCCGCTCGAGCCGCTTGACGTACGCCTCCAGGCTCTCCCGGCGCGCGCCCGGCCGACCGCCGGAGCAGGCGTCGGAGGCCTGGGTGAGGACGGCCTCGATGGTCTGCGGGGGCACCTCGTTGTGGTGCGCCTCGATGGCGTGCACCACGTCCTCGTGCTCGCCGTACTTGCGGGCCAGGTCGGCGCCGATGATGGCGTGGCTGCCCTCCACCTCGTGGGTGAGCGCCTTGCCGATGTCGTGCAGGAACGCCGACCGTTTGATGGTGGGCACGTCCAGCCGCAGCTCGGCGGCCATGAGGCCGGCGATGTGCGCGGTCTCGACGAGGTGCTTGAGCACGTTCTGCCCGTACGAGGTGCGGTAGCGCAGCCGGCCCAGCAGGGTGACCAGCTCGGGGTGGATCTCGGTGATGCCGACCTCGACAAGGGCGTCCTCGGCGGCCCGGTGGCAGAGCTCCTCCACCTCGTGCCGGGCCAGGTCGTAGACCTCCTCGATCCGGTGCGGGTGGATCCGCCCGTCCAGCACCAGCTTCTCCAGGGTTAGCCGGCCGACCTCCCGGCGTACCGGGTCGAAGCAGGAGAGCAGCACCGCCTCCGGGGTGTCGTCGATGATCAGGTTGACCCCGGTCACCGACTCGAAGGCGCGGATGTTGCGCCCCTCCCGGCCGATGATGCGCCCCTTCATCTCGTCGCCGGGCAGGTGCAGGACGCTGACCACGCTCTCCGCGGTCTGCTCACTCGCCACCCGCTGGATCGCGTCGACCACGATGTGCCGGGCCCGCTGCTCGGCGGTGCTGCGGGCGTCGGACTCGATGTCCCGCACCAGCAGCGCCGCCTCCCGCTTGGCCTGCGTCTCGATCGCCTCGATCAGCTCCAGCCGGGCCGCCTCGGCGGTGAGCCCGGCCACCCGCTCCAGCTCCCGGCGGCGCAGCTCCTCCGCCTCGGTGAGCTCGGCTTCCCGTCGGGTGAGCTCGGCCTCCCGGGCGGCCAGTGCGGCGCGGGCCCCGGTGAGCTGCCGCTCCCGCTCGGCGAACCGCTCCACCTCCTCGGTGTGCAGCCGCTCGCGCTCGTCCATCCGGGCCGCCCGGCGCTCCACCTCGGCCGCCTGCTCCCGGGTGGTGGCGGCGAGCACCGCCACCTCCCGCTCGCCGCTCCGACGGGCCGTGGTGCGCAACTGCTCAGCGTCCGCCTCGGCCTGCTTGTGCGCCCGCTCCAGCACCGTGTCGGCCTCCGCGCGGGCGTCGTCGAGCACCCGGCGGGCCTCGGCCCGGGCCGCCTTCGCCTCTGCCTTCGCCGCCGCGGCCTCGGCCCGGGCGGCCGACGCCGCGGACTTCGCCACGTCGATCGTGCTGTTGGCGTGGTCGGCCGCGCTGCGCAGGGCGGCCAGCGACTGCTCCTGGCGGTCCTTCTCGGCGATGAACGCCGGATCCTCCGGCACCGGGGCCGCGCCGACCCGGCGCAGCGTCCGGACGCCGAAGAGCACCGCGCCGACCACCACCACGGTCAGGACCAGTACGGCGGCGAGGAGCGCCATGTCGAAGGTGCTCATGCCGGGACCTCGTGCGGACCGCCGGTGAACTTGTGCCGCCCCGCCATGGCCGCCTCCCCCTGGATACGTCGGCGCCGCAGCGACCGTGCCGAGGGCACGCTCCTGCGGCTCTGGACGCCCGACCGGAGCGACTGGCCGTGGGTAGCTCTCTCCGCCGGCGGTGCCCGCGGGCATCGTCGGCGGCCGGGTGCAGTTGTCGCGCCGGCTCCGGACCGGCCTGCCCGGAGCTGCGATGAATGGCCGGTTGCGCTGGCCAAAGTGATGCTGTTCTGTTACGCGATCTATGTTGTGCGCTTAGCCTGCGCTTGGTCGGGCAATGTGAGCCTGTATGGCGAGGCTAGGTCTCCGGAGGCGGTCTGGTCAAGAACTCATGATCAAACCCCCCGAACGGAGAGAAGCCGCCACATCACCACGTGCTGATGTCGAGCCGGACACGGGCGGACAAACTCCGTGAGTGGGCTCGGTCAGTGAGCGTGTCCGCCCTGCTCAACCCGGCCCAAGCGCCCACTGGATGACACTCGGCCGTCCAGGCCGGCCCGGCGGTGTGACCCATCCGTCCAATTGCGGACATCCGCCGAGTGGCGCGGCGGGTCGGCCCCGGGCATCCACCCGGCCGCTCACCCGCCCGGGTGGTTGTCCCGCTCCAACTCGCCCTCAGCGTCGGCGAGCGCGTCGGCGTCGATCTGCTCGGCGAACTCGGCCGCCTCGGCGCTCTGCGCGGCGATCGCGTCCTTCACCGCCCGGATCGCCACGCCCGGCGGGTAACCCTTGCGGGCCAACATGCCCACCAGCCGCCGGAAGACCGCGTCGGGCTCACCACGGGCGGTGCGCAGCTTCCGCTCCACCAGCGCGCGGGCGGTCTCCGCCTCGGTCTCCTCGTCCAACTCGCCAAGCGCCTCGGTGGCCACCTCGCCGTCCACGCCCTTCTGGCGCAGCTCGTTGGCGAGCGCCCGCCGGGCCAGACCCCGCCCGGAGTGCCGACTGGAGACCCAGGCCCGTGCGAACGCGGCGTCGTCGATGATGCCGACCTCGTCGTACCGGTCGAGCACCTCGGCCGAGACCTGCTCGGAGATGCCCCGCTTGGCCAGCGCCCCGGCCAGCTCGGCCCGGGTGCGTGGCCGGACGGCGAGCTGGCGCAGGCAGATCTCGCGGGCCACCTCCGACTCGTCGCGAGGTGGTGACGGGGACTCGGCCGCGTCGGCCTCCCCGGACCGGCCACGGCGACCCCGCCGGGGACGGGGTGGATCGCTGGCGTCGCCCGTACGGGGCGGACTGGCATCCCAGCCCCGCCCCGTACGAGCGCGTCGTCCTGCCACGGGTCAGCGACCGGTCAGAAGTCGACCGGCGGCAGCTCCGGGCCACCGGCGGCGTCACTCGCGCCGACCCCGACGCCGAGCTTCTCCAGGATCTTCTTCTCGATCTCGGCTGCCACGTCCGGGTTTTCCTTCAGGAACTCCCGGGCCTTCTCCTTGCCCTGGCCGAGCTGGTCGCCGTCGTACGTGTACCAGGCGCCGGACTTGCGGATGATCGCCTGCTCCACGCCGACGTCGATCAGCGAGCCCTCGCGCGAGATGCCCTTGCCGTACATGATGTCGAACTCGGCCTGCTTGAACGGCGCGGCGACCTTGTTCTTCACGACCTTGACCCGGGTGCGGTTACCGACCACGTCGGTGCCGTCCTTGAGGCTCTCGATGCGGCGCACGTCGAGCCGGACCGACGCGTAGAACTTCAGCGCCCGGCCACCGGTCGTGGTCTCCGGGCTGCCGAACATCACGCCGATCTTTTCCCGGAGCTGGTTGATGAAGATCGCCGTGGTGCCGGTGTTGCTGAGCACACCGGTGATCTTCCGCAGCGCCTGGCTCATCAGCCGTGCCTGGAGACCCACGTGGCTGTCGCCCATCTCGCCCTCGATCTCGGCGCGCGGCACCAGGGCCGCCACCGAGTCGATCACGATGACGTCGATCGCGCCGGAGCGGATCAGCATGTCCGCGATCTCCAGCGCCTGCTCGCCGGTGTCCGGCTGGGAGACGAGCATCGCGTCGGTGTCGACCCCGAGGGCCTTCGCGTACTCCGGGTCGAGCGCGTGCTCCGCGTCGATGAAGGCCGCGATGCCGCCAGCCCGCTGGGCACTGGCCACCGCGTGCAGCGCCACCGTGGTCTTACCGCTGGACTCGGGACCGTAGATCTCGACCACTCGGCCACGTGGCAGACCACCCACACCGAGTGCCACGTCGAGCGCGATGGAACCGGTCGGGATCACGGCGGTCTGGATGACGGGCCGCTCCCCCAGCCGCATCACCGAGCCCTTGCCGAATTGCTTGTCGATCTGAGCGAGAGCAAGGTCGAGTGCCTTCTCCCGGTCAGGCCCTGCTGCCATGGTTGCCACCCCTGCCTTCGCCGGCGTCTTTGCTGAGCTTCGCGTCACGCGGACACGCTAGGCGCTGGGTCCGACAGAAAACCAGCCGACGGGCCGCGAGCTGTGGACGAGCACCCCGCTGTGGACAATAGCCGAACAGGTGTACGACTCGACAAGCGACACGCGGAAGCCGCGAAAAGGCTGCTCAGCGTAGTCGCGCGGGCACGCGGTCGGGATACGCGGCGCAGACCGCCCGCCACACCACGTGCGTCTGCTCCCCCGACGCCAGCGCCTGCTCGATGGTGCGTCCATCGAGCTGGGACAGCACCTGGTCGCGGGCGATGCTGGCCGCGTAGCCGGGGCCGAAGGCCTCCTCCAGCCGCGCCCAGAAGTCGGTCAGCCGCACGTGATCAGCCCTCCTCGTCCGGTGCCCCGGTCGGCACCGGCCGCAACGCTAGCGCCACCAGGGGCACCGTCGCGACCGCCGCGAGCAGGGTGAGCACCGGATAGCCGGCCACCTGCATGACAAACCCGCTGACCATGGCGGCGCCGGCCCCGGCCAGCCCCATGGTCAGGTCGGACAGCCCCTGGACGCTCGGCCGCACGCCGCCCGGCACCGACTCGGAGAGCAGCGTCGAGCCGGCCACCATCGTCCCCGACCAACCCAGCCCGAGCAGGACCAGCCCCACCGAGAGCCGGGGCGTGTGGTGCCCGGCGGTGCCGGCAACCGCGCACGCGGCCAGCAGCAGCGCCACCCCGCCGAGGATCACCACCCGCCGGCCGAGCCGGTCGGTGAGCCAGCCGACCAGCGGGGAGAACGCGTACATGCCGGCGATGTGCAGGCTCAGCACGATGCCGACGAGCCGCAGCACGTCGGCGTCGGCGTGCGACTCACCGAGCCGGACCGGGGTCATCGACATCACCGCCACCATCACCAGGTGGCCGACCGCCACCGCCGCGATGCCGAGCCGGGCGGCGGGCCGTCCGCGTACCACCGACCAGGCCGCCCGCATCCCGGCGCCGCGCGGCGCGCGCACCCCGACCGGCGCGGCGGCCGCAGCCGGCACTTCGGCGGGCGGCGCGTCGGCCGCCGCGAGACGGCGCGCGGTGAGCAGCGGGTCGGGCCGGAGCAACCCGAGGAGTACGCCGCCAGCCAGCACGAACGCGACCGCGCTGAACGCGAACGGGCCGGCCAGCGGCGGCAGCCCCCAGCCGGTGGTGACCCGGTCGGCCAGCGCGGCGAAGTTCGGCGCGGCCACCGCGCCGATGGTGGTTGCCCACACGATCAGGGAGAGCTGCCGGCCCCGGCGGGCCGGCTCGGCGAGGTCCACCGCCGTGTAGCGGGCCTGGAGGTTCGCGGCGGTGCCTCCGCCGAAGAGCAGCATGCCGAGGAAGAGCAGCGGCACCCAGCGGGTGGCCGCGGCCAGCACCACCAGCACGCCGCCGACGGCGCCGACCACGTACGCCATCACCAGACCCGGCCGCCGGCCGTGCCGCGCCATGATCCGGGTGACCGGGACGGCGAGCAGCGCCGCGCCCACCACACCGGCGCTCTGCGCCAGCCCGGCCACCGCCGTGCCGGCGATCCGGGCGGCGAGCAGGGCACCGACGGCGATGCCGATGGTCACGCCGACGCCGCCGATGATCTGGGTGGTGAAGAGCAGCCGCAGGGTACGGCGCTGGATCGGCGCGACGTCGGGCCGGACGGTACGCGGCGCGGTCAGGTCGGTGGCCATCGGCGCTCCTTAGGATGGGGGTGCCCCATCCTCGCGCACCCGTGCCGACCAGCGGCAGTGGGTTTCGCTGTCGGCCGAGCCGACGCTCGTCCCTCCGGCGCCGCGGTGTCAGGGCGGGGCGGTGTCAGCCGGACAGGGCGCGGGAGGCGACGGTGAGGTCGGCGACCAGCCCCTCGTACGCCTTGTCCTGATCGTCGGCGCGCAGCACCGCGGACGGGTGGATGGTGGCGAGCAGGCGGGCCTCGGGCGCGTCGGCCCGCTTTCCGGCGTTGTCCACCGGCACCCGCTGGAAGTCCTCCGCGTGCTGGGCCGACGCGGGCCAGGGCAGCAGCTCGCCCCGCTGGCGGGTGACCCGGAAGGACGGGCCGAGCAGCGCCTTGGCTGCTGTCGCGCCGAGCACCACCACGATCTCCGGGCGCAGCCGGGCGAACTCGGCGACCAACCACGGCCGGCACGCGGTGATGTGCACCCGGTCGGGGGTCTGGTGGATACGCCGCTTGCCGCGCAACTCGAAGCGGAAGTGCTTGACCGCGTTGGTCAGATAGATCTGCGAGGAGTCGAGCGCGGCGTCGTCGGCGGCCTTGCGCAACAGCCGCCCGGCGGGACCGACGAAGGGCAGCCCCTTCTGGTCCTCCATGTCGCCGGGCTGTTCGCCGACCAGGACCACCCGGGCGCTCTCGTCGCCCCGGCCGAAGACCGTCTGCGTGGCGTCCCGGTACAGCTCGCACCCCTGACAGCCACCCGAGGCGGCGCGCAGCTCGTCGATGGTGTCCGCGCCCGGCGGGATGAACCGCTGGGCGCCCGGGGCGCTCCCGGTCTGCTCGGCCATGCCGACTGTTATATACCCGTTCGCCGCCCGATGCCGGGTACGCCATGGTGGAGCGCCAGCACCGTCGGCCGGGCCGCGTCAGTACCCGTTGCCGCCGTCACCACCGGACGCGATCGCGATCAGCACGATCACGATGATGATGATCACCACCGCCACCGCGATCCAGAGCCCCTTGCGCGAGCCACCTGAAGCCATGTCTTCCACCTCCGGCGGCCCGCATACCCACCCCAACCGCTGTGAATCGTCGCGATAGCGCGCTTTCTGCCCTACCCAACCGCGCAGGCCCGGCGGCGACAGCCGCGCCCAACTCCGTTGGGTCAGGTGGAGAAGCCCGGTGGTGGGGCGGGATGGGCGGCGCGGGCCAGGGCGGCGGCCAGGGGAACCAGGTCCGGAATGGTGAGAGGGCTGACGGTGATGCGCAGCGCGGGCGGGGCGGCGATCCGGTAGAGGGCTCCGGGGGCCACCGACCAGCCGGCGTCGCGCAACGCGGTGACCGCGCTGGTCTCGTCCGCCACCGGCAGCCAGACGTTGATGCCGCTGCGGCCGTGCGCGGCCAGGCCGTGCTCCGCCAGCGCGGCCAGCAGCCCCGCACGCCGCTGCTCGTAACTCTCCGTCGCCCGCTCCACCACCTCGGCGACCGCCGGGTCGCGCCACAGCGCGAGCACCAGTCGCTGGAGCACGGTGGAGACCCAGCCCGCGCCGACCCGCGTCCGGCCGGTCACCCGAGCCACCGTGGTCTCGTCACCGGTCAGCACGGCCAGCCGCAGGTCGGGGCCGAAGGGTTTGCTCACCGAACGGAGGAAGGCCCAGCTCGCGGTCGCGCCGGCCAGCGGGTGCAGCGGTACGCGGGCCAGCTCGGCGGCGTGGTCGTCCTCGATGAGCAGCAGGTCGCGCCGGCCGGCGAGCAGCGCCCGCAGCGCCTCGGCCCGGGCGGCGGAGACGGCCGCGCCGGTCGGGTTCTGCGCCCGGCTGGTGACGACCAGCGCCCGCGCGCCGGCGGCCAACGCGGCGGCCACCCCGGCCACCAGCGGCCCTTCGTCGTCGAGCGGTACGCCGATCGGGCGCAGCCCCAGCGCGGCGACCAGGTCGAGCAGGTTGGCCCAGCCCGGATCCTCCACCGCGACCGCGTCGCCGGGACGCAGGTGGGCGCCGAGCAGCCGCTCGATGCCGTCCAGCGCGCCGCCGGTGAGGGTGAGCTCCCCGGCCGGCACACCGTCGGCGCTCAGCCGGGCACGGGCCGCCGCGGCCAACTCGGGCAGCACGCCGGCGTCGGAGTAGCCGACCGGCGGGCCGGTTTCGGCGGCCAGCGCCGCCAGGTGCGGGCCGAGGGCGGGCAGCAGCCGGGGGTCGGGCTCACCCCGGGACAGGTCACGGGCCCCGGGCAACGACGCCGGACGCAGCGCGGAGCGGCGGGCGGCCACCGGCGGGCGGGGGCGGACCCGGGTGCCGTGCCGACCGGCGGTGGCGAGCAGGCCGCGCTGGCGCAACTCCTGGTAGGCGCGGGCGACCGTGGCCGGGCTGACGCCCAGTTCAACGGCGAGCACCCGGACCGGTGGCAGGGCGGCACCTGGCGGCAGGCCCCCCGTGCGGATGCCCGACTCGATGCTGGCCGAAATCGCGACGGCCGTCGCCCCGGCGAACTGATAGCGTGCTGACACAAACAGGAGATTGTACTAGAACAAAGGGGCGAGCATGTACCCACCCACCGCCCGGACCATCCCCAGCCGTTCCCGGGACCGGATGAGCTACGACCGGGCCGCCGCGCACGCCGTGCTCGACGAGGCGTACCACTGCGCGCTCGGGTTCACCGTCGACGGCCAGCCGCGGGTGCTGCCCACCCTGCACGTACGCATCGGCGACACGCTCTACCTGCACGGCTCCACCGGCAGCCGGCCACTGCTCGCCGCCCGGGGCGACGGACTGCCGGTCTGCGTCACGGTGACCCTGCTCGACGGGCTGGTCTACGCCCGCTCCCAGTTCCACCACAGCGCCAACTACCGCTCGGTGGTCGCGCTGGGCACCGCCCGACTGGTCACCGACGAGCGGGAGAAGACCGCCATGCTCACCGCACTGGTGGAGAAGGTCGGCGCGGGACGCAGCGCGGCCAGCCGCCCGCCCAACCGGCGGGAGCTGGCCGAGACCGCCGTGCTGGCGCTGCCACTGCGCGAGGTGTCGGTCCGGGCCCGCACCGGTGGGGTGCGCGAGGACGAGGCCGACCTGCACCTGCCGCACTGGGCCGGGGTGCTGCCGCTGCGGCTGACCGCCGGGCTGCCGGAGCCGGACGCCGGGGTCACCGCGCCGCTGCCGGCGTACCTGCGGCCGAACCGGTCGACCTGGCTGGAACCGGTGGTGCTGCGCGGCGAGCACGTGCTGCTGGAGCCCCTGGACCCGAGCCACGCCGAGGGCCTGTACGCCGCACTCGACGACCCCGAGGTGTGGCGCCACATCGGCAGCCCGCGACCGACGAGCGTGGCCGAGATGACCGGCTACATCGGCGCCGCGCTGGAGGCTCACCAGCGGGGCGTGCGGGTGCCGTGGGTGCAGCGCTGCGCGGCCACCGGCACGGTGGTCGGCACCACCTCCTACTACCAGCCGGACGAGGAGCTGCGAACTCTGGAGATCGGCTACACCCAACTCGGCCGGCGGTGGTGGCGCACCGGGATCAACACCGAGGCCAAGCTGCTGCTGCTCACCCGAGCCTTCGGGGAACTGGATGCGACCCGGGTCACCTGGCAGACCAGCACGCTCAACGAGCGCTCGCAGCGGGCGATCGAGCGACTCGGCGCCACCCGGGAGGGCACCCTGCGGGCCAACCGCATACGCGCCGACGGAAGTTGGCGGAACTCGGCGCTCTACTCCATGCTTACCGACGAGTGGCCGAACGCACAGGTCAGGCTGCGGGAAAGGCTTCTCCGGACGGCACCCGTGGCGTGATGATGGCGGGCGTGCTGGGGATCACCGACATCTGGACGTACGTGCTGGGCACCGTGGCCATCATCCTGCTGCCCGGGCCGAACTCACTCTTCGTGCTCTCCACCGCCGCCAAGCGGGGAGTGGCGGCCGGTTACCGCGCGGCCGGCGGGGTGTTCGTCGGCGACGGGGTGCTGATGTTCCTCTCCGCCGCCGGGGTGGCGTCGGTGCTCAAGGCGTACCCACCGCTGTTCCTGGTGATCAAGTACGCCGGTGCCGCGTACCTCGGTTATGTCGGGGTGACCATGCTGCGCGGCGCCTGGCGGCGCTGGCGCGACCGCAACGACCCGAGCACGCCGCGGCTCATCGACGCCGCGGAGCCGGCGGCGATGCGCAGCCCGTTCCGCAAGGCGCTGGTGATCAGCCTGCTGAACCCGAAGGCGATCCTGTTCTTCATCTCGTTCTTCATCCAGTTCGTCGACCCCGGCTACGCCTGGCCGGCGCTGTCCTTCCTGCTGCTCGGGCTGATCGCCCAGGTGACCAGCGCGATCTACCTGACCGCGTTGATCTTCGCGGGCACCTTCCTGGCCACGCAGTTCCGCCAGCGTCGCCGCCTCGCCGCCGGCGGCACCACCGCCGTCGCCGCGCTCTTCCTCGCCTTCAGCCTCAAACTGGCCACCGCCTCGGTGTAAGGAAGGGCCCCCTGTTAACGCCTGCGGTAGAGGAGGGGGCCCCTATTAACACCGTTGACGGGCACAGGCCCCGCTAGGTGCCGTCGCCGCCGGAGCCGCCGCCACCGACTCCGGCATTACCGGCGGTGCCGCCGAGGCCGTAGCCGGGCCGGACCGGCTCGTCGGGGTGGCGGCTGACGTGGGCGGACTCGTCGAGCCGCGCGGACCAGTCGGCGTGTGCCGCCGCCGCGGCGTGCCGGTTGATCGCCTGGCGCAGCCAGCCGTCCACGGTGGCGATCCAGTCCCGCCGGTCGGCGTCCGCATGCCAGATCCGGAACCGGCTGATGCTCTGATGGGTGATCCCGGCCAGCGCCAGCCGGCGGTCCATCCAGAAGATCGCCTCCAGGCCCGCCGAGTTGGTCACGAAGATCACCTCCAGCTCGGTGATCGGGCCGGCGTAGAGCGGCGCCACCCAGTACCCCCACCGCTGGTGCAGCGGCAGGGTGTGCGCCACCCCCGGCAGCGCACCCTCCTGCAGACCGGCCTGGCGGATCATGAAACCCAGCGTCTCGAACGCCGCCAGCACGTGCTGCTGAGTGGGAATCGGGTGCACGAAGACCGGCACCATCGCCCCCTGATCCAGCTCCGGGTCGACGGAGACCTCGGTACGCAGCCCCATCCGCAGGCTCAGCAGCGGCACCCCGCCGAAGATGGTCACCGGGGTCTCCCACGGCAACGGCAGCGCGAAGTCGACCGCCCGACGCCGACCGGCCGGTACGACGAACCGGCCGGCGATCGGCAGCTGAAAAAACTGCACCAGGCGCCGGGCGGCGGCCGGATCATCCGGCTCGACCGTGGTGACCAGGCCGAGCCGGATGTGCCGCACCAGTACGTCGTCCGGCCCCGCCGTCAACGTCACGCGGCCCGGCAGGCGCAGGCCCGGACGGGTACTCGGGTTGGGAAGTGTGGTCTGCACGGACAGCCCGGTCCAGCCGGACTCCCGGGACACCCCCGTCAGCCGCACCGCGCCCCCTGTCAGGCCACGCCCCCAGCCACCCCAGCCCCGACGAGGCCACCTCAACTGTCGCGGACCCCGCGCCTGGTCACCCCGGCTTCCGCGAAGAGAAACCACCCCTCCGGTTCATCGCACCTGGTCACCCCGACTTCCGGGAAGAGGGACCATCCCTCCGGTTCATCGCGGCCGGTCACCTCTACTTCCGCGAAGAGAAACCACACCTCCGGTTCATCGCAACCGCCTCCCGCGCGGCACCGTGTCGGTCTCGTCGTCGAACTCGCCGATGACCTCCTCCAGCAGGTCCTCCAGGGCGACGAAGCCGATCGGCCGGGCCGGGCCACCGCCGTTGCGCACCAGCGCGAGCTGGGACTGCCGGGCCCGCATCGCGGCCACCGCCTCGGTGACCGAGGACGTCGCGGGCAGCGTGAACGCGGGCGTCATCAGCTCACCGGCGGTGGCGACGCGACCGGTGGTGACCACCCGCACCGCCTCCCGCACGTGCACCAGGCCGCAGACGTCACCCGCCGCGTCCAGCACCGCCAGCCGGGACCGGCCGCTGTCCCGGCTGACCTGCTCGATCCGCTCGGCCGGGTCGCCCCGGCGGACGGTGACCATGGTGGCGAACGGCTCCATCACCTGCGCCACCGACGTGCCCTGCAACTCCAGCATGCTGGTCAGCAGTTGGTGCTGCTCGGCGCCGAGCAGCCCGTGCTCGCGTGACTGCTCCAGCAGGATCCGCAGCTCGTCCGGGCCGTGCACCTGGGCCAGCTGATCCTGCTGGTTGACACCGAACAGCCGCAGGATCGCGTTGGCCAGCGCGTTCAGCGCGGAGAGCACCGGCCGGGACACCCGGGCGAAGGCACGGAACGGCAGCGCGAGCAGCGTCGCCGAGCGCTCCGCGTCGGTGATCGCCCACGACTTCGGCGCCATCTCCCCCACCACCAGGTGCAGGAAGGTGACCAACCCGAGGGCGAAGACCAGGGCGATCAGGTGGCCGGCCGCGTCCGGCAGCCCCACCGCGTGCAGCAGCGGACTGAGCAGGTGCTCGATCGCCGGCTCAGCCAGCGCACCGAGCCCCAGGGTGCAGAGGGTGATGCCGAGCTGCGCCCCGGCCAGCATCAGCGACAACTCGCGGACGCCGTCCAGCGCCGCCCGAGCCGCTCGGCCACCGTTGGCCGCCGCCTGCTCCAGGCGGTACCGCTTGCTGGCCACCAGGGCGAACTCGGCGGCCACGAAGAACCCGTTCAGCGCCAGCAGGATCACCGAGCTGAACAGCGCGATCCCCGGACTCATCGGGACACCTCGCGCCGGTCGCCCGGGTCGGTCAGCCGCAAGCGCACCGAGTCGGCCACGTGCCGGTCGACGGCCAGCACCTCGACCAGCGCCCGGGGTTCGGCCTCGCCGTCCTCGGCGTCGGCTCCGTCGGGCAGCAGGCTGATCTCCAGTCGGTCGCCGACCTCCGGCACCCGGCCCAGCTCCCGCATGACCAACCCGGAGAGGGTGTCGTACTCCGGGGCCTCGGGCAGCGCGATGCCGGTGCTGTCGGCGACCTCGTCGATCCGCCAGCGGGCCGGCACCACCCAGGACCCGTCGTCCTGCCGGGCGGGTGCGCGCTCCGGCGGGTCGTCCTCGTCCCGGATCGGGCCGACCAGTTCCTCGGCGATGTCCTCCAGCGTGATCACGCCGGCGAAGCCGCCGTACTCGTCGACCACGCAGGCCATCTGTCGGTGCCCGGACCGCAGCCGGTCGAGCACCGTGGGCAACGGCAACGTCTCCGGCACCAGCAGCGGCGGCCCGGCCACCGCGCTCACCGGGGTGGTGGCCCTCTCCCCCGGGGGTACGCCGAGCACGTCGGCGATGCCGACGATGCCGATCAGGTCGTCGACGCCCTCCGCGCCGCGCACCGGGAACCGGGAGTGACCGGTGTCCAGCAGCTCGACCACCCGGCTCACCGGCTCGTGCGCCCGTAGGGTGTGCACGTCAACCCGGGGCACCATGGCCTCGCCGGCGGTCAGCTCGCGGAAATCCAGCCCCCGGTCGAGCAGCGTGGACATCTCCGCGTCCAGGCTGCCCTCCTCGCGGGACTCGGCGATGATCTGTTCCAGGTCGGCCGGCGTGGCGCCGCTGGGCAGCTCCTCGATCGGCTCGATGCCGACCCGACGGAGCAGCCGCACCGACGCCCGGTCGAAGAGCCGGATCACGGGCCCGGCGACGGTGAGGTACGCCAGGGTGGACCGGCTCAGTGCCCGGGCCAGCGGCTCGGCCCGGGCGATGGCCAGGTTCTTCGGGGCCAGCTCACCGAGGACCATCTGGACCACGGTGGCGATGACCAGCGCCAGCGCCACCGACAGCGGCAGGCTGACCGCCTCGCCGACGCCGGCGACGCCGAGCAGGTCGGCGAGGCCGCCACCGAGGTACGGCTCGGCGACGTAGCCGACCAGCAGCGCGGTGACGGTGATGCCGAGCTGCGCGCCGGAGAGCATGAAGGAGAGCCGGCTGGTGACGGTCAGGGCCCGGGCGGCAGCCGCGTCGCCGTCATCGGCGAGCTGGCGCAGCTTGCCCCGGTCGACGGCGACATAGCCGAACTCCTGCGCCACGAAGTAGCCGGTGGCGGCGGTGAGCACGATGATCAGAAGGAGACCGACGACGATCAACACGGGTCGCTCAGGGCTCCCGGGGTCGTCGGAACGGGGATATGCCGGGCACGACCCGGCTGGCTACTGCTGCCCTCCTGGGCAGAAGAGTCGATCATGCCTTCATTTTACCGGCGCTGGCTGGGACTCCGCTGAGGGTGGGCCGAAGGCGCCGATCGTCCGGTTCAACAGCGGTGGCCCAAGCCGTCACCCCGGCCCCGCCGGCCCCCGGCCCGGCCCGCGTTCGGCCAGCTCATCCGCGTCGAGCAGGTCCCGGTCCAGCCGGCCGGCCCGGTACGCGGCGCGGCCGATCATCTGTGCCGCGACGGGCGCGGTGGCCAGTTGGAAGACCGCCACCAGCATGATCATGCCGAGGTCCGCCGGCGACCGCAGCCTCAGCATGATGCCGAGCAGCAGCAGGAGCACCCCGAGCACCTGCGGTTTGGTGGCCGCGTGCATCCGGGACAGGGCGTCCGGAAAGCGGAGCACGCCGATCGCGGCGGCCAGGCCGAGCAGCGCGCCGGCCACCAGACAACCGGCGCCGAGCCAGTCCGCGATCGTCCCGATCATGCCTGCTCCCGAACGGCGAAGCGGACCAGCGACACCGAGCCGATGAAGCCGAGCAGGGACAGCACGACCAGGACGGGCAGCGTCGTGGCGTGCCGGTTGACCGCCGCCTCGGCGCCGACCGCGCCGACCATGGTGGCGAGCAGCATGTCCGCGGCGATCACCCGGTCCAGCAACGACGGGCCCCGGTAGAGCCGGGTCAGCGCGAGCAACGCGGTCACCGAGAGCAGGGCGGTGAGAACGACGGCCAGGAACGTGATCACGGGAGGGTTCCCTTCTCGACGGCATCGGTCTCGACGCGGCGCAGTTCGGCGGCGGAGCCCACCGCCCGGACGATCCGCCGCTCGACGGCGAGGGTGCGCTCCCGGGCGAGGGTCAGCTCCGCCGGCCCATGGGTGTCCAGCACGTGCAGGTAGAGCGTTCCGGAACCCCGGTCCACCTCGAGGATCAACGTGCCGGGCACCAGCGAGACCGCCTCCGCGGTGAGCGCCAGGTTCAGGTCGGTGGGCACCCGCAGCCGCACCCCGATGATCGCCCCGCGTGGGCGGTAGCCGGGCTGCACCGCGATCCGGGCCACGTGCAGGCTCGCGCCGACCAGTTCGGTGCCGAACCGGAACGCGAACACCAGCAGCGCCCGGGGGCGCAGCCGCCCGGCGAAGGTGACCGCCGGCAGCGGGAAGAACAGCAGCACCGCGCCGCCCACCAGCAAGCCTCCGGCCAGGTTCGCCCAGTTGATGTCGCCCCAGAGCAGGCACCAGACCGCCACCAGCCAGCCGAACGCCAGCGCCTGGTCCCGCCAGCGTCCGAGCCCGTGCCGCCGTGGCGCGGCCGGCTCGTCGGCGCCGCCCGGGACCGTTCCGCGCGGGGCGGTCACGGTGTGCCGCCCGGCAGGACGGCCCGTACGTACGGGGTGCGCGAGCGCAGGTCGGTGGCCGCGTCGACGGTGACGTCGAAGAGCGGACCGGCCAGCACGGTCAGCGCCAACCCGAACGCGACCAGGGCCATGGTGGCCCCGACCATCAGCGTGGGCAGCCGGACGGCCGGCTCGGTGGTGGCCAACCGGGGCGACCGCCAGAAGGCGATGTTCCACACCCGGGAGGCCACGTAGAGGGTGAGCAGGCTGGTCAGCGTGCCCGCCGCGACGAGCACCAAGGGCAGCGGCCCGCCGGCCGCCACCCCGGCCTGGAGCAGGCCGAGCTTGCCGAGGAAGCCGGAGAACGGTGGCACGCCGGCGAGGTTCATCGCCGGGACGAAGAACAGCACGCCGAGCAGCGGCGCGATCCGGGCCAGCCCGCCGAGGCGGCGCAGGTCGGTGCTGCCGGCCCGTTCCTCGACCAGCCCGGCGACCAGGAACAGCGTGGTCTGGATGGTGATGTGGTGCACCACGTAGAAGATCGCGCCGGCGAGCCCGGCGACGGTGCTCAACGCCACCCCGAAGATCATGTAACCGATGTGGCTGACCAGGGTGAACGAGAAGAGCCGCTTCATGTCCGACTGGGCCACCGCGCCGAGGATGCCGACCACCATGGTGAGTCCGGCGACGACCATGAGCAGCTCGTCGGCCTGCCCACCCGGAAAGAGCAGCGTCTCGGTGCGGATGATCGCGTAGACGCCCACCTTGGTGAGCAGCCCCGCGAAGACCGCGGTGACCGGAGCCGGCGCCGTGGGGTAACTGTCCGGCAGCCAGGCCGAGAGCGGGAAGACCGCCGCCTTGATGGCGAACGCGAGCAGCAGCATCAGTTCCAGGGTCAGCCGGACGTTGGCGGGCAGGTCGTCGAGGCGCTGAGCCAGTTGGGCCAGGTTGAGTGTGCCGGTGGCCGCGTACACCAGGCCCACCCCGGCCAGGAAGATCATCGAGGAGAGGATGCTGACCACCACGTACGTCGACCCGGTACGGATGCGGATCTCGGTGCCGCCCAGGGTGATCAGCACGAAGCTGGCGGCCAGCAGGATCTCGAAACCGACGAAGAGGTTGAACAGGTCACCGGCGAGGAACGCGTTGGTGACGCCGGCGGTGAGCACCAGGTACGTCGGGTGGAAGATGACCACCGGTGTGGTCTCGCCGATCTCGCTGCG
This sequence comes from Micromonospora sp. NPDC005206, assembly GCF_040608175.1. Classification (NCBI taxonomy): domain Bacteria; kingdom Bacillati; phylum Actinomycetota; class Actinomycetes; order Micromonosporales; family Micromonosporaceae; genus Micromonospora; species Micromonospora sp. NPDC005206. The sequence continues at coordinate 291,718 of NZ_JBEXHU010000003.1, forward strand.
GCCCTGGCCGATCGAGTACAGCAGCACGCAGAGGATGACCGACGAGGAGACCACCAGCATCAGCGCGGCGAGCTGGTCGGCGACCAGGACGATGCCGACCGGCGCCGGCCAGCCGCCGATCGCCATCACCACCGGCCCGTACCGGTACGCCTGCACCAGCAGCAGGAGCGCCACGACGAGGGTGCCGCTCAGGCAGAGCACACTGACCGCGCGTTGGAGCCGGGGCCGGGCGGCCAGCAGCAGGGTCAGCGCCGCGCCGAGCAGCGGCATCACCACCGGCAGGGGCAGCAGCCGGCTCATCGCGTCCCCCGCGACCCGGCCATCACGCCTCGTCCCCGCGATGCAGCCGACGCCGGGCGGGCTCGGGATCGACCTGCTCCGGATCGTCGTCCGGGCCCTCCCCGCCGAGGTCGGCCGTGCCCACCTCGTTGCGCTCGGCCCGCCTGATGATCTGCTGGTCCTCCAGGTCGTCGGGCACCTCATCGTCGCCGGTGAGGTACCAGCTCCGGTACGCCACGGCGAGCAGGAACGCGGTCAACCCGAAGGTGATCACGATGGAGGTCAGCACCATGGCCTGCGGCAGCGGGTCGCTCATCCGGTCCACCGGGCCGGTGCCGACGATCGGCGCCCCACCGGACCGACCGCCCAGCAGGATCAGCAGGTTGACCCCGTTGCCGAGCAGGATCACGCCGAGCAGGATCCGGGTCAGACTGCGCTCCAGCAGCAGGATCACCCCGCAACCGACCAGCACCCCGACAGCGAGCACCAGCACCAGCACGGGCCCGGCGCCACTGGTGGTCATGGCCGGTCCCCCTTGTCGACGGTGAGTCCACCGGCGGCGGTTCCGGTCGCCTCGATGTGCCGGTCCACCTCGGCCCCGAGGCTGCGCAGGATGTCCAGCACCAGCCCGATCACGACCAGGTACACGCCGACGTCGAAGAAGAGCGAGGTGACCAGGTGTGCGTCGCCGACCAGCGGCAGGGACCGGTCGACCTTGGCGCTCTCCAGCACCGATCCACCGGCCAGCAGCGCCACGACGCCGGTGCCCACCGACAGGGCCAGGCCGGCGCCGAGGACCGTGCCGGCGCCGACCGGCGCCGCCTCGGCGAGCTCGTACCGGCCGCCGGCCAGGTAGCGGACCACCAGGGCGAGCCCCGCCACCAGCCCGCCAGCGAAGCCGCCGCCCGGGGCGTTGTGTCCGGAAAAGAGCAGGAACAGGGAGAACAGCACCACGGTGTGGAAGATCAGCCGGATGATCACCTCCAGCACGATGGAGCGGCGCTCCTCGTCCAGCGTGGGCCCGCCGCGCAGCCACACCGGCCGGTCGGTCTGGTTCGCCGCCCTCGCCGACTCCGGCCGGCGCGGCCGGGGCCCGGTGCGGGACCGCTCGAAGATCAGGCTGGCGACCCCGGTCGCCGCCACCACCAGCACCGCCAGCTCACCCATGGTGTCCCAGGCCCGGATGTCGACCAGGGTCACGTTGACCACGTTGCGGCCGTACCCCTCGGCCACCGCCAGGTCCGGAAAGACCGCGGAGATGTCCGGCGCCCGACGGGCGCCGGCGGCGACGAGGGCCAGCCCAGCGGCCACCACACCCACCGAAACCCCGATCGCCCGACGGACCCACCGGCTGCGGCGCAGCGGACGGACCGAGAACCGGTTGGGCAGGCGGCGCAGCACCAGCACGAAGACCGCGATGGTCGCGGTCTCCACCAGGAACTGCGTGAGCGCGAGGTCGGGCGCGCCGTGCAGGACGAACAGCATGGCGCTGCCGTAGCCGGTCATCCCCACCAGCAGCATCGCGGTCAGCCGCCGGCGGGCGCGGACCGCCAGCACCGCGGCCACCCCGATCACCAGCACGACCACCGTCTGCAGCGGGGTGTCCCAGAGCGGGATCCGGGCATGCCACGGGCCGACGGCGAGCATCGCACCGCCGGGCAGCAGCACAAGGACGACCAGGATGACGCCCAGATACTGCGGCAGGGAGCCGCGCTGGGTCGCTCCGGTGACCTCGATGGCCAGTCGGTCGAACCGGCCCACGATCCACTCGTAGCCCTGCTTTCCGCTGACCGGCCAGCGGAGCCGGGCCAGCACCGGAGCGAGCGGCCCGCGCAGCGCGAAGAGCAGACCACCGCCGGCGAGCGCCAGCGCGGACAGGCCGAGCGCCGGGGTCGGTCCGGACCACAGCGCGAGGTGCGCGTGGACGCCGCCGGACAGGTCGGCGTACGGGCGCAGCAGGCCGTCCAGCAGGCCGGCTGCCGGGCCGGCGAGCAACCCGACGCCGGCCAGCACCGCCGGTGGGATCAGCAGCGACCCGGCGATCGGGTCCGGCTGGACCGGTGCCACGCCCGGCCGGTCCGCGAACGCGCCCCAGACGAAGCGGGCGCTGTACGCGACGGTGAGCACGGTCCCGGCGACCAGACCGGTGAGGAGCACCGGCCGGTCGGTGAACGCCGCGAACACCGCCTCCTTCGCCACGAAACCGACCAGCGGCGGCACGCCGGCCATCGACGCCGCGGCCAGCACCCCGACCACGAACAGCGGTCGGGACCAGTGCCGCAGCCCGGACAGCTCGCGCAGGTCGCGGGTGCCGGCGGTGTGGTCGATGACGCCGACGACCAGGAACAGCGCCGCCTTGAACAGCGCGTGCGCCAGCAGCATCGCCGTACCGGCCAGCGCGGCGTCCGGCGTGCCGGACCCGGTCACCGCGACCAGCAGGCCGAGCTGGCTGACCGTCCCGAACGCCAGCAACAGCTTCAGGTCGGTCTGCCGCAGCGCCGCCCAGCCGCCCATCAGCATGGTGGCCAGGCCGGCGACCTGCACCACGGGCCGCCAGGGGCCGACCACGGCCAGCACCGGCGCGAGCAGCCCGACCAGGTAGACGCCGGCCTTGACCATGGCGGCCGCGTGCAGGTACGCGCTGACCGGCGTGGGCGCCGCCATCGCGACCGGCAGCCAGGAGCTGAACGGCAGCACCGCCGACTTGGACAGCGCACCGGCCAGGATCAGCAGCACGGCGGTGACCAGGTAACCGCCGCTGGGCAGCGGCTGTGCGGCGATCTCCGACCAGCGGTAGCTGCCCGCGTGCTCGCCGAGCAGGATGAACCCGACCAGCATGGCCAACCCGCCCAGCGTGGTGACCGTCAGCGCCTGCGCCGCCGCCCACCGGCTGGACCGCCGTTCGGTGCTGTGCCCGATCAGCAGGTACGAGAAGACCGTGGTCAGTTCCCAGCCGACGTAGAGCAGCAGCAGGTTGTCGGAGAAGACCAGGGCGAGCATCGCTCCGGCGAAGGCGACCAGGACCGCGGCGAACTGCGCCAGTCCGATCGAGCCGGCGGCGAAGTACCGGGCGCTGTAGATCAGCACCAGCGCGCCGACGCCGCCGATCAGCAGGGTCATCAGCCAGGACAGCGTGGTGAGCCGCAGCGCGATGTCGAGGCCCAGCTGTCGGATCCACGGGTACGTCTCGACCACCGCGCCGCCGTGGCTGACGGCCGGGGTGCGGGCCACCGCCCAGCCGAACGCGGCGGCCGGCGCCAGCGCCAGCGGGTAGCACGCACGCGGACCCCACCACCGAACGAACAGTGGCGCGACGAGGGCCGCCACGAGATGGAGGATGAGTAGTACCAGCACCCGCGCTCCCGGTCGTGGTGGCCGACGCCAGTGCAACGGTGGCGCCTAGCAGCGATCAGACGCCAGTTCATCGCCCGTCGGGCCGTTTTGCCGGAATTCGTCCGCGACGCGTCATGAGCGTGCCGCCGGGCGGGCGAGCTGCGCGCCGGTGTCAGCGCAGCAGGGCGTCTCCGACGGGCAGCGCGTCGTCGGGGGCGGGGCGGTCGCGGCGCAGCTCGGCCAGCAGGTCGACGCGGCCGAGCTGGCGGGCGACCTTGTCGACCACCCGCTCCGCGGCGGCGAGCGACCGCACCGAGAGCAGCCGGCCGCGGCTCTCCCGGCGCAGCACGAAGTAGTGGACGGCGGCGCGGACCTGGCCGCGGTCGGCGGCGCTGGCCTGCGCGGTGGAGATGACCAGCTCACGCAGGCAGCGGGCGAGGCGCTCGGCGAGCTCCAGCTCCGGCCCGTGCAGGCCGCCACGGAGCGTGGCGAGGTGGCTGTCGACCTTGCGGATCAGCACGTCGGTGCCGGGTGCGACATTCCGCTGCTCGCCGGCCATCCGATCCCCCCACCCCGGTTCGCGTTGCGAGTGAAGTTACTTTATGTTGCTCCTCACAAGCAAGCAGTTAAGTGAGACTAAACGCATTAAGCACGCATCCGGTGCTTATGGCTTTGACTCGGACACATTTCACGGTCGGGCGCTCGTGGTTGTCGTACCGGCGGGGCACGATGGAGCGGTGACCGGGGCAGACGCAGACACGGCCGGGGCGCTGGCCGGGTTCGGCCCGGCCACCCGTGCCTGGTTCGACGCCGCCTTCGCCGCCCCCACCGCCGCCCAGGCCGGCGCCTGGCGATCGGTCGCCGCCGGCCGCAACGCCCTCGTGGTGGCGCCCACCGGCTCCGGCAAGACGCTCGCAGCCTTCCTCTGGTCCCTCGACCGGCTGGCCCGCGAGCCCGCCCCGGCGGAGGCCCGGCAGCGCTGCCGGGTGCTCTACGTCAGCCCACTCAAGGCGCTCGCCGTGGACGTCGAGCGCAACCTGCGCGCCCCGCTTGCCGGCATCCGGCAGGCGGCGACCCGGCTCGGCGTCGCCCCGCCCGACATCACCGTCGGCATGCGCACCGGCGACACCCCGGCCGACGAGCGACGAGCCTTCGCCCGCACCCCACCGGACATCCTCATCACCACGCCCGAGTCGCTGTTCCTGCTACTCACCTCCGCCGCCCGGGATTCACTTCGCGGCGTCCAGACGGTGATCGTCGACGAGGTGCACGCGGTGGCCGGCAGCAAGCGCGGCGCCCACCTCGCCCTCTCGCTGGAACGCCTCGACGAGCTGCTGCCCGCCCCGGCGCAACGGATCGGCCTCTCCGCCACCGTCCGGCCGATCGACGCCTGCGCCCGGTTCCTCGGCGGTGCCCGCCCGGTCGACGTCGTGCAGCCCGCCACCGCGAAGACCATCGAGGTCAGCGTGCAGGTGCCGGTGGAGGACATGACCCGCCTGGACGAACAGGAGCAGCCGCCGGAGGACGACCTTGGTGGTCCCCGGCCACGCCGCGCCTCGATCTGGCCCGCAGTCGAGGAGCGGGTCTTCTCGCTGATCGGCGAGCACCGCTCGACCATCGTCTTCACCAACTCCCGACGCAGCGCCGAGCGGCTCTGCGCGCGGCTCAACGAGCTGGCCGCCGAAGGGGTGGCGGAGGGCCCCGCCGGTCCGGTCCGCAACCGGCCCCCGGCGGAGGTGATGGCCCAGTCCGGCGCGGCCACCGGCGCGGCGCCGGTGATCGCCCGAGCGCACCACGGCAGCGTCTCCCGGGAGGAGCGCAAGCACATCGAGGAGGCGCTCAAGTCCGGCCAGCTCCCGGCGGTGGTGGCCACCTCCAGCCTGGAGCTGGGCATCGACATGGGCGCGGTCGACCTGGTGGTGCAGATCGAGGCGCCGCCGAGCGTGGCCGCCGGCCTGCAGCGGATCGGCCGGGCCGGGCACCAGGTGGGCGCGGTCTCCCGCGGGGTGGTCTTCCCGAAGCACCGCGGCGACCTGCTCTCCTGTGCGGTGGTCGCCGAGCGGATGACCGACGGCGCGATCGAGGAGCTGCACTACCCGCGCAACCCGCTGGACGTGCTGGCCCAGCAGATCGTCGCGATGGTGGCCCTGGAGCCGTGGCGGGTCGGTGATCTGGCCGTGCTGGTCCGTCGGGCCGCACCCTTCGCCGAGCTGCCCGACTCCGCGCTGCACGCCGTACTGGACATGCTCTCCGGCCGCTACCCGTCCACCGCCTTCGCCGAGCTGCGCCCCCGGCTCGTCTGGGACCGGGCGACCGACGTGCTCACCGGCCGCCCCGGCGCGCAGCGGCTCGCGGTGACCAGCGGCGGCACCATCCCCGACCGGGGCCTCTTCGGCGTCTTCCTGGCCGGCGCCGAGCGGGCCGCGCGGGTCGGCGAACTGGACGAGGAGATGGTCTACGAGTCGCGGGTCGGCGACGTCTTCCTGCTCGGCTCCTCCTCCTGGCGCATCGAGGAGATCACCCCCGACCGGGTGCTGGTCTCGCCGGCCCCCGGGCAGGCGGCCCGGATGCCGTTCTGGAAGGGCGACCAGCTGGGCCGGCCGGTGGAGCTGGGCCGAGCCATCGGCGCCCGGGTGCGCACCCTGTTGCGGCAGAGCGACGAGGCGGCGCTGGCCACGTTGCGCGCCGGCGGCCTGGACGACTGGGCCGCCGCCAACCTGATGGCCTACCTGCGCGAGCAGCGCGAGGCCACCCGTTCGCTGCCGGACGACCGCACGATCGTGGTCGAGCGGTTCCGCGACGAGCTGGGCGACTGGCGGCTGGCCGTGCACAGCGTCCTCGGTGCCCGGGTCAACGGGCCGTGGGCCCTCGCAGTGGGCCGCCGACTGGCCGAGCGGTACGGGGTGGACGCCCAGGTGATGCCCTCCGACGACGGCATCGTGGTCCGGCTGCCGGACACCGCCGACGAGCCACCCGGCGCCGACGTGGTGGTCTTCGAGCCCGACGAGATCGCCCAGCTGGTGGAGGAGTCGGTCGGCACGTCCGCGCTCTTCGCCGCCCGATTCCGGGAGTGCGCCGCCCGGTCGCTGCTGCTGCCCCGTCGCGATCCGCGCCGCCGCCAGCCGCTCTGGCAGCAGCGCCAACGTGCCGCACAACTGCTCGACGTGGCCCGCGAGTACGCCGACTTCCCGGTCACCCTGGAGGCCGCCCGCGAGTGCCTCCAGGACGTCTTCGACCAGCCGGCGCTGGCCGGGCTGATGCGCGACCTGACCGCCCGCAAGGTGCGGCTTGTCGAGGTGGAGACCAGCGCGCCGTCCCCGTTCGCCCGGTCGCTGCTCTTCGGCTACGTCGGGGCGTTCCTCTACGAGGGCGACGCGCCGCTCGCCGAGCGGCGCGCCGCCGCGCTCGCACTGGATTCCACGCTGCTCGGGGAGCTGCTCGGCCGGGTCGACCTGCGCGAACTGCTGGACCCGACGGTTCTCGCCGAGACCGAGCGGCAGCTGCGCTGGCTGACCGAGCAGCGCCGCCCGCGCGACGCGGAGGACGTGGTCGAGCTGCTGCGGGTGCTCGGCGACCTGAGCGACACCGAGCTGGCCGAGCGAGTCGTACCGGAGAGCTGGCTGACCGAGCTGGAGGCCGCCCGCCGGGTGCTGCAGGTCCGGATCGCCGGCGAGCAGCGCTGGGTGGGCGTCGAGGACGCCGCCCGGCTGCGCGACGCGCTCGGCGTGGCGCTGCCGGTCGGGGTGGCCGAGGCGTACCTCACCCCCGTGGCCGATCCGCTCGGTGACCTGGTGGCCCGCTACGCGCGCACCCACGGGCCGTTCGCCGCGGCGAGTTGCGCGGCCCGCTTCGGGCTCGGCGTGTTCGTGGTCGAGCAGACGCTGCGCCGGCTCGGCGCCACCGGTCGGGTGGTGTCCGGGGAGTTCACCCCCGATTCGGCTGGCGCCCAGTGGTGTGACGCGGAGGTGCTGCGGCTGCTGCGCCGCCGCTCGCTCGCGGCGCTGCGCCGGGAGATCGAGCCGGTGCCGCCCCGGGCGCTGGCCACGTTCCTGCCCCGCTGGCAGCAGGTCGGCTCGTCCGCCCGGGGGGTGGAGGCGCTCGCCGCCACGGTGGAGCAGTTGCAGGGCGCCGCGGTGCCGGCGTCCGCGCTGGAGCGGCTGGTGCTGCCCGGTCGCGTCGCCGACTACTCCCCCGCCCAGCTCGACGAGCTGTGCGCCAGCGGGGAGGTGGTCTGGGCCGGGTCGGGGGCGATCTCCGGCGGGGATGGCTGGGTCACCCTGGCGTACGCGGACACCGCGCCGCTGCTGCTCCCCCCGCCCGACGAGGCGCTGACCCGGACCCCGCTGCACGAGGCGGTGCTCGACGCGCTCGGCGACGGGCAGGCGCTGTTCTTCCGGCCGCTGGCCGACCGGGTCGGCTCGACCGACGACGCCGCGCTGATCGCGGCAATCTGGGACCTTGTCTGGGCCGGTCACCTCACCAACGACACCCTCGCCCCGCTGCGCGCGGTGCTCGGAGCCGGTGGGGCGCACCGCTCCCGGCCGTCCGCGCCGCGCACCCGCTACCGGCGGCCCGGCCGGGTGGCGCTGCCCACCCGGGGTGGCCCACCAACCGTCGCCGGTCGCTGGTCGCGGCTGCCGGAGCGGGACCTCGACCCGACCCGGCGCGCCGCCGCTCTGGCCGACGTGCTGCTGGAGCGGCACGGGGTGGTCACCCGCGGCGCGGTCATGGCCGAGCAGGTGGTCGGCGGTTTCTCCGCGGTCTACCCGGTGCTGTCGGCGCTGGAGGAGCGCGGCGCGGCCCGCCGGGGCTATTTCGTGGAGGGGCTGGGCGCGGCCCAGTTCGCGGTGCCCGGCGCGGTGGACCGGTTGCGTGCGCTGGCCGAGCCGGCCGACGGTGCCCGGGCGCGTGGCGGGCCGGCGACGGTGCTGGCCGCCACCGACCCGGCCAACCCGTACGGCGCGGCGCTGCCCTGGCCGGAACGGGTGATCGACTCCGGCGACGGCGCCGCCCCGGCGACCGGGCACCGGGCCGGCCGCAAGGCGGGCGCGCTGGTGGTGCAGGTCGCCGGTGACCTGGTGCTCTACGTGGAGCGCGGCGGCCGGACGCTGCTCTCCTTCACCGACGACGCCGACACGCTCGCCGCGGCCGGCAAGGCACTCGCCGACGCCGTCCACTCCGGAGCGTTGGGCGCGATGTCGGTGGAGCGGGCCGACGGTGAGGCGGTGCACTCCTCGCCGCTGCGCGACGCGCTGACCGCCGCGGGCTTCCGGGCCACCCCGCGCGGCCTACGCCTACGCGGCTGACCCGCCCTCCTGGATCGGGCCGGCGCCGCCCGCGGCGGGTGACGATGCGAACGCTCCCGTGTGGCGTCAACCACCGACCTGCTGCCAAACCCACCCCACCGGCCGGACGGCCAACGCCCGGCGGGCCGCACTCTTTTACGCGTTATACCTGTGAGTCATAGATATGACTCACAGGTATAACGCTCACAAGACACATACGCCCCCGACCGCCGGGGCCACGGGCTCGGCGCTCAGCCGAGGTTGGCGAGGACCTTCTCGTAGCGCGTGCGGTCCCCGGCGGGAGTTTTCGCCTCCAGGTAGTTGAGCACCACCGTGCCGCGCCGGTACGACTGCCCGCTCCAGGTCTCCGCGATGTCACCGGCGCTGATCTCGTCGGGAAACACGTACACCGTGACGGCGTCGGTGGCGATCAGCTCGGAGCACCCCAGGCCGAGCCCGTCCGGTCCGCAGTCGACCGAACGGTCCTTCGGGTGCGGCACCTTCAGGCCGGCGGCCTTGAACGCCTCGACGACCTGCTTCGCGCCGGGGGCCCCCGCCGACCGCTTGGGCAGCACCACCGGCGGCGGGCTGGCCGGTCGGCGCTCGGTCGGCCCCCGCGGGGCGACGGCGGGCGCGGAAGGGGCACCGCTGGCGCTGGACTGGTCCGTCGAGGGCGTCGCCCCGCCCGAAGGACCGGTGGCCGCCGGGGCCGAGACGGACGAGGCGGCGTCCGGCTGACCGGCGTCGTCACTGCCGCAGCCGGCGGTGAGGGCGACGGCGACGGCGAGTACGGCGACGGCGGGCAGGCTCCGATGTATCACCAGGGCAGTCTGCCCATGGCGCCCAACAGCGGGAGTGGCCGGTCGGCCAGTGCCGTGTCCCATATCCGCCAGCAGCCGGTCGACCGAGCGACGCGGGTACGCGCCAATCCTGCGGAGCAGACTCGGCGACCGCGAACCTGTTCGACTGTGGAATGCTTCCCCGGTGGGTGAACACGTGGTTCCCGTGGCCTGTCCCTGCTGTGCCTCCCGGACCGGCGGCGGGACCTGCCCGGTCTGCTTCTGGACCGACGACGGTCAGTCCGACACCGATGCCGACGCGGTCCGGGGCGGTCCCAACGGCGACCTGAGCCTCTCGCATGCCCGCCTCAACTACGCCGTCTACGGCGCCAGCCACCCGCGCTACCAGGACATGGTGCGCCTGGCCCGCCCCGACGAGCGCCCGGATGGTGCCCGACGGGGCTGAGCTCGGGTCAGCAGAGCGGCACGGAGCCGCCGTACACCGCGGAGATGTACGCGTGGCTGACGTACTGCCCGGCGGCCAGGCGGTTCCACCGGGTGGTGGTGCGGTAGGGGCCAGCCACCGACTGGCCGGTGACGTAGCACTGGATCGGCACGTTGGCGAACCGGGCGGCGAGGCCACGGCTCGGGTACGACGTGCTGGCCCCGGTGCGGATGTTGAGCGGCCCGTCGCCGACCACACCGCGCGGCCCGCCACCGGTCCACAGGTAGGCCACGTCCACCCAGGCGTTGGTGGTCAGCCGCAAGCCGTCCCAGAACGTGCCGTCGGCCAGGTCGATGCCAGCCGGGTTGAGCACCGTACGCCCGAACTGGTCCCGCCCGCCGTTGTAGCCGGACTGGTACGCGGCCTGCGCCTCGGGCCGGCCCTGCGGCAGGTTCTTCCAGTTTTCCCGCACGGCCGACGGGTTCCAGTAGTCGTCACGGGTGTTCCACGGCCCGACGTCCCAGACCGGCGCGTACTCGCAGCGGGAGCCGGTGGTGGTGCAGACCCGCACGGTGTAGTCGCCGCTGTTGAGCGGGGAGAGCCCGCGACGCGACGGCAACGCCGCGAAGTGGTCCCGTGGCTGCACCGTACGGCCGTTGGCGGTCAGCTCGCCGACCAGCCCGATCCGGGTGGCGTACACCCGGTAGGTGCGGCCGGGGGTGGCGGCGGAGACGGCAGCGGCCGCGTCGGCGGTGAGCCGGACGCCGCGTACCGTCGCGGTGGCGCCGCCGGCCGGCGCGGTGAGCACCACCCGGGTCTGCACCCGGCTGACCGGCCGGTCGAAGACCGCGCCGGCGGTGGCGGCCCGCCACTCCGTCCAGCCGCTGACCCGCCATCCCCGGACCTGCGCCTCCACTGTGGCGCCGGCGGGGACCGAGGCGGTGATCTCGGCGCGGACCCGGGTGGCCGGCCGGGTGAGGGCGCGCGGGGCGGTCAGCAGCATTCCCTCGGCGACCGCGCTGTGGCGGCGCCCGGCGGCCCGGGCCTCCCGCAGCCGCAGCCCGGCGGCGCTGCGCCGGACGTTGACGTCGTCCCGGTCGACGACGGACAGGTCGGCGTTCCACCGTTCGCCGCCCGGGGCGGCGGCGGTGAGGGTCAGCGGGTGGCCGACGGCGGGGGTGGCCGGGACGGGGCTGGCGGCGGGCACGAGCGCGGCGGTGAGCGCGAGGGTCAGGGTGGCGACGAGGACCGAGCGATTACGGCATCGGGGTCGTGCCATGGGCATTCTCCTCAGAACTTCCTGACCCTCGCATGTCGGGAGATCATGAGGAACCTGAGTACAAATGGCGACACATGCGAATCTTGCTCGAAGGAGGGAGGATGGCGGGGTGCCCGAAGGCGACACCGTCTGGAACACCGCGCGCGTGCTGCACCGCGCGCTGGCTGGCGCGCGTCTCACCGGCAGTGACTTCCGGGTGCCGCAGCTGGCCACCACGGACCTCACCGGTTGGACCGTCCGCGAGTCGGCCAGCCGGGGCAAGCACCTGCTGCTCCGCCTCACCGCCCCCGCCGGCCGGCCCGGGGTGGACGGATCGCACTGGACGCTGCACTCGCACCTGCGGATGGACGGCGCCTGGCGTGCGTACGCGCCGGGTGAACGCTGGAGCGGCCGGCCGGCGCACCTGATCCGGGTGGTGTTGCGCAGCCCCGGCGCGGTCGCGGTCGGCTACCACCTGCACGAGCTGGCCCTGGTGCCCACGGCCGAGGAGGACGGCCTGGTCGGCCACCTCGGCCCCGACCTGCTCGGCCCCGACTGGGAGCCGGCCGAGGCGGTCCGCCGGCTCTCCGCCCACCCGGAGCAGACCATCGGCGAAGCGCTGCTCGACCAGCGCAACCTGGCCGGCGTGGGCAACCTCTACAAGTGCGAGGTGCTCTTCCTGCGCGGGGTGTCGCCGTGGACGCCGGTGCGTGCGGTGCCCGACCTGGCCGGCACGGTTGCTCTGGCGCAGCGGCTGCTCGCCGCCAACCGGGGCCGCTGGACGCAGAGCACCACCGGATCGCTGCACCGGGGGCAGACCAGCTACGTGTACGGCCGTCGCGCCCAACCCTGCCGCCGCTGCGGCACCGCGATCCGCAAGCAGGAGCTGGGCGAACGTGTCACCTACTGGTGCCCGGTCTGCCAACCGGAGCACCCGGAGGCTCCCGCGCCCGCCTGACCACCCCACCCGGACAGGGGTCATCCCAGAAACGGACGATTGGGTAATTCCTAACCGGCCGTCGGAGTCGCATGCTGCGGTTGAGTGCTCACCGATCGTCAGAGTGCCGGGCCCGATCAGGTCGCCACGCCGGGGTGGCGACCCTCGTGCCCCGACCCCGGGGAGAGCCATGGCGATTTTCCGCAGACTCCGCTCCACCTGGTTCGAGCGGAGCGCCCGCGACAGCAACGGCGGCGCCAACGGACGGGTGGCGTCCGTGCCGGCCGCACGTACCGCCGAGGACGCCGCCCCGGCGCCCAGCCTCGACCCGGCCGTCGTGCCCCACTGCTTCGGCCCGGTGCCGAACTTCGCGCACAGCCCCCGACCGGCACGCGATCCGCAAGGGCGGGTGGTGCCGGGCACCGGGCTGCGCAAGTTCGTCGACGTGCTGCCCACCCCGGGTCAGCTGGGCCGCGGCGACCTCGGTGGGTACCTGCCGGTGGCGGTGCCGGACACGATCAGCTTCCCGGGCTGCGACTACTACGAGATCGGCCTCCAGGAGTACGTCCAACGGCTGCACCGGGACCTGCCGGCCACCCGGCTGCGCGGCTACCGGCAGCTGAACCTGGGCACCGACGCGTCGGGCCACAACACGGTGGCGCCACCGGAGCGGCCCTGGCACCTCGGTCCGATGATCCTCGCCCGCCGGGGCCGGCCGGTCCGGGTGAAGTTCATCAACCAACTCCCCACCGGCCGGGCCGGGGAGCTGTTCCTGCCGGTCGACGACACGGTAGACGGGGCCGGCGGTGGCCCGCTGGACGGCCCGGCGCCGTACCCGCAGAACCGGGCGGTGCTGCACCTGGCCGGTGCGCAGACAGGCTGGACGAGCGCCGGCAACCCGGGGCAGTGGATCACCCCGGCCGGGGAGATCACCCCGTACCCGACCGGGACGGGTCTGACCCACGTGCCGGACATGCCGCCGCCCGGGGCCGGCGCCACCACGCTCTATTACCCGAACGAGCAGAGCGGCCGGCTGATGTGGTTCCACGACAACACCCTCGGCCTGGCCCGCCTCACCGTCTACGGCGGGCAGCTCGCGCCGTACCTGCTCACAGACCCGGCCGAGGACCAGCTCATCGCCGACGGGGTGCTGCCGGCCGACCAGCTGCCGCTGGTGATCGAGGACAAGACCTTCGTGCCGGACGACACCCAACTGGCCGCCGAGGACCCGACCTGGGACCGGGAACGCTGGGGCGCCCGGGGCAGCCTCTGGCACCCACACGTCTACCAGCCCCGGCAGAACCCGTACCGGTCCGGCGGGCGCAATCCGACCGGCCGGTGGGACTACGGACCCTGGTCGCGCAGCACCGCCCCGGACGGCACCCGTGGCGACAGCTGGCAGACGATGGACGGCTGGTCGACGGTGGACGGCTGGCGGGCTGCGGACGGCGTCACCGGCGGACCGCCGCTGACCGGGCCCGGCCCGGTGCCGAACCCGCACCACGATCCGGTCGGCGCGCCGGATGAGCCGCCGCTGGGCCCCGGCACGCCGCACCCGTCCGCGGTGCCCGAGGTGTACGGCGACACCCCGCTGGTCAACGGCGTCGCCTACCCGTACCTGGCGGTGCGGCCGCGCGCGTACCGGTTCCGGATCCTCAACGCCTGCCTGGACCGCAGCCTCAACCTCCAGCTCTACCGGGCCTGCTCGGACTCTCCGATGTGGACGGAGGACGACGCCTTGGCCGACGCCGACGCCGGTGAGGTGCCGATGGTGCCCGCCGTGCGGGCTGCGGACCGGCCGGCGGACTGGCCGACCGACGGGCGTGACGGCGGGGTGCCGGACCCCCGCGCCGCCGGGCCGGCGTTCATCCAGATCGGCAACGAGGCCGGGCTGCTGCCTGCTCCGGTCGTGCTGCCGAACCGGCCGATCGGCTACCGCTACGACCGCCTCGACCCGACCGTGCTGAACGTCGACGGGCACACGCTGCTGCTCGCCCCGGGCGAGCGCGCGGACGTGCTCGTCGACTTCTCCGCCGTACCGCCGGGCACCACGCTGATCCTCTACAACGATGCCCCGGCACCGCTGCCCGGCTTCGATCCGCGCTACGACCAGCACACCGACGCGCCGGACCGGACCGCCGAGGGCGGCCCGCCCCCAACCCAGCCGGGGTACGGCCCGAACACCCGCACGCTGCTCCAGTTCCGGGTGAGCGGAGCGCCGGCCCCGACGTACGACCTGGCGCTGCTGCGCCGCCGGCTGCCTCTGGCGTACGCGGCCAGCCAGCGCCCGCCGATCGTGCCGCAGCCGGCGTACGACCCGGCGTTCGGCACCCGGACCGCGCGGGAGACGAGCGTGCCGGTGCACGCCGCCACGGTCACCTTCACCCCGGCGGGCGTCGCCGGGCCGGTCAGCCTGCCCGTCGCGGTGAAGGCCGCGCAGCAGGTCTTCGAGCCCGGCCACGGCCGGCTGGCCGGCCGGCTCGGCGTCGGGCACCCGAACGCCGGGCCGCTCGTCCCGGCGACCCTGCCGCTCGGCCCGACCGACCCTGTCACCGAGGTGCTCTTCGCCGCCGATCCGGCCGTGCCGGTCGGCGCGCCGACCGACGGGACCCAATTCTGGCGGATCAGCGGCAACGTGCGGCAGACCGAGGCGCTGCGCTTCGGCGGCTGCGACGTGCAGCTGATCAACCGGGTCGGCTGGGACGGCACGCTCCGGCCCCCGCACGGCAGCGAGCTGGGCTGGAAGGAGATCATCCGGGTGAACCCCCGGGAGGACGTGGTGGTGGCGCTACGTCCGGTCGCACCGACGCTGCCGTTCAAGCTGGGCGACAGCGTCCGACTGCTCGACCCGGGCCGCCCGGCCGGCGCCCGGACCGGTTCGACCCCGATCAGCCCGGCCGACGGGCGACCCGCCCTGGTGGTGAACCAACTGGTCAACCTGGGCTGGGAGTACCGCTGGCACAGCCAGCTCGCCGGCCACCGCGACCTCGGAATGAACCGGCCGTTGGTGCTGCGGGTGGCGCCGAAGGCGCCCACCGGGCTGACCGCCACGCCGGTGCCGGGCTCAGCCACCGCGCTGCCGGCGATCGGGCTGGCCTGGACCGGCAACGGCGGTCGCCCGCCGGCCACCAGCCACCTGCTGCAACGGGCCACCGACACGACGTTCGGCGGCGAGGTCACCACCATCACGGTCGCGGCCACCGCCACCCGCTACACGGACGCGACGGTCACCCCCGGGGTCACCTACCACTACCGGATCCGGGCGGAGAACGCCGTCAGCTACTCGTCCTGGTCGAACAGCGTGCCCGCCTCGGTGCACCTGACCGCCCCGAGCGGGCTGGCCGCGGCGATCCCGCCGGCCGCGCCGCTGCGGGTGGCGCTGCGCTGGGCGAACCGCTCCTTCGCCACCGGCATCGACGTGCAGCGGGCCACCAACCCGACCTTCACCAGCGGCCCGGGCACCACCGCCATCGGCGTCGGTGACAACCACCTGGACGTCACAGTCGCCCCGAACACCACGTACTACTACCGGGTGCGGACCACGTACCTGGGTGCCGCGTCGGCCTGGTCGACGGTGGCCGCGGCGAGCACCCCACCCGCACCCGTCGCGCCGAGCGGGGTCGGTGCCACCGCCAGCGCGCCGGGACCGGACACCGCGACGGTGGTCCTGGTCTGGGCGGCGAGCACGCCGGCCGGTCCGGGGGCCGGGTTCATCGTGCAGCGGGCGCTGGACCCGGCCTTCGGCCGGGAGGTGGCCACCTTCACGGTGACGGGTCGCGGCTTCACCAACACCGGACTGGCCCGAGGTGTGACGTACCACTACCGGATCCGGTCGTTCAACGTCGTGGGCAGCTCGCCGTACACCGCCCGGATCCCGGTCACCACCCCGCCGTGACCTGGCGCCGGTTCGCGGCGCCCGGTCAGCGCGTGTACGGGCTCAGCGGGTGTACGGGCTCAGCGGGTGGGTGCGCGCAGCGGGGTGCCGACCGCGCGCAACTCGGCCAACGCCGAGGCCACGCCGTGCAGCAGGTCGGTCGCCTCGGTGAGCCGGGCGGCGGCCGGGTGGGCGGTCTCCGGTCGGGCGTCCTCGGCCAGGTAGCCGGCGGCGGCGACGACCAGCCGCTCGTAGGCCACGACCCCGCTCTCCAACTGGGCGGTCAATGCGCCGTGCGCCTCGGCCAGCGGCGCCCGCGCGTCGGCGGGGGCCAGCCGCAGCGCCCGTTCGACGCTGGCCACCCGCGCGGCCAGGTCACGCAGCGACCGGTCGGCGGCGGCAGCCTCCAGCACCGCCGGCTCGGCCAGCCCGGTGAGCCGGGTGGTCATCCCGGCCAGGGTGAGCGCTGCCCGATCGAGTCGGGCCCACTGCTGCCCGGCACTGGTGCCGCGCAGCGCGATCCGGCTGCGGACCCGGCGTACCTCGGCCAGCACTCCGGAACCGACCGGCAGCCGCTCGACCGCGGCCACCAGCCGGGCCCGCGAACGGGCTGCGGCCTCGGCCGGGTCCAACGCGGGGGGCGCCGGCCGGGCGGCCAGCGCGCGCAGGTCGACCCAGCGCCAGGCGGCCAGCGCCACCGCGCTGCCGGCGGCGCCGGCCCAGGCCGCGTCGGGCAGACCGAGACCGGCGTACGGGGTCAGCACCGCCGCGGCGCCGCCGAGCCCACCGGCCAACACGCTCCACCGCCGCGCGGACCGGCGCAGCCGGTCCAGCCGACGGAAGTACCGCGTCCGCTCGTCTGCCACGCTGACCTCCTCGGGCCGGTCGTTCAGCCGGCGGCGGTCGGGTCGCCGGTGCCCCGTTCGCGGGCCATGCTGGCCCGGAGCTCGTCCAGCCGGGCAGCGGCGGTCGGGTCGCTGGCCGGGCCGGCCGCGCCCGTCGTCTCGCCCTGCGGCACCGCCGGTCGCTGCGCCGCGCCGCCGAGCTGTTCCCCGGCCATGCTGGACCGGATCTGCTCCAGCCGGGCCGAGCCGGCCGAGTCGATGCTCGCCTTCTGGATCTCCAACATCCGGCCCTCGACCGAGTTGCCGGCCAACTCCGCCCGGCCCATCGCGTTGGCGTACCGCCGCTCGATGCGGTCGCGGACCTCGTCCAGGGACGGGGTGGTGCCGGGTGCGGTCAGCGACGACATCGACTCCAGCGAGCGGGCCACCGTCTCCTGCATCTTGGCCTGCTCCAGCTGGCTGAGCAGCTTGGTACGCTCGGCGAGCTTCTGCTGGAGGATCATCGAGTTGTTCTCCACCGCCCGACGGGCCTGCGCGGCGGCGCCCAGCGCCTGGTCGTGCAGGGTCTTCAGGTCCTCGGTGGCCTGCTCGGCGGAGACCAGCTGGGTGGCCAGGGTCTGCGCCGACTGCTCGAACCGCCCGGCCTCGGCCTCGTCACCCTTGGCCCGGGCCTGGTCGGCGAGCACCAGGGCCTGCCGGGCGTTGCCCTGCAACCGCTCGACCTCGGACATCTGCCGGGACAGCTTCATCTCCAGCTGACGCTGGTTGCCGATCACCGCGGCAGCCTGCTGCACCAGCGCCTGGTGCTGACGCTGCGCATCCTCGATGGCCTGCTGAATCTGCACCTTGGGATCGGCATGCTCGTCGATCTTGGCACCGAAGAGCGCCATCAGGTAGTTCCAGCCCTTGACGAACGGGTTCGCCATCTCCGCCGTATCCCCTCAGTAGCGTCGATCCACCGTGGCCCGGCCGGATGGACCTGCCGACCACGACCCGGCCGGTCTCCATCGTCCCAGCCGGAGGCCAACGAGGCATCCGTACCGGGCGGTCGACGGCACCGGCAGCTCCTGCGGGCCACCCTACGCGGCCGGGGCCAACTCGCCCATGGTCAACCGGAAGGACGGGCTCAGGCGGCGCAGACCACGTCCCGGTCGCGCTCGGTGGGGCGGACTCGGGTGCTGCGCAGCGTGGCCTTGAGCGGCGATTCCTGGCGGACCGAGACGGCGACCTTGCCATCGGAGGTGACCTGGCGAACGCCCCGGTTGGTGTTCCTGCGAACGGCGGGGGCGGCGCCGACGGGCACGGCCTCGGCCGACTCGTCCTGCATCGGGACCAGCACCCCGGGCATCTGCTCGGCCAGCGCGACGGTGTCGCTGACCTCGCGCAGCAGCTCGGACAGGCGGGCGCCGAGCGCGTCGCAGATCGCGGCGAGCAGCTCGCTGGACGGCTCCTTGTGCCCGCGCTCGATCTCGGAGAGGTAACCAAGGCTGACGTTGGCGGCGGTGGACACCTCGCGCAGGGTGCGCTGCTGCCCCTGCCGGCGCGCCCGCAGTGCGTCACCGATCACCCGGCGTAGCAGGACCATCGCACCTCCCCCTGAGGGATACCTCTCGCTCGGCGTCCCGCGGCCGGTCGCGGCGGACCGCGCCGGCCCCGAGCGCCGAAGCCTTCCCGCAACCGTACCCGGTGTGGGCCCGGGCGACATCCCGCCCCGCCCGTCGGTTCGCCCGGGCCGGCTCACCGTCGCCCGGCCCCGGCCGTTCCCGCCGCGGCGGCGCTGGCGGTCCCCGCCGCCTCCGCGGCATCCGCGGCGTCCGCGGCGTGGATCCGCTCGCCGAGCAGCCGCAAGGCCTCGGTCACCGCCGCCGATCGGACGTGGTCCCGGCCCCCGTCCAGGTCGAGCTGGCGCACCTCACCGCCGTCCGGGCCGGCGACCGCGACGTAGACCAGGCCGACCGGCTTGCCGTCCTGCGGCTCGGGACCGGCGACCCCGGTGGTGGCGAGCCCCCAGTCCGCGCCGCAGCGCTGCCGGCCACCCTCGGCGAGCGCCGCCGCCACGTCCGGGTCGACGGGCCCCCGCTCGGCCAGCAGCTCGGCCGGTACGCCCGCCAGCTCGGACTTCAACTCGGTGGCGTAGACCACCAGCCCACCCCGGTAGACGTCGCTGACCCCGGCGATCTCCACGATCGAGGCGGCGAGCAGCCCACCGGTGAGTGACTCGGCCGTGGCCAGCGTCTCGTGCCTCTGCGACAGGCTGTGCACCACGCCCGCGGCCGGACTGCCGACCTCTGGACTGCCCGCCGGCCGTTCCCGACCCCCATCCCGCTCCATGCACCCGTCCTTCCCCACCCATTCCCACCCAACCCTCCCCCGACCGGTGGCGTCGATCATGAAGTTACTGCCCCGACACGCCGCGCCGGACGGCGATAACTTCATGATCGACGGGGCGACGGCGGGGGCGGGGTCCGTGGGGGCGGGGTGGGGTCAGCGGGGGCGGCGGAGGCGGAGGGCCTGGGCTATGTAGTCGAAGCCGGTGGCCACGGTGACCAGGACGGCGGCGCCCATGATCCAGGGGCCCACGGGGGCGAGGGCGGCCGGCATCGGCCAGAGGTACCAGGCGATGGCCAGGATCTGGAGCGCCGTTTTGACCTTGCCGCCTCGGCTGGCCGCGATCACGCCGTGCCGAATCACCCAGAACCGCAGCCCGGTGATCCCCAGCTCACGGACGAGGATCAGCGCGGTCACCCACCAGGGCAGCCGGTCGTACCAGGAGAGCAGCACCAGGGCGGCGCCCGTGAGCGCCTTGTCCGCGATCGGGTCGGCCACCTTGCCGACCGAGGTGACTAGCCCGAACCGGCGGGCGATCCAGCCGTCCACCAGGTCGGTCGCGGAGGCGACCGCGAAGATCAGGCAGGCCGCCATCCGCCAGCCGGCGTGGGTCATCCCGGCCATGATCACCGAGGCGGCGAAGACTGGCACCAGCACCAGCCGTAACGCGGTCAGCGCGTTGGCCGCGTTGAGCACCGGCACCCCGGGAACCACCCGAGGCGGCGTGGACTCCGTCGCCCCGGTCACCGCCTCGCCCCACTCGGACCGCCGTGGCGTTCCCGACACCGCACCACCTGGGTCCCCCGCTCCGCTCGGGCCCGCCGTCACCGTGCCGCGCCGGGCGCCGCCGAGATCATCTCATCCGGCACGGCGAGCAGGTCCACCCCTTCGGTGCCGGTCACCCTTGCCCGCACGAGGTCACCCGGGCGCAGCGCGGCCAGGTCGACCCCGCCCTCGACCGGGGCGACCAGAGTCGTCGAGCCGTCCACCTCCGGCGCCTGGTGCGCCGCCCGGCCCTCCACCACGCCATCGACGATCGAGTCGACCAGCACCTCGACGGTCGAGCCGAGCCGATCCTCCGCCCGCTGCGAGCAGAGCTCGTCGGCGAGCGCGCTGAGCCGGTCGTAGCGCCGCTTGATCGTCGCGGCGGAGACCTTGCCGGGCAGCCCGGCGGCCTCGGTGCCGTCCTCGTCGCTGTAGTCGAACATGCCGATCGCGTCGAGCCGGGCCTCGGTCAGGAAGCGGACCAGCTCGTCGACGTCGCCGCGGGTCTCGCCGGGGAAGCCGACGATGAAGTTGCTCCGGGCGCCCGCCTCCGGGGCCAGCGCCCGGGCGCTCGCCAGCAGCTCCAGGAACCGGTCGGTGGAGCCGAAGCGGCGCATCCGGCGGAGCACCGGCTCGCTCGAGTGCTGGAACGACAGGTCGAAGTACGGGGCCACCCCCGGCGTGCCGGCGATCGCCTCGACCAGCCCGGGCCGGGTCTCGGCCGGCTGGAGGTAGCTCACCCGGACCCGGACGATGCCGGACACCGCGGCGAGCTGCGGCAGCAGCTTCTCCAGCGCCCGGGGGTCGCCCAGGTCCTTGCCGTACGAGGTGGAGTTCTCGCTGACCAGCACCAGCTCCCGGACGCCGGACTTGGCCAGCCACTCCGCCTCGGCGAGCAGCTCGTCCGGGGTACGCGAGACGAACGCCCCACGGAAGGCCGGGATGGCGCAGAACGCGCAGCGGCGGTCGCAGCCGCTGGCCAGCTTCAGCGAGGCGACCGGGCCGGTGTCCAGCCGGCGGCGCAGCACCTGACGCAGGTGCGCCGGGGTGTGCTCGTCGGTGTCGACGGCCGTGCGGGCCGGGCTGCCGTGCCCGGGCAGCGACACCGCGGCCTCGCGCCGCTTAACCGGGGTGAGCGGCAACAGCTCCCGCCGGTCCCGCGGGGTGTGCGCGGTGACCTGCTCGCCGGCGACGACCGCGCTAAGTCGGGCGGCGATGTCCGGGTAGTCGTCGAAGCTCAGCACCGCCTGCGCCTCGGGCAGGCTGTCGGCCAGCTCCCGGCCGTACCGCTCGGCCATGCAGCCGGCGGCGACCACCTTCGCGCCGGTCTCGGCGGCGGCGAGCAGGGTCTGGATGGAGTCCTGCTTGGCCTTCTCCACGAAGCCACAGGTGTTCACGACCACCACGTCGGCGCCCTCACCGTCCGTGGTCACCTGCCAGCCGTCGGCGTGCAGCCGGGCGGCCAGCTCCTCCGAGTCGACCTCGTTGCGGGCACAGCCCAGGGTGAGCAGGGCCACGCGACGGCCCTCGGCGGCGGACGACAGCTCCAGCGGCGTCGGACGCGCCGAGCTGGAAGGGGAGGTGGCAGACACCATCCGAGGGTACCGGGCCGACCGGGGAAGCCCGTGCACGCGGGCGGCCGGGAGATCGGGCGCACTCCTGCGCCCGTACCTCGGCACCTCCTTCGGGCCCCAGCCCGCTCCTCAGCCCGCCCCGCTGTGCTGCGGCGCGGACTCGCTCGGCAGCCGGGACAGGGCGGTGGAGAGCAGCCCGGCGAGCTGTTCGGCCTCGAATTCGCCGGCGCCCGGCCCGCGGACCAGCAGCAGCACGAGGTCCCCCCGCCGGCCGACCACCCGGTCCGGCCCGGCGTACGCCTCGTCACCCACCTCGGGCAGCGGGACACCCGTGCTCCGCCCGACGGTCAGGTTGAACCGGGCCATCGTTCCCCGGGTGACCTGGAGCGCGAGGACGGTCGCCCCGCTGCCGTCGACGAACGACGCCATGCCCCGCACCTGACCGGTGCTCGTGGCCGGTCTGACCAACGACACCCGCCGGCCGGTCGCGGCGCCCACCTCCGTCGCGCTGAGCAGGCGCTCCGGCTGGACCGCGCCGTGGGTCGCCGTGGCGGGCAGGACGCTGCCGGCCGGCGGCTCCTCCTCGGCGTACGCGTCCGGGTCGGCCTGCTCGGGCGCCGCGCGCTGGACGGTCACCCCGAGCACCCGCCGGGTCCACGGCCGGACCCGTGCGGTGACCACGTCACCGAGCCGACACTCCCCCGCGATCTGGTCCGGGATGATCCACGCACGGAGCCGCTCGGCGTGGCCGTCGTCGATGACGAGGTAATGGTTGATCGTCCGTCCCGGCCCGTCGTCCGACGTCTGCCGCTGCCACACCTGGTGCCAGAGCACCTCGCCGGTGACCGTGGCCGGGGCCACCAGGTCGACCAGCGCCCGGAGGAGGAGATACCCGGCGAGGCCGAGCAGCGCGAACCCGAGCAGGACGAAGCCGAGCGTGACCGGGCGGAGGTCTGTGAACCCCGTCGAGCCGGCCGACGAGTCCCCGGTCGAGGCGAGGAACACCCCGCCGACCACCCGGGCGAACGTCCAGCCCAGCAGGCCGGCGATCAGCGCCCGGAAGAGGACCCAGCCCAGCGGCTGGCCGTACCGGGGCAGCCCGCGCGGATAGCTGACGCTGACCCGACGCCACCCGCCCCCGTACGACGACCAGAGCTGTTTCCGGTCGGCCATGCCCAAATCGATCACCTGCGAGGCCACCCGGGTGACGCCGAGTGCGGCCCCGTACGGCAGATAGCGGTCCCAGACCGTGACGGCGGCGGGCGGCAGGTCGGCGAAGCTCTCGTGCCCGGCGAGCCAGGCGCGCAACCCCAGCCAGCGGGCGGCGGCGGCCCGGCCGGCGGGGGTGTCCCGTTCTCCGAGGTCCCGGCCGGCGAGGCCGGCGAGCGCGACGATGGTGACGAGGAAGGCGGCGACGGGAGCGAACGGGTCCTCGCCGGAGCGGGCCACATAGTGCCAGACCCCGCCCGCGACCCCGCCGGCGGCGACAGCGCCGAGCACGGTGAGCAGGACAACCAGTGCCCGAGAGAACCGCCGACGGGAGAGCCCGAGCCGCTGGGCGTCGGCCACGATCGACCGGCGCAGCCGTTTGGCCCACGAGGCGGATCGGTTGGCGTCCGAGAATCCCAGTGCGGTCAGCGGCACCATCCCGTCGACCGCGCGGGCCGCCACCCGGTCGAAGACTTGCCGCTCGTACCGGTTGAGGTCGTCGGGGGCGCGGCCGGTCAGGTGCACCGTGGTGTGCCGGGGATCGGGGCCGGCCTGGCGCAGCTCCAGGTAGCGGCGCGCGGCGAGGTCGAGCAAGGTGGACTCGGCTGCGTCCACGGTGAACTGCCAGCGGTTGGCCAGCAGGCTGACCACGGCCGGCGGCTCCTGCCCGGGGAACTCCATGGCAGCGGGCGCTGAGGCCACGGCGGCGGGCCGGCTGGCCAGCCGGGTGATCCCGTAGACCAGCGCCCAGAGGGCGAGGCCCGCGACCGGCAGGCCGATCTCGACGACCGGGTCGGAGAATTCCAGCACGGCTAGAACCGGACGGAGACGTCGGTGCGCTCGGGACCGGTCGCCTCGAAGTACGACTCGGGACGGAAGCCGCCCAGCCCGGCGATGACGTTGGTGGGCAGGGTCCGCACGGCCGTGTTGAGCGATTGAACGGCCGAGTTGTAGAACTGCCGCGCGTAGGCGATCTTGTCCTCGGTGGCGGCCAGCTCACGCTGCAGCCCGGCGAAGTTCTCACCCGCCCGCAGCTGCGGGTACGCCTCGGCGACGGCGAACAGCCGACCGAGCGCCTCGGTCAACGCACCCTCGGCGTCGACCCGCGCCGGCCCACCACCCGCCACCGTCGTGGCCGTGACCCGTGCGGCGGTCACCGCTTCCAGCGTCGCCCGCTCGTGCCCGGCGTAGCCCTGCACCGTCGACACCAGGTTGGGGATCAGCGAATGCCGCCGTTTCAGCTGGACGTCCACCTGCGCCCAGGACGCCTGCACCTGGGCCCGCAACCGCACGAGCCGGTTGTAGCCGCCGACCGCGACGACCAGCAGCACGACGACGAGCACCACCAGGACAGCTACCAGCACCAGCCCGAGGTTCATGACACCTCACGTTCAAGTTGCTCCGCCGGCCCCGTCGCGGCGGTCGCCTCCATGATGATCGGTTCCCGGGGCCGGCAACTCCGCCCGGTCGCCTATGCGACCGTCCACTGTTCGGTCAGTCCCGATCGCGCCAGCTCGCGAACCGGTCAGCGCGTCGCGGCTCCCACCCGGGTCAGCCGGTCGAGCAGGAAGACCTCGGTCCCGGACAGACCGGTGGAGCAGAAGACGGAGACCTGGTCCACGGTGGTTCGGCCGGGGACCGCGCCGGCCAGGACGCCGCCCAGGTCAAGCAGCCGCCCGGCGTACGGGGGCGTGGCGGCGAGCATCGGCGGCCGGTAGTCCTTCGCCTGGGCCGGCGAGTCGGTAACCAGCAGGTCGGCGGCGTCGAGCAGGTCGGCACCGAACTCGCTGCGATCGCGCTGCTTGAAGCCGACCGCGTTGACGTGCGTGCCGGGGCTCAGGTCGGCGGCGCAGAGGACCGGGGTCGGGCTGGTGGTGGCGAGCACCACCATGTCCCGCCCGGCCACCGCCGAGCCGGGGTCGGCCACCGCGCGGGCCGGCACGTCCAACTCGGCGCGGACCCGGGCGGCGAAGGCGTCCCGCCGGGCGGCGGAGCGGCTGTGCACCACCACCTCGCGCAGTGGGCGGACCGCCGCGGCGGCCCAGACCTGGGTCCACGCCTGCCGACCGGAGCCGATCACGCCGAGGGTGGCCGCGTCCGGTCGGGCCAGCGCGTCGACCGCCACGCCACCCAGCCCTCCGGTACGCCGGGAGCCCAACTCCTCGCCGATCGCGACGGCCCGGATCGCGCCGGTGCGGGCGTCGTGCAGCACCACCAACTGTTCGCCCTGCGGGTGGCCGAAGGTGTCGTACGAACGGAAGCCGTACCACTCGTCGACCAGGTGCCCGGCGGTGAGCACCATCCGCCCACCGCTGAGCGAGGCGGTGGCCCGGGGCGGGGCGACCAGCCGCCCGTCGTACGCGGCCAGCAGGGCGGCGCGCATGGCGTCGACCGTGGTGGCGGCGTCCAGCACGGCGGCGACCTCGGGGTCGGCGTAGAGCAGGGTCATGACCGCCATACTGCAAGTTGAAGTGAGGTGCAGGTCAACGCGAGGTGGCGGGGGTCACCGAGCCGTCGGCGGACCGGGGCCGGTGCTAGCGTCGGTGCCGGTGGCCCGGTCGTCCGTGGCCGCCCCGGACGAGTGGTGGGCGTACCCGGTCAGGCCAAGACGCCCCGCGTGACGTGCAGACTCCACTCGTCCCGGCGCGACAGCCCGGGCGCTCCCCGTGAGGTGAACGATGGCCTGGCTGGTATTGGTGATCTCGGGACTGCTGGAGACGGCCTGGGCGATCGCCCTGGAACGCAGCGCCGGCTTCAGCCGGCTGATCCCGTCGCTGGTGTTCGCGGTGACCCTGGCGCTGAGCATGGGCGGGCTGGCGTACGCGCTGCGGGAGATCCCGATCGGCACCGGGTACGCGGTCTGGGTCGGCATCGGCGCGGTCGGCACCGCCCTGGTCGGGATGCTGGCGCTCGGCGAGTCGGCGAGCCTGCCCCGGATCCTGTGCCTGCTGCTGGTGGTGGCCGGCGTCGTCGGTTTGAAGATCTTCCACTGAGTACCGCGCGGCGCGGCGCCGGTACGCGTGAGCAGCGCCCACAGTGGGTAGAGATCGATCCGTCACGACAGGCTCTCACCCGGAGGCAGACATGGCCGACATGCCCAGCACCGCCCGCCCGCGCAGCAACGCCGCCCGGATCCTCACCATCGTGGGCTTCGTCTTCGCAGTGCTCGCCCTGCTGCTCAACCCGATCATCTTCGGCGTGCTCGGCGTGATCGCCGGCATCGTCGGCGCGGTGCTCGGCGACAAGCCGTTGGGCTGGTACGCGGCCGCGGCCAGCGTCGTCGCCGCGGTGATCAGCCTGGTGATCATCTCCGCGCTGATCAACAACTGACCACTTCTTCCGCCACGGGCCCGCCGGGCACCGGCGGGCCCGCCGCGTTGCCCGGTCAGTCCCCGCCGCCGCGCAGGCCGACCAGGACCTCCTCCAGCTCGTCCGGCTTGACCAGCACGTCGCGCGCCTTCGACCCCTCCGAGGGCCCGACCACGCCACGGGTCTCCATCAGGTCCATCAGCCGGCCCGCCTTGGCGAAGCCGACCCGCAGCTTTCGCTGGAGCATCGAGGTGGAGCCGAACTGCGAGGTGACCACCAGCTCGACCGCCTGCGTCAACAGGTCGAGGTCGTCGCCGATGTCCTCGTCGATCTTCTTCTTGGTGTCCTGTGCGGGGGCCAGCACGTCCTTGCGGAACTCCGGCTCGCGCTGGCCCTTGCAGAACTTCACCACATCGGCGATCTCGCGCTCGGTGACCCAGGCGCCCTGGATCCGCACCGGCTTCGAGGCGCCCATCGGCAGGAACAGCCCGTCACCGCGGCCGAGCAGCTTCTCCGCGCCCGGCTGGTCGAGGATGACCCGCGAGTCGGCCAGCGAGGAGGTGGCGAACGCCAGCCGGGACGGCACGTTCGCCTTGATCAGGCCGGTCACCACGTCGACCGAGGGGCGCTGGGTGGCCAGCACCAGGTGAATGCCGGCCGCCCGGGCCAGCTGGGTGATCCGGACGACCGAGTCCTCCACGTCGCGCGGCGCGACCATCATCAAATCGGCCAGCTCGTCCACGATCACCAGCAGATACGGGTACGGACGCATCTCCCGTTCACTGCCCGGCGGGGCCTTGATCTCGCCGTTGCGTACCTTGCGGTTGAAGTCGTCGATGTGCCGGACCCCGTTGGCGGCGAGGTCGTCGTAGCGCATGTCCATCTCGCGGACCACCCAGTCCAGCGAGTCGGCCGCCTTCTTGGCGTTGGTCACGATGGGCGTGACCAGGTGCGGGATGCCCTCGTAGCCGGTCATCTCGACCCGCTTCGGGTCGATCAGCAGCAGCCGCACCTCGTCCGGGGTGGCCCGGGTGAGGACGGACACCAGCAGTGTGTTCAGGCAACTGGAGTTGTGCGTGGGGATGCACGCACGACTGGCCAGGTACAGGTGGCTCGGGCTGTCGACCTCGATGCATCGGACGGGTACCGAGGGGATCGGCCGCACGTCCACGATGTAACGCCGCGAGGTCGTCGCGCGCGTACCGATCACCTGGCGGCTTGCTTTGCGCGTCAGCCGGAAGACCTTGTCAGCCGGGGTGAAGTGAATCCGATAGCAGGTGGAGGTCAACTCACTCCGACCTTTCACCCGCTTGGTCGTCATTGTGGCCTGGTAACCGAGCCCGATGATCAACTCGAGAGCATCCTGCGCCAGACGCTCATTGGTGAGTGCAAGCTCGACTCCGCCTTGCGCGGAAACCGTGCCATCGGTGTCCAGCAGACCTGCCAGCAGGGCTCGCCGCTGCTGCTCAGAAGATCGCAGATAGCTGGCAGGGATGTGTTTCGTACCGAGCTCGCGGAACAACTGCTGCAGCGTCCGGTATCGGTCACGGGAAGGAGCTCCCGGCTCGATGTGGCTCGGCGGCTGAAGCCTTTCCTGACCGCGGGCCGCCAGACACACCGCGGAAAGGCCGACCCCGACCTGCCTGGCCGCCCGAGCGAGGCTCACGCCCCGGGTGAATAGCTCCACAGCCTCGGCGATTCGCCCGTCCCGCTCCGGCCTGTTCGAGATCGTGTACTGCATCCGGCCGGCGGGATGCTTTGTCACGACGTACCCGTCCAGACGAATGTTGTCCAGCAACTCCTCTTCGTCGCACGTAAAACCCGCCGACCCGGTGGTGCCATCACCCAGCCAGCAGCCCAAGGTGTACGGCGCGATCGGTAGATCCTGCTCTGGATAGTCGAGCGCTCCGCACACTGCCACCGCGTGATTGGTCCAGGATCCGCTACGCCCGACCACCCGTAGCGAGGCTGCTATCTCTGCCGTCGTGACTGGTCGATCGTCAAAGCTGAGCCTCCGACCTGATCGTCCCGGATCTGCGACAAGTTCGCGCAATGCCTGGTAGACCCGATGACGGGAATAGGTAGGGACCCGCCGGGTCACCTCGCGACCACCCCGCAGGTAGCTGGTCAGGGCGTTCCCTGGCTCCTTAGGCAACCCACGCACGATCCGGTACAGCACGTTCCGGAACTGCTGGCCGACATCTGCGATGACCTCGTCAGTCGACACCGGTCGATCGAGATCCGACAGCACCGTGTCGGCTCGTGCAGTCACCCGCTGCACATCATTGACGGACCAGTAGGAACCATCCTTCCAACGGTGGGTTCGCTGGGTCCGGCCAGCCCTCGTCGTCGTCTGCCACTGGTGCTGGGCGTCGGCGACGATGACCGTGCCGTCAGAAAACTCCACCTCGTAACAGGGGCGGTCATACATGACCGCGGTGGCGGCGACGATGGTGCACGGCCGGCCCTGCTCGTCGAACACCTTCCCACCTACCCGGAGAGCACCCATGGTGGACCATCCGTCAGGCGTAGGGATCGGTGTATCGAGGGCCAGTGCCTTCCCAGCGCCCGTGGCTCCCGCAATGAGGATGTGCGGCATCTTGGCGAGGTTGGCCACCACGTAGCCGCCCTCGATGTCCTTGCCGAGCGCCACGACCATCGGGTGGTGGTCGCTGGTCGCCGCCCGCGAGCGCAGCACGTCGCCGAGCGCGACGTTCTCCGGGTCGGTGTTGGGGATCTCCACGCCGACCGCGCTCTTGCCCGGGATCGGGCTCAGGATGCGTACGTCCGGCGACTTGACCGCGTACGCGATGTTGCGGGACAGCTGGGTGATCCGTTCGACCTTGACGCCATGCCCCAGCTCCACCTCGTACCGGGTGACCGTCGGCCCCCGGGTGAAGCCGGTGACCGCGGCGTCCACGTCGAACTGGTCGAACACCCCGGTCAGCGCGGCGATCACCTCGTCGTTGGCCTTGCTGCGGGTCTTCGCGGCGGCGCCGGCGCTGAGCATGTTGGCCGGCGGCAGGGTGTAGTCGCCGGCCAGGCCGGTCAACGCGAGCTGCTCGGCGCGGGTCGGCGCGGGCGAGTGCTCCGGCGGCTCGGCCGGCTTGCGGCTGGCCGGCACCTTCGCCGGCGCCTTGCGCGGCAGCACCATCGTCTCCTGGAGGTCGGCGCCGTCCAGGTCGTCGAAGTCGTCCGGGTCCACCGGCGGCGGCATCCGCTTCGCGGGTCGCTTGCGCGCCGGCCGGACGGCCGTCCCGTCCGCCTCCTCCTCGGTGGCGTCCGGCGAGGCGACCAGCCCACCGGCGAGCAGGCCCAACCGCTCGGGGATCTTGTTGATCGGCGTGGCGGTGACCACGAGCAGGCCGAAGAGCAGGAGCAGGATCAGCAGCGGCACCGCGACCCACGCGGTGACCGCGCGCTCCAGCAGGCCGCCGACGCCGGCGCCGAGCAGGCCACCGGCGAAGTCACGCTGCACCGTGTCGACCGGGTCCTGGCCGATCTGGAGCAGCGCGGCGGTCGACACGAGCAGTGAGCCCCAGCCGATCAGCCCCCGGCCCCGGTGTGCCGGATCGGCCGGTTGGCGCATCAGACGCCAGGCCCCGATCATCAGCAGCACCGGCACGACCACGGAGATCGCGCCCAGGAACAGTCGCACGGTGTCGGCGAGCCGCGTGCCGACCGGGCCCGCCCCGGAGAACCAGAGCGCGACGGCGCTGAGCAGGGCGAGGCCGAACAGCAGCAGACCACCGCCGTCGCGGCGGTGCTCAGGGTCGAGGTCGCGGGCGGAGGCGGCCTGCCGGCCTGCGGCCCGCACCGCCCACCCCATTCCGTGCGCCAGCCCCATCCACAGTGCACCGATCGCGCGGCCCACGTAGACGGCCGGTCCGGGCCGGGAGGCCGCGGTGCGGCGCCGAACCGGTGCCCGGGTCTTCTTCGCCGGTTGACGGGCACGGCTGTTGGTGCCACCGCGCGGCGACGCGCCGCGTCGCCGGCTCGCCTGAGAGGTACGGCCCGCCATAGAGTCACGGTAACGGCGGGACCCGGCAGATCGCCGCTTTTCCGGGTCGTGTCCGCGCGTCGCAGCACGGACCGCGCCGCCGGCCGTGATATCCGCCTCAGGAGGGATGCCCGATGGCGTCGCCGGGATTCGAGGACGATCCGCTGGCCGGGCACCCTGACGCGTTGCGTCCGCTGACCGGCGAACTGGTCGCGGCGGTGCTCGCCGCGCGCGGCCGGCCGGTCGGTCGAGCCGTCAACGGCGACCTGGTGGGCCGCTTCGACGACAACCTGATCTGGTTCCTGCGCCTCGGCGGGGACGGCGAGCTGCTCCAGGTCCGCACCCTGGTCGCGCCGACCTTCTCCATCGAGCAGGTGCCCGCGCTGTACGCCTTCTGCAACTCCTGGAACCACGACCGGCTCTGGCCGAAGGCGTTCGTGCACGTCGACGACGACGGCCGTGCTCGGGTCTGTGGTGAGGTGATCACCGATCTGGAACGCGGAGTGACCCCGCACCAGCTCGACCAGTTGCTCGACTGTGGCATCTCGGCCGGCTGCCAGCTCGCCGTGGCGGTCGGCCGGTTGCCGGGGGCGGTGCCGGCATGACCGGCCGGGAGGAGTCCACGGGCAGCCGGACGGATGATCCCGGCGTTGCGCGCAACGGCCCCGCTGAGCGGGTCGCCGTCCGTCGCGTTCCGGCGCTGGTGGCCGCGCTCGCCGACGCCCGGGACCTGCCCGACGGGCCGGGGCGGCTGGTGGCCCTGGAACGGCTCGCCGAGCGGGCGGACGCCGCCGGAGACGCGCGGACCGCGGTGGAGGCCCGCTTCGCGCTGATCGAGGCGTACCTGCTGCACGGAGAGCGGTGGCGGCTGGTCGAGCCGGTACGGCGCTGCCGGGCCGCCGCCGATCACCGACCCGAGCTGCTCGCCGACGCCGAAGCCGGTCCGCTGCTGCGCTACCAGCGGTACGCGGTGGAGGCGCTGCTCGGCACTCCCCGGGTCGGGCTGGACCAGACCCGGTCCCTCCTGGACGACCTGGCCCACCGGGTCGGCGTGGACGGGCCCGACGCGCCGACCGTCGCGGAGCTGCGCTGCCGGATCGCCGATCACCTCGGTGACGAGCCCACCGCCCGCCACTGGTACCAGCGCTGGGCGGGGACGCGTCCCGGGCCGACCGGCGGTTGCCCGGGCTGCGCCCCGGCCCGGCGCGCGGAGCTGCTCGCCGGCTGGGGCGAGTGGCGAGCCGCGCTCGCCGAGCTGCGGGAGTGCGCCGACGAGCCGGAGGACTGCACCGACCAGCCCGAGCGGGCGCTGGTCGCGGTGCTGCTGCCCGATCTGCGGGCCGGTGAGCCGGAGCGGGCCGCGGCGGCACACGTGCGGGCGTACCGGCGGCACCGGCGCGAGCGCGCGGCGTTCCCGCACCTCGCCGCGCACCTACGGTTCTGCGCGTTGGGCGGGCACCTGGAACGCGGGCTGGACGTCCTGGCCGAGCAGCTGCCCCGGTTGGACGAGCCCACCGACGACCTCGCCGCGATGGAGTTCGCCGCCGCGGGGGCGCTGGTCTGCGGGCTGGCCGTGGAGGCCGGCCTGGGCGGGCGGACGGTGCACCGCCCGCCGTACGACGGGCGGCCGGCCACCGAGCCGAACGTGGCGACCCTCGGCGCGCTGCTGCTCGGGGTCGCCAGTGAGCTGGCCGGCAGCTTCGACGCCCGCAACGGCACCGGCCACCACTCCGGCCGGATGGCTGCCTGGCTGGCCGAGCGTCCACTCGCCGAACCGGTCCCGCTGCCCGCCGACGACGAGCCCACGGAGGGGCCCGGTGACGGGCCGGGCGAGCAGGAGCTGGTGGCGCTGACCCTCGACATGATCACGTCGGCGCTGGACCGGCGCGGCGACCAGTACCTGGTGGACGAGGGCGCAACGGTGGTCGGGCGGTGGGGTGCCGCGGTGATCCAGTTCCGTCGGGCGGGCGAGAGGGGCGAGGTGCTGCACGCCCGGGCGATGGCCGTCCGCCGACTGCCGGTGGCGCGGCGCGCCGAGGCGTACGCCTTTTGCAACGCGTGGAACCACGACCGGCTGCTACCCAAGGCGTACGCGCACGACCTCGGCGAGGAACTGGTGCTGGCCGGCGACGTGGCCACCGACCTGGCGCACGGGGTGACGCCGGCGCAGCTGCTGGTGCTGGTGGACGCCGCGATCGCCACCGGCGTCGCGTACGCCGAGGCGGTCGCCGCGCTGCCCTGACCAAGGGCGACGCCCGCCGGCGCACGAGGTGCCGGCGGGCGTCGCGACGCGCGGTGTCAGACCTCGACGACGGTGGGCACGATCATCGGCCGACGACGGTACGCGTCGTTGACCCACCGTCCCACGGTTCGCCGGACGATCTGCTGGAGCTGGTGCGGGTCGGTGATGCCGTCCGCGGCGGCCCGGTTGAGGGCCTCGGTGACCAGCGGGATCACCGGGTTGAACGCCTCCGGGTCCTCGGAGAAGCCCTTCGCGGACAGGGTCGGGCCGGCGACGACCTTGCCGGTGACCGAGTCGACGACCACCGTGGTGGCGATGAAGCCGCCGTCGCCGAGGATCCGTCGCTCGGTGAGCAGGGATTCGCTGACGTCGCCGACCGCGAGGCCGTCGACGTAGACGTACCGGCTCTTCACGTGCCCGACCAGGCTGGCCCGGCCCTCGACCAGGTCGACCACGTCGCCGTCCTCGCAGAGCACCACCCGGTCGGCGGCCACCCCGGACTCGACGCCGAGGCGGGCGTGCGCACGCAGGTGGCGCCACTCGCCGTGCACCGGCATCAGGTTGCTGGGCCGGACCACGTTGAGCAGGTAGAGCAGTTCACCGGCCGGGGCGTGCCCGGAGACGTGCACCTTGGCCACGTCCTTGTGCACGACCACCGCGCCGGCCCGGGCCAGCCGGTTGATCACCCGGTAGACCGAGGTCTCGTTGCCCGGCACCAGCGAGGAGGCCAGCACGACGGTGTCGCCGGGGGCGATGGTGATGTGCCGATGGTCGCCGCTGGCCATCCGGCCCAGCGCGCTCATCGGCTCGCCCTGCGACCCGGTGGACATCAGCACGATCTGCTCGGGCGGCAGCGTGGTCGCCTCTTCGATCCCGATGACCAGGCCGGCCGGGATGTTGAGCAGGCCGAGGTCCCGGGCGATGCCCATGTTGCGGACCATCGACCGACCGATCAGCGCCACCTTGCGGCCGTGCTCCGCGGCGGAGTCGAAGACCTGCTGCACCCGGTGCACGTGCGAGGCGAACGAGGCCACGATGATCCGGCCCTTCGCCTTCGCGAAGATCGAGTCGAGCACCGGCCCGATCTCCCGCTCCGGGGTGACGAAGCCGGGGATCTCCGCGTTGGTGGAGTCGGACAGCAGCAGGTCGACGCCCTCGGCGCCGAGCCGGGCGAAGCCGGCCAGGTCGGTGATCCGGCCGTCCAGCGGGAGCTGGTCCATCTTGAAGTCGCCGGTGTGCAGCACCAGGCCGGCCGGGGTACGGATGGCGACGGCCAGGGCGTCCGGGATCGAGTGGTTGACCGCGAAGAACTCGCACTCGAACGGGCCGAGCCGTTCCTTGCCGCCCTCCCGCACGGTCAGCGTGTACGGCTGGATCCGCCGCTCGGCCAGCTTCGCCTCGACCAGGGCGAGGGTGAACTGTGAGCCGACCAGCGGAATGTCCGGTTTGTGGGCGAGCAGGTAGGGCACCGCGCCGATGTGGTCCTCGTGGCCGTGGGTCAGCACGATCGCCTGGACGTCGGCCAGCCGGTCCAGGATCGGGCCGAAGTCGGGCAGGATCAGGTCCACACCCGGCTGCTCGACGTCGGGGAAGAGCACCCCGCAGTCGACGATCAGCAACTTGCCGTCGTATTCGAAGACGGTCATGTTCCGACCGATGGCGCCGAGCCCGCCGAGCGGGATGATCCGCAGGCCACCTTCCGGCAGCGGCGGGGGCAGTTCCGCCTCGATGTGCGCCTCGGTCACGCGTTCACCTCATTCTGCGACGCCGTCACTCGGCGCCCATCGTGTCGTTCGATCATTCGGGTAGCTCCAGGCCCGCTGCCGCGAAGTCCGCGCGCAGCTGGGCGATCTCGTCGTCGGTGGCGTCCACCAGCGGGGGTCGCACCGGGCCGGTGGGCAGGCCCAGCGACGCCAGGCCCGCCTTGACCAGGATGGTGCCCTGGGTGCGGAAGATGCCCGTGAACAGCGGCAGCAGCCGTCGGTGCAGGGTCAGCGCGGTCGGCATGTCCCCCGCGTCGTACGCCTCGATCATCTGTGCGGTCAGCGCCCCGGTGAAGTGCGTGGAGGTGCCGACCAGGCCAACGCTGCCGACGGCCAGCGCCGGCAGGGTGAGCGCGTCCTCGCCGCTGTAGAAGGCGAGGGCCGTGCGGCTGGTCACCCAGCTGGTGGCGGTCAGGTCACCCTTGGCGTCCTTCACCGCGACGATCCGGCCGTGCTCGGCGAGCCGGACGAGCGTCTCGGTCTCGATGGGCACGCCGGCGCGGTGCGGGATGTCGTACAGCATCACGGGCAGGCCGGTCGCGTCGGCCACCGCCGTGAAGTGCCGCAGCAGCCCGCTCTGCGGTGGCTTGTTGTAGTACGGGGTGACCACCAGCAGGCCGTGCGCACCAGCCTTCTCGGCGGCGGCGGCCAGCTCGATGGTGTGCCGGGTGTCGTTGGTGCCGACGCCGGCGACCACCTTGGCCCGGTCACCGACGGCCTCCGCCACGGCCCGGATCAGGCGCTCCTTCTCCGCGTCGGTGGTGGTGGGCGACTCACCGGTGGTGCCGTTGACCACCAGCGCGTCGTTGCCCTGCTCGTCGACCAGGTGGCTCGCCAGCCGGGCGGCGCCGTCGAGGTCGAGCGAACCGTCGGGGGTGAACGGGCTCACCATGGCCGTGAGCAGCCGCCCGAAGGGGCGGGACACCGGTCGGGCAGCGGCGGCAGGGCGGTCGTGCGTCATACCCTCCAACCTAGCGGACGACCAGCCGGGGCCTGCCGGGGAAGGCCTCAGGACGCCTCGTGCGGGCTGGCCGCCACCTCGGTGCCGTCCGGCAGGGTGGAGATCTCCAAGTCGGCGAACACGTTCGGCGCGACCCCCTGCAGCTGGCGCAGGCACTCCACGGCCAGCTCACGGATCTCGACGTCAGCCTGCTCGGTGGCCCGCATCGCGATGAAGTGCCGCCACGCCCGGTAGTTGCCGGTGACCACGATCCGGGTCTCGGTGGCGTTGGGCAGCACCGCGCGGGCCGCCTGCCGGGCCTGCTTGCGGCGCAGCGTCGGGTTCGGCTCGTCGGAGAACCGCTGCTCCAGCCCCTCCAGCAGCTCGTTGTACGCCCGCACGCTCGCTTCGGCGGCCTCCACGAAGCGCTTGTGCAGCTCCGGGTCGTCGGCGATCACCGTCGGCTCGACCATGGCCGCGTCCCGCTCCGGGACGTACCGCTGGGAGAGCTGCGAGTACGAGAAGTGCCGGTGCCGGATCAGCTCATGCGTGAAGGAGCGGGACACGCCGGTGAAGTAGAAGGTGACCGAGCCGTGCTCCAGCACCGAGAGGTGCCCGACCTCCAGGATGTGCGCGAGGTAGCCGGCGTTGGTGGCGGTCGCCGGGTTCGGCTTCTTCCACGACTGGTAGCAGGCCCGGCCGGCGAACTCGGCGAGCGCCTGGCCACCCTCCGCGTCCGTCGACCACGGCACGTCGTCCGGGGCCGCGAACTGGGTCCACGCGATCAACTTGACCTGGGGCTGCACCATCTCCGGCATGCCTGGGACTGTAGTGGTCCCCGGCCGCTCACCCAACTCGGGCTCGCGGTGGCGAAAGCGCCTGGCGGCAGCCAAATCGCCGACACGTCGCGGTCATCGTGGCCGCACGGGTGTCCAACGTCTCGACAAGCTGGCTCACGCCTGCCAGTCCCGGGCACCTCTCCGGTTGCCTGTAGAGCTGCCCCGGATCTGGGGCAGTTCTACAGGGGCACGACACGGTCCTACCTCGCCCTGGGCGAAGCCGCACGGGCTTTCAGCCGCGCCACCGGCGGACGGGAGCCTGGCGGACGGGTCAGACGTAGAGCGAGGTGAACGGCGCCCAGGGCAGGTTGCGCAACACCGAGAAGGCGAGCCACGCCGCCAGGAAGCCACCGATGACCTTGGAGCTGATCCGCAGCTCGGGCAGCCGCCAGCCGAACGCCTGGTTGCCCGCCCAGGCCACGAAGAGGTACGCCAGGAACGGCAGCGCGAAGACGAACAGGAAGTGGTGCCGGGCGGCGGCCGGCAGGTCGCCGTGCAGCACGTACCAGAGCGCGCGGGTGCCGCCGCAGCCCGGACAGTCGAGCCCCGTGGTCAGCTTGAGCAGGCAGGTCGGCGCGGCGTCCGGGGCGGCGTGGGTCGGGTCGCTGAGCAGCGCGTAGCCCATGCCGGCGGCGACGCAGCCGACCGCGGCCAGCGGCACCGCCCAGCGCGGCGAGCGCTCGTAGAGCCGCAGCACGAACCGGGTGAGCCGGTCCGGCTCGGGGACCGGGTAGCCACCCGGCGGGCTCGTCGGCCAGCCGGCCGGACCGGTGCCGGCGGCACCGGCGGACGGGTCGGCGGTGACCGTCGGGGTCGACGCGAACGGCTGGGCGTCCGGCCACGGGTCGACCGCACCGGGCGCGGGCTGTGGCTGGTCGGCCGGTCCGGGAGCGCTCGTCACGCGCTCACGGTACACCGGACACGCCGGCCAACGCGGCGGTGAGCGGACCGGCCAGGTCGCCGGCCGCGGGCGGCGCCACCGCGTCCAACCCGAGCCAGCCGGCGAGCCGGTACAGCTCGGCGGCGAGCGCCATCGCGGTCTCCCCCGGGTCGGCGCCGGGCTCGACCCACGCGGCCGGCACCAGCAGCACCGCCGCCCTGCGGTCGGCCTTCAGGTCGACCCGCGCGGTGAACCGGTCGCCCTGGAGGAAGGGCAGCACGTAGTAGCCGTACACCCGCTGCGGCGCCGGGACGTAGATCTCGATCCGGTAGGTGAAGTCGAAGAGCCGCTGGGTGCGGCCACGCTCCCAGACGAGCGGGTCGAACGGGCTGACCAGCGTGTTGCCCCGAATCCAGCGCGGCAGCCGGGCGCTCGCGTGCAGCCAGGCCGGCTGCCGCCAGCCCGGCACGGTCACCGGCACCAGCTCACCCGCCTCGGCCAGCTCCGCGACGGCCTGGCGGGCACCGGCCAGCGGCAGCCGGAAGTAGTCGCGCAGCTCCGGCTCGGCGGCCACCCCGAGCGACCGGGCGGCGAGGGCCACCAGGGTGCGGTACGCCTCGGCGTCGGTCGGGGTCGGCGCGGCCAGCACGGCGGCCGGCAGCACCCGCTCGGGCAGGTCGTAGCGGCGGGCGAAGGAGGTGCTGCGCTCCGCGGCGGCCACCTCGCCGGCCCAGAACAGATATTCCAGGGCGCGCTTCACCGCCGACCAGTTCCACCCCCAGTTGCCGGTCTCGCGGGGCGCGTCGTGCTCGATCTCGGCGGCGGTCAGCGGACCACGGGCGGCCACCTCGTCGCGCACCCAGGCGACCAGCTCCGGCTGCTCCTGGGCGATCCGCCGCATGCCACCCCAGGACTCGCTGTGTGCCCGGGCCATCCGCCAGCGCAGCATCGGGTGCAGCCCGACCGGGACCAGCGACGCCTCGTGGCCCCAGTATTCGAAGAGCTCCCGTGGGCGGCGGTAGGCGGCCTGGTCGAGCAGCGTGGTCGGATAGGGCCCGAGGCGGCTGTAGAGCGGCAGGTAGTGCGCGCGTTGCAGCACGTTGACCGAATCCATCTGGATCAGCCCGACCCGGTCGAGCACCCGGCGCAGATGCCGACGGGTGGGCACCCCGGTCGGCGCCGGGTCGGCGAAGCCCTGGGCGGCGAGCGCCACCCGCCGGGCCTGGGCGAGCGAGAGTGATTCCGGTGCGGCCATCGTCGGCGACCTTAAATCATCGGTACGACGCCGGTGCGGGAAGCTGGACTCCGACCGTCACCGGGGCATAGAACGGTGCAATGCTGACCATCCGCCGGGAGGAGCCGGACGACGCCGAAGCGGTCGCCCGGGTGCACGTGCACGGCTGGCAGGCGGGCTACGCCGGCTTCATGCCGGACGAGGTGCTCGGACGGCTCAACGTGGTGGCCTGGGCGCAGCGCCGCCGCGACATCGGCACGGCCGACCCCGAGCATCCGTTCACCACCCTGCTCGGTGAGGTGGACGGGCTGGTCGTCGGCTTCGCCACCTTCGGGCCGTACCGCCGCAACCAGGACCGCGACGACCTGGACCCGGCGGTCGGGGAGGTGCTGGCCCTCTACGTGGAGCCGGCGTGCTGGGGCGACGGCACCGCCGCCGCGCTGCTGGCCGCTGCTCGTGCCGGGCTCGTCGAGCGGGGCTGGACCGGCTACCGGCTGTGGGTGCTGGCGGACAACCGGCGGGCCCGCCGGTTCTACGAGCGGGCCGGGTTGTCACCGGACGGTGAGCGGTCGACCTACCAGGTGCCCCTCGCCGGTGGGTGCCCGCCGGTCGGGCTGGTCGAGCTGCGGTACGCCGGCCGCCTCGACGACTGATCCGCCCGGGGTCAGCCACCGGCGGATCGGCAGGAAGGCCAGCAGCGCCAGGCTGATCCAGACGTAGGCGTTGCTGCCCAGGAATCCGTCGACCCCCGTGAAGTCCTTCTCCCAGAACCAGACGGTCCGGCTGATCAGCAACGCGTACCCGATGGTCGCGGCGACCAGCAGGACCCACCGCCGGCGGCCGGCCGGCGCCGCCATCGCGTTGTCGACCAGCAGGATCAGCGCGGGCAGCAGCCAGACCAGGTGATGCACCCAGGTGACCGGGCTGACCAGACACATCACCGCGCCGGTCAGCGCCAGACCGGTCGCTTCGTCGCCCGTCGCGACGGCCGTCCGGGACCGCCAGGCCCACAGCGCCAGGGTGCCGAGCACCAGCAGCAGCCAGAGCAGGGTGCTCGGGTGCTCCGGGTCGAGCCGGGCGACCACCCCGCGCAGCGACTGGTTGGACACGAACGCCAACTCGCCCACCCGGCCGGTGTTCCACAGCGCCTCGGTCCAGAACTCCCGGGAGGCGTCCGGGAAGAGCGCGCCGGCCAGCAGCGACACCCCGGCGGCGGTGCCGCTGGCGGTGAGCGCCGCCCGCCAGCGCCCCGTGACCAGCAGGTAGACGATGAAGATGCCCGGGGTCAGCTTGATCGCGGTGGCGAACCCGATGCCGATCCCCGCCCACCGGTTGCCGGCGGGCAGCAGCCGCAGCAGGTCCACCGCGACCAGGAAGAGCAGCAGGGTGTTGACCTGGCCGAAGTTGACCGTTTCCCGCATCGGCTCGAACGCGGCGGCCAGGCACAGCGCCACGGCGAGCGCGAACCACCGGGTCCAGCCGGCGCGGCGGGCGATCGGGTCGACCAGCCACCAGATCAGCACCGTGGTGGTGACCACGCTGGCGAGCACGCTCACCACGATCGCGGCCGTCCACGGCAGGTACGCCATCGGCAGCATGACCAGCGCGGCGAACGGCGGGTAGGTGAAGCCGTACTGGGTGCCCGGCTTGAGGTAGTCGTAGATCTCCCCGCCGTCGTGCACCCACCACGTCAACGCGCCGTAGTAGACCTTTAGGTCGAAGAAACCGTGTCGGACGGCCGCGACGGCGAGGAACGCGGTGACCGCCGCGGCGAGCACCACCACCCCGACGACCTGCGCGGTCGTCCTGTTGGCACCCTGCGCCACCGTCGCCTCCCTCGCCCTGCGTAGGCTTCCGTCCCATGGCTCTCGGGTACGTCCGCCCGGCGCGTCCCGAGGACGCCGGCGAGATCGCACGCATCCAACTCGCAACCTGGCGGGTCGCGTACCGCCGGATCCTGCCTCGGCACGTGCTCGACAACCTGGACGAGGCGTTCCTCGCCCGGCAGTGGAGCGCCGCGGTGCAGGAGCCGCCCTCGGGCGCGCACCGGGTGCTGGTCGCCGTCGAACAGGCCGAGCAATCGTATCTGGTGGGGTTCGCCGCTTCCGGCCCGGCCGACGCCGAGGCGCTGGCCCCGGGCGAGCCGGCCGAGGCGCTCGGCCCGGACGTGGCCGCGGTGACCGACCTGCTGGTCGAGCCGCGCTGGGGTCGGCGTGGGCACGGCAGCCGGCTGCTCGCCGCCGCCGTGGACCTGTGGCGGGAGGACGGGTTGAGCCGGGCGGTGGCCTGGGCGTTCGAGGGTGACGAGGCGACCCGCAAGTTCCTCACCAGCACCGGCTGGGAGCCCGACGGCGCGGCCCGCGCGCTGGACGTCGACGACATGCTGGTGCCCCAGGTGCGCCTGCACGTGGCCGTCCCGGCCGAGAAGGTTCCAACCGACGAGCAGCCCGGCGCCTGACACGCGATCCAGCCGGGTCCCGGCGCGTCCGGGCCGTTACGGCGGCCGATGTCACACGGGTCGCCTAACGTCGGCCCCATGAGTGCAGCGACCGTGCCGGTGCCGGCGCCGACCGCGGACGGCCGGCTGGAGGAGTTCCGGGTCGAGCTGACCGGCTACTGCTACCGGATGCTCGGCTCGCTGTACGACGCCGAGGACGCGGTGCAGGAGACGCTGCTGCGGGCCTGGCGCGGGTGGGACGGCTTCGACGGCCGGTCCAGCCCGCGCACCTGGCTCTACCGGATCGCCACCAACGTCTGCCTGGACCTGCTGCGCGGTCGTCGGCGCCGGGCCCTGCCGATGGACCTCGGCGATCCGTCGTCGCCGGTGGCCGCGGCGTTGGGCGGTCCCGAGACCGGCTGGGTGGAGCCCGCCCCGGACGCGGCGGTGCTGCCGGCGGCGGCCGATCCGGCCGAGCTGACGGTGGTTCGGGAGTCGGTCCGGTTGGCGTTCGTGGCCGCGCTCCAGCACCTGCCGGCCCGGCAGCGCGCGGTGCTGATCCTGCGGGACGTGCTGCGTTGGCGGGCCGAGGAGGTCGCCGGTCTGCTCGACACCACCGTGCCCGCGGTCAACAGCGCGCTGCAACGAGCCCGGGCCACGCTGGCCGACCGGGTCGGTGACGCTCCGGGCCGGCCGCTGGATCGGGAGCACCGCGACCTGCTCGACCGCTACGTGCAGGTCTTCGAGCGCTATGACGTCGACGCTCTGGTGGGCCTGCTACGCGCCGACGCCGTCCAGAGCATGCCGCCGTACCGGATGTGGCTGCGTGGCGCGGGCGACATCGGTCGTTGGCTGGTCGGGCCGGGGGCGGGCTGCCGGGGCTCCCGGCTCATCCGGGTGACGGCCAACGGCGGCCCCGCCTTCGCCCAGTACCGGCCCGACCCGGCGGGCGGGCACCGACCGTTCTCGATCCAGCTGCCGGAGGTCGCCGGTGGCCGGATCACCCGCCTCACCCACTACCTCGACCCGGGGCTCTTTCCGCGCTTCGGCCTGCCCGCCCGTCTCGACCCCTGACCGTCCGGGCCGGCCGGGCGATGAGTTCCGGCCGGCGACATCGTCCACCCCTCGTACGCCGACAACGAGGAGACCACCGTGTTCACAGACACCAAGGCGTTCAGCGGATTCTCGGTGGACGACACCGGGCGCGCCGAACGGTTCTACGGCGAGACGCTCGGCCTGCGGGTCACCCGGGACGACGCGATGGGCGGGTTGCTGACCCTGCACATCGCCGGGGACCGGCCCGTCCTGGTCTATCCGAAGAACGACCACACCCCGGCGACCTACACGGTGCTCAACTTCCCGGTCGACGACATCGACCGTGCGGTCGACGGGCTGATCGCGCGGGGGGTCCACTTCGCCCGCTACGACGGGATGCCGCAGGACGAGAAGGGGGTCATGCGCGGGCAGGGGCCGGCCATCGCCTGGTTCACCGATCCGGCCGGCAACATCCTGTCCGTCCTCCAGCAGAGCTGACCGGTGGGGCGGCTCCGCACGTCGGGGCCGCCCCACCGGGGCAGGTCAGCCCTTGTCCGAGCCGTCGTTGGCATCCCGGACGAAGTACCGCTGGAACACCACGAAGATGATCGCGACGGGGATGGTGGCCAGCAGCGCCGCGCCCAGCTTGAGCGGATGCTGGGTGCCGCTGCCGAGTGAGCCGCTGACCAGGTCGGCCAGCCCACGCGGCAGGGTGAACAGGTCCGGGTCCTGCACCGACACGAGGCTGTGCGGGAACTCGTTCCAGGAGCCCTGGAACGACAAAATGGTCAGGGTGATCAGCGCCGGTTTCGCCATCGGCAGCACCACCGACCAGAAGGTGCGGAAGATGCTCGCCCCGTCGATCCGGGCGGCCTCCTCCACGCTCAACGGGATCGACTCGAAGAACTGCTTCATGATGAACACGCCCGCCGCGTCGGCCAGCAGCGGCACCACCAGA
Source organism: Micromonospora sp. NPDC005206 (assembly GCF_040608175.1). Classification (NCBI taxonomy): domain Bacteria; kingdom Bacillati; phylum Actinomycetota; class Actinomycetes; order Micromonosporales; family Micromonosporaceae; genus Micromonospora; species Micromonospora sp. NPDC005206. The sequence continues at coordinate 334,266 of NZ_JBEXHU010000003.1, forward strand.
CCCGCGTAGCTGTTGTAGATGCCGAGCTGGTTGAGCACCAGGAACTTCGGGATCAGCAGCACCACTCCGGGCACCGCCATCACCGCGATGACGGCGGCGAACAGCCCGCCGCGTCCCCGGAACCGCAGCCGGGCCAGCGCGTACCCCGCGAGCGAGTCGAAGAACACCCGACCGAGGGTGACGAGCACCGTCACCAGCAGTGAGTTGCCCAGCCAGAGCGGGAAGTTGGTGCCGCCGAAGATCCGCTCGAAGCCGGCCAGCGTGAGCGGGTCCGGGAACGGGGAGAGCGGGTTGGCCGCCGCGTCGGGCTCGGTCTTGAGCGAACTGCTGATCTGGATGACGAACGGGTAGAGGAACACCAGCCCGAAGAAGATCAGCGTCGCGTACCCCAGGAAGCGGGTGGCCAGGGTGCGCGCCGCGCGCTGGTCGCGCCGCGCTGGCGCCACCGGCGGTCGGTCGGTCAGCACGGCCATCTCAGGACCTCCCCGGTACGCGTCGACGCCGCCAGCCGCGTCGCGGCCGGTCGGTGTCCCGCTCGGCGAGCACTCGGCGCTGGATCAGCGTGAGCACGATGATGATCAGGAACAGCACGAACGAGATCGCGGCTCCGGAGCCGTAGTCGAAGTCCCGGAAGGCGGTCCGGTACGACAGGTAGGCCGGGGTGAGCGTGGTCTTGGCCGGGCCGCCCTGGCTCATCACGTACACCTGGTCGAAGACCTGCCAGGAGCCGATCAGGCCGAGGGTGAGCACCAGGAACATGGTCGGCCTGATCAGCGGCAGGGTGACGTGCCGGAACCGCTGCCACCGGGACGCGCCGTCGAGGGTGCTCGCCTCGTCCAGCGTGACCGGCACGTTCTGCAGGCCGGCCAGGAACATCAGCATGAAGGTGCCGGAGGTGGTCCAGATGACAAGAGTGATGATCGACATCATCGCCACGCTGGGACCGGCCAGCCAGTCCCACCAGCTCAGCCCGAACGGGCCGCCGTCGGCCAGCGCCGCCGGGGGCGAGTCGACGCCGACCGCTTTGAACAGCAGGTGCAGCACGCCCCGCGAGTCGGCGAACCACTCCGGTCCGTCGATGCCGAGGACGTTGAGCAGCGCGTTGACCGCGCCGGAGTTGGCGAACAGGAACAGGAACACCACGCTGATCGCGACCGAGCTGGTGACCGAGGGGAAGTAGAAGGCGCTGCGGAAGAAGCTCTTGCCCTTGAGCATCCGGTTGTTGACGACCAGCGCCAGCCCGAGCGCGAGCACGGTCTGCGCCGGCACCACGATCGCCACGTAGTAGATGTTGTTGCGGATGCTGGTCATGAAGTCGCGGCGGGCCAGCCCGTCCTCGGTGAACAACTGGGTGTAGTTGTGCCCGCCGACGAACGGCACGTCGCCGGTGAACGGGCTGCCCTGGCCGTTCCAGTCGGTCAGGCTGACCCAGAGCGCCATCAGGATCGGCAGCAGTAGGAACAGCCCCAGGATGACGATCACCGGCGCGACGAAGAGCCAGCCGGCGACGGTCTCGTTGCTGCGGATGCCGCCTCGGCGTCGGCGGGGGCTCTCGCCGGACGCGGTCGCCACGGCGCTCAATGTTTCGGTTGCCATCTCCCCTCCCTCCCTGTCTCGGGCCGACGGTGTAAGGAAGGGCCCCTTGTTATCGCCTGGTGCATAAAAAGGGGCCCTTCCTAACACCTCAGCTGGCGCCGAGCGCCGCCTTGGCGTTCTTGTCGAAGTTCTGCAGCACGGTCTTCGGGTCACCGTTGACCAGGCCCTGCAGACCGGTGTCGAGGTCGCCGAGGACGCTGTCCATCTTCGGGGCGTTCACCGGGCCCTGGGCGTACGCGGCGCCGTCGATGAACGGCTTGTCCGCCGGGAAGGCGCTGGTGTACTGGTCGCGCACCGACTGCCGGGACGGCATCACGCCGAACGCCTTGGCGAAGGCCATCTGCTGCTCGCCGCTGGTCATCGCCTCGACGAACTTGATCGCCTGGTCCTTGTACTTGCTCTTGGCCGCGATGCCCCAGCACTGGGTGAAGGAGAGCGTGCCCTGGCCCTTCGCGCCGGCCGGCAGCGGGACGACCTTGTACTTGATGTTCGGGAAGTCGTTCTGGAGGGCGCCCTTGATCCAGTTGCCCTCGATGGTCATCACGGCCTTGCCCTTGCCGAACGCCTCACCGGACCAACCGGCGTCAAGCTGCTTCGGGTACTTGGCGAGGCCCGTGGTCAGCATGGTCTTGACGTACTGGAGGGCGGCCAGGTTCTCCGGGGTGTCGGCGGTGGCCTGCTTGCCGTCCTTGCTCATCAGCCACCCGCCGTTCTGCACCATGAAGGCGCCGATCCGGTCGCGGGTGTCACCGAGGGCCAGCGGGACCTGCCCCTTGGCCTTGATCTTCTGGGCGGTCGCGGTGAGCTGGTCCCAGGTGGTCGGCACGTCGGCGTCGGTCAGCCCGGCCTTGGTCCACAGGTCCGTGTTGATCTGCAGGGCCAGGGTGGAGAAGTCCTTGGGCGCGCAGTAGAGCTTGCCGTCGTAGGTGAAGGCGGTGCGCAGGCTCTCGTAGAAGTCGCTCGTGTTGCTCACCTTGTCGCCGTACGGCTCCAGGGCCCCGACGCTGGCGTAGTCGGCGAACCGCGCCGCGTCGACGTAGAAGACGTCCGGTGGGGTGCCACCGGCGAGGGCCTGACCGAGCTGCTGGGTGAGGTCCTGCGCCGGGGTGACCGTGGCGGTGTTGCCGGAACTGCCGGCCCACTTCGCCGCGGCGTCCTGGACGGCCTTGGTCTCAGCCTCGCCCGAGGAGCCGATCAGGATCTGCAGGCTGGCCGGGCCGCTGGACTGGGTGGCGTCGCCGGAGGAGTCGTCGAAGCCACTGCCGCAGGCCGCAGAGCCGAGGAGGGCGACGGCGGCCAGGCCGGCCACCGCCGCCCGGGTGAGGGTTCGAGGTGCCATGGGTTTCTCCTGGTGGGGGAAGGGACTACGCGGTGTGCCGAAGCGCCAGCGCGGGCTGGAGCAGCACGTGGGCGGGGGTCTCGTGGTTACCGTCGAGGACCCCGGTGAGCAGGTCCACGCAGCGGGCGGCGGCCTCGCCGAGCGGTTGGCTGACGCTGGCCAGCCCGACCGCGGCGGCCACCGGGGTGTCGTCGAAGCCGATCACCGACACGGGCGGGTCGACGCCGCGGATCGCCTGGAGGGCGCCGAGGGCGAGCGAGTCGCTGGCACAGACCACGGCGGTCGGTGCCACGGTGACGAGCAGGTCGCGCATCAGCCGCTCCCCCTCGGCGATGCCGTCCTCGGTCTCCCGGTGCAGCCCGGTCGGGTCGATGCCGGCGGCGCGCAGCGCGTCGCGCCAACCGGCCCGGCGGTCGTCGCCGACGCCGGAGCCGAGCGGCCAACCGATGAACGCGATCCGCCGGTGCCCGGACGCCAGCAGGTGCCGGGTGGCCTGGGCCGTGCCGGCCGCGCCGTCGACGTCGACCCAGGGATGGGCGTCGAGCGCGTCCCACGGCCGGCCGAAGGTCACGAACGGCACGTCCCGGCCGGCGAGCCAGGCGGTACGCGGGTCGCCGTACTTCGTGCCGACGAGCACGAACGCGTCCAGCTCGTACGTGCCCAGCAGGTCGTCGTAGGTGGCGATCTCCCGCTCGTCGTCGGTGGCCGTGTAGAGCAGCACCCGGTAGCCGGCGGCGTCGGCGGTCTCGGTGAGGCCGTGCAGGAAGCGGTCGAGCACCGATCCATTGATGCCGTCACGGGTCGGCTCGATCCGTGCGGCGATCAGCCGGGACCGGCCGGTACGCATCTGCCGGGCGGCCTGGTTGGCCCGGTAGCCGAGCGCGCTGATGGCGTCCTGGACCCGTAGCCGGGTCTCCTCCCGCACGATGTGCGGGGCGTTGAGCACGTTGGACACCGTCTGGCGGCTCACTCGGGCGTGCCGGGCCACCGTCGCGATGGTCACCTTTTCGGCCACTTAATCCCTCTCGCCATCTTGAACGATCCAATCTGGATAAGGCAGGATTAGATCGTTCAAGTTTCTGGAATGTTTCGCACTTTGCACCGCCAGGGGCGCGTTGTCAAGACGTCCGTCCCGCACCCTGAGGATCTGGAGCCACACCGTGATCGAACGCCAGCTGCAACCCCTCCTGCACGAGTTGGTGGGGGTGGTCCTCGCCCCGACCAGCGCACTGGGGGACGCGACCGGGCAGATCCGCCCGACCGGCGTCCAGGGCGTCTTCCACGCCGACGCCAGGGTGCTCTCCCGGGCCGAGCTACGGGTCGACGACCGGGAGCTGGAAGGGCTGACCCGCGGCGACGACGGCGCGCACGGCGCCCGCTTCGTGAGCCTGGCGCGCTGGCTCGGCGACGCCGTGCCCGACCCCACCGTCCGGGTCGACCGGCTCCGCCGGGCCACCCGTGACGGCCTCACCGAGGAGCTGCGGGTCGTCTCCACCGCCACCGTGCCGGTACGCGCCACCGTCAGCATCGACCTCGCCTGCGATCTGGCACCCATCGAGGTGGTCAAGTCCGGCGGCGCCGCGCCGCCGCTGGAAGCCAAGACCGGCCAGCCCGGCGTGCTCACCTGGGCGGCGGAGGGCATCACCGTCACCGTCACCGGCGCGGGCGCCGACGTCCTCGCCACCGGCGAACGGATCACGGCCCCCCGGCTGGCCTGGCCGGTCGAGCTGCCCCCCGGCGGCGAGACGGTGCTGCGCTGGCACCTGACCGTCGAGGACCCGCGCGCCGTGGTCATCGGCCCGGCCGGCGAGCCGGACTGGTCCCGGCCCCAGGTGACCGCCGACGACCGGCGGCTGGTCCGGCTGCTCGACCGCAGCCTCGACGACCTGCGCGGGCTGCGACTGGCCGAGACCGGCGCACCCCGCGACGTCTTCCTCGGCGCCGGGGTGCCCTGGTTCCTCACCCTGTTCGGCCGGGACAGCCTCTGGGCAGCCCGGATGATGCTGCCGCTCGGCACCGACCTGGCCGCCGGCACCCTGCGGGTGCTCGCCCGGCGACAGGGCACCCGCGTCGATCCGGCCACCGGCGAGGCCCCCGGCAAGATCCTGCACGAGCTGCGCCGGCACGAGTTCGCGCTGCCCGACGACGGGCTCCGCCTGCCACCGGTCTACTACGGCACCGTCGACGCCACCATGCTCTGGGTCAACCTGCTGCACGACGCCTGGCGCTGGGGTCTCCCGGTCGAGCAGATCGAACCGCTGCTGCCGCACCTGGAGGCGGCGCTGCGCTGGCTCGGCGAGCACGCCGACCCGGACGGCGACGGTCTGGTCGAGTACATCGACACCACCGGGCACGGGCTGTCCAACCAGGGCTGGAAGGACTCCGGCGACGCCGTCCGGTTCCACGACGGCTCGCTGGCCAGCGCGCCGATCGTGCTGGCCGAGGTGCAGGGGTACGCGCACGAGGCGGCGGTGAACGGCGCCGCGCTGCTCGACGCCTTCGGCCGCCCGGGTGGGGACCGCTGGCGTGCGCACGCGGCCGCGCTCGCCCGCCGGTTCCGGGACAGCTTCTGGGTCGACGGCCGGTACGGCCCGCAGCCCGCGCTGGCCCTGGACCGGGACAAGCGGCCAGTCGACTCACTGACCAGCAACATCGGTCACCTGCTCGGCACCGGCCTGCTCACCGGCGACGAGGAGGACCAGGTCGCCCGCCTGCTCACCACCGACACGCTGGCCGGTGGCTTCGGGCTGCGGACCATGTCCACCGACGACGCCGGATTCAGCCCGCTGTCGTACCACTGCGGTTCGATCTGGACCCACGACACCGCGATCGTGCTCGCCGGGCTGGCCCGCGCCGGGCACCGGGACGCCGCGCTCGGCCTGGCCGAAGGGTTGCTCGCCGCGGCCGAGGCGTTCGACTACCGGCTGCCCGAGCTGTACGGCGGCGACGACCGATCACTGGTGAACCGCCCGGTGCCGTACCCGGCGGCGTGCCGGCCGCAGGCCTGGGCCGCGGCCAGCGCGGTGCTGCTGCTCCAGGCCGCCACCGGGCTCTACCCCGACGTGCCGGGCGGCACGGTCCGGCTGGCGCCGCTGGCCGGATCCGAGCTCGGCGCGCTCACGGTCAGCGGCTTCCGCCTGGCCGGCGCCCCAGTGGACATCACCGTCGACCAAACCGGCCACCCCACCATCACCGGCCTACCCACCCCCCTGACCCCAACCCTCCCCACCCAACGCCGCCCCACCACCTCAACCCCCCACTAGCCCACCCCACCCCGCTCCCACCCCGTTGATCATGAAGTTGTTGTCATCCACCTCGGCGTGTCGTGGCGATAACTTCATGATCAACGAGGGTGGGCGGGTGTTACCAGGTTCGTTCGGCGATTAGTTCGTCGTCGTCCATGGCGCCGGTGGGGTGGAAGCCCAGGGCCGTGTAAAGGGATGCCGCCTGGGTGTTGTCGGGGTGGTACGAGAGGCGGACCGGGGGATTGCCCTCCTTGGCGGCCAGCCAGGCGGCCAGGGTCCGCACGGTGGCTCGACCGACACCCCGGTTCTGCTCGGCGGCGTCGATCAGCATCCCGCCGATCCAGTGCGAGCCGTCGTCGTCCACGCCCCACATGACATGGCCGACGACGGCCTCGTCGGCGTACACCGCGAGCGAGTTCCACACCTCGGAATGAATGCTGACCAGCAGGTAGCGGGCGCCCAGCGCGGCGACGAACCGGCGCTGGTCGTCGCGCGGGGCGACGTCGGCCACGGCACGCCAGTTGTCGTCGTCCACCGGGCGCAGGGAGACGCGGCGTCCGGCCTGGTCCAGATGTCCACCATTGATCATGGCGGCAGCCGAGGACCGGCCCGACTCCCCCGCGATCCGGTTTCCGCCCACCCTCGACACCGCGATGCGGTCAGTCGAGCAGGGCGTCCAGGCCGACGGTGAGACCGGGGCGGTCGCGCACCGCGCGCACGGCCAGCAGCACACCCGGCATGAACGAGGCCCGGTCGTACGAGTCGTGCCGAATGGTCAGCGTCTCGCCGGTGGTGCCGAACAGCACCTCCTGGTGGGCGACGAGCCCGGTGGCGCGCACGGCGTGTACGCGTACCCCGTCGATCTCGGCGCCCCGCGCGCCCGGCACCTCGTCCTTGGTGGCGTCCGGGACCGGGCCGAGCCCAGCCTCGGCGCGGGCCCGGGCGATCTGCCGCGCCGTGTGCGTGGCCGTGCCGCTCGGGGCGTCCAACTTGCGCGGGTGGTGCTGCTCGATGATCTCGACGGACTCGAAGTGCCGGGCGGCCCGCGCGGCGAACTGCATCATCAGCACCGCGCCGATGCCGAAGTTCGGCGCGATCACCACGCCCACCCCCGGCTTGCGGGCAAGCCAGCCGCGCACCCGGTCCAGCCGCTGCTCGGTGAAGCCCGTGGTGCCGACCACCGCGTTGATGCCCTGGTCGATGCACCAGTGCAGGTTGTCCATGACGACGTCCGGCGTGGTGAAGTCGACGACCACCTCGGCGCCGGCGTCGGACGCGGCGAAGAGGCCGTCACCCTGGTCGACCATCGCCACGAGCTCAAGGTCGTCGGCGGTGTCGACCGCCTTGCACACCTCGATGCCCATCCGGCCCCGGGCACCCAGGACACCGACCCGCACCGGGTCGGCGGGAGTTCTCTCCTGCTCGTCAGTCACGGGGCACAACCTATCCCAATCGGGACGCTGGCTCCCGGCCGGACCGGATCCACGCCACTGTCCGGGAGGTCACCCGGCCCGACTGCCCCACCGGGGCGGCAGCGCCCTCAGCCGACGAAGTCGGAGGCGCCGAACGGGCCGACCACGGCCAGCGACATCGGCCGGCCGAGCAGCTCCGCGGCGAGGGCGTTCACGTCCGCCACGGTGACCTCGTCGACCCGCCGGAGCAGCTCGTCCACCGGCATCAGGTCGCCGTAGAGCAGCTCCCCCTTGGCCAGCCGGCTCATCCGGGAACCGGTGTCCTCCAGGCCGAGCACGAACGAGCCCTTGCTCATCCCCTTGCCCCGGGCCACCTCGGCCTCGGTCAGCCCCTCGGCGGCCACCCGGGCCAGCTCGGCGCGGGTCAGGGCCAGCACCTCGTCCACCTTGCCCGGCGCGCAGCCGGCGTAGACGGCGAACAGGCCGCTGTCGGCGTACTGGCTGGCGTACGAGTAGACCGAGTACGCCAGGCCGCGCTGCTCGCGGATCTCCTGAAACAGCCGGCTGGACATGCCGCCGCCGAGCACGTTGTTGAGCACCCCGAGGGCGAAGCGCCGATCGTCGATGCGATCGATGCCGGGGCAGCCGAGGATGATGTGCGCCTGCTCGGTCTCCTTCGGCTCCACCAGAGTGGTGGCGGGCCGGGTCCGTACCGCCGGGGTGGCCTTGCGGTACGGCGCCGGGGTCGCCGGGTCGCTGTCCAGCGGGGTGCCGCGCACCGCCTGGCGGACCAGCTTGACCATCGCGGCGTGGTCGAGGTTGCCGGCGGCGGCGATGACGATCTGCGGCGCGGTGTAACGGCGCCGGTAGAAGCTCTGGATCTGCCGCCGGGTCATCGGCGTGACGGTTTCCTCGGTGCCGGAGATCAGTCGGCCCAGCGGTTGGTCGCCGTAGACGGCGCGGGCGAAGAGGTCGTGCACCTCGTCACCGGGCTCGTCGTCGTGCATGGCGATCTCTTCGAGGATCACGCCGCGCTCGGTCTCCACGTCGGCCGGCTCCAGCAGCGAGTCGGCGACCAGGTCGCACATCACGTCGATCGCCAGCGGCAGGTCCTCGTCCAGCACGCGGGCGTAGTAGCAGGTGTATTCCTTCGTGGTGAAGGCGTTGGTCTCGCCACCCACCGCCTCGATCTGCGAGGAGATCTCCAGGGCGGTGCGCTTGTGGGTGCCCTTGAAGAGCAGGTGCTCGAGAAAGTGTGCGGCACCGGCCTGTGGGCCGGTCTCGTCCCGCGAGCCGACCGCCACCCAGATGCCGAACGAGACGCTGCGCATCGCCGGAATCGCCTCGGTGAGCACGCGCAGGCCGCTGGGCAGCACGGTACGACGTACCGTGCCGCCCAGCGGGTCGTCGCTGAGCGTCCGGGTCACCGCCCGGGCGGTGCCGCCGGAGCGGCCCGCCCCGGTGTCCCGGGACGCGGCCACCCCCCGTCGATCCGGTGGAAACGGCGCACTGAAGGCCCGACTCACGTACTGCTCCCGGTTCGACGAGGGGTGGGTGATGCGATGTACGACGATCAGCTGTGCCGGGTCCGGCGGCGCGGACGCTCGCCGCCCTCACCACCCTCGCCGCCGCCGTTGCCGCCCTCGCCACGGTCGCCGCGCTCCGGGCCACGGCCGCCCTTGTCGCCGCCACGCTCGCGGTCGCCCCGGTCACGCGGCCCACGGTCGCCACGGTCGCGGCTGGCCGGCCGGTCGCCACCGGCGGCCTCACCAGCGGCCGGCGCCTCGGCGCCCTCCGGGCGGACCTTGTCCAGGTAGATCTTGCCGCGGGCGTCGATGTCCGCGATCTCGACCTCGACCCGGTCGCCGACGTTGAGGAAGTCCTCAACGCGCTCGACCCGCTTGCCGTCGCCCACCTTGGAGATGTGCAGCAGGCCGTCACGACCCGGCAGCAGCGAGATGAACGCACCGAACGCGGCGGTCTTGACCACCGTGCCGAGGAACCGCTCGCCCTGCTTGGGCAGGGTCGGGTTGGCGATCCCGTTGATCCGGTCGACGGCCGCCTGGGCCGACGGGCCGTTGGTGGCGCCGACGTAGATCGTGCCGTCGTCCTCGATGGAGATCTCGGCGCCGGTCTCGTCCTGGATCGCGTTGATGGTCTGCCCCTTCGGGCCGATCACCATGCCGATCTTGTCCACCGGGATCTTGACGGTGGTGACCCGCGGCGCGTAGTCCGACATCTCGGCCGGAGCCTCGATCGCCGCCTTCATGACACCGAGGATGACCTGCCGGGCCTCGTTCGCCTGCTGCAGCGCGGCGGCCAGCACGTCCGACGGGATGCCGTTGAGCTTGGTGTCGAGCTGGAGCGCGGTGACGAACTCCGGCGTGCCGGCGACCTTGAAGTCCATGTCACCGAACGCGTCCTCGGCACCGAGGATGTCGGTCAGCGTCACGTACTGGGTCTTGCCGTCCACCTCGTCGGAGATGAGCCCCATCGCGATGCCGGCGACCGGCGCCTTCAGCGGCACACCGGCGCTGAGCAGGCCCAGCGTCGAGGCGCAGACCGAACCCATCGAGGTGGAGCCGTTGGAGCCGAGCGCCTCGGAGACCTGCCGGATGGCGTACGGGAACTCCTCGCGCGACGGCAGCACCGGGATCAGCGCCCGCTCGGCGAGCGCGCCGTGGCCGATCTCGCGCCGCTTCGGCGAGCCGACCCGGCCGGTCTCACCGGTCGAGTACGGCGGGAAGTTGTAGTTGTGCATGTAGCGCTTGCGGTTCTCGGGGGACAGCGTGTCCACCATCTGCTCCATGCGGAGCATGTTGAGCGTGGTGACGCCCAGGATCTGGGTCTCGCCCCGCTCGAACAGCGCCGAACCGTGCACCCGGGGCAGCACGCCGACCTCGGCGGTCAGCGGGCGGATGTCCCGCGGGCCACGCCCGTCCATGCGGACCTGCTCACGCAGCACGCGGTTGCGCACCTCGGACTTGGTCAGCGAGCGGAAGGCGGCGCTGAGCTCCTTCTCCCGACCCTCGAACCGACCACCCAGCTCCTCGGCGACCCGGGCCTTGACCCGGTCCAGGGCCTCCTCGCGGTCGGCCTTGCCGGCGATGGTGATCGCCTCGGCCACCTCGGTGCGGGCCAGCCCGGCGACCGCGTCGTACACGTCGTCCTGGTAGTCCAGGAAGACGGGGAACTCGGTGACCGGCTTGGCGGCGACCTCGGCCAGCTCGCTCTGCGCGCGGCACAGCTCACGGATCGCCGGCTTCGCGGCCTCCAGGCCGCTGGCCACGATCTCCTCGGTCGGGGCGGTGGCGCCGGCCGAGATCAGGGCGACGGCGTTCGGCGTGGCCTCCGCCTCGACCATCATGATCGCGACGTCGCCGTCCTCGAGCGTGCGGCCGGCCACGACCATGTCGAAGGTGGCGCGTGCCAGCTCCTCCAGGGTCGGGAAGGCGACCCACTGGCCGTCGATGTGCGCGACCCGGGTGGCACCGATGGGGCCGGAGAACGGCAGGCCGGAGAGCTTGGTCGACATCGAGGCGGCGTTGATCGCCACGACGTCGTACGGGTGCTGCGGGTCGAGCGCGAGGATGGTCTCGACGACCTGGACCTCGTTGCGCAGGCCCTTGACGAACGACGGGCGCAGCGGCCGGTCGATCAGCCGGCAGGTGAGGATGGCGTCCTCGCTGGGCCGGCCCTCACGGCGGAAGAACGAGCCGGGGATCCGGCCCGCGGCGTACATCCGCTCCTCGACGTCGACGGTCAGCGGGAAGAAGTCGAACTGCTCCTTCGGGTGCTTACCGGCGGTGGTGGCGGAGAGAACGACCGTCTCGCCCAGCTGGGCGACGACGGAACCGGCGGCCTGGCGAGCCAGCCGACCGGTGGAGAAGGTGATCTCACGGGTGCCGAAGGACCCGTTGTCGATCACGGCGGTGCGGGATTCGGTGCCGAGGTTGGTCTCGGTCATGTGCTGTAGTGCTCCTTCGCGTCGTGGGCCCCACGACACGGGGAACTGCTCAGCCGGCCGGTCTTCGATCGAAGCGCCCGGGTGGCCGGCATGATGCCGGGATTCCCGGGGGCCACTACCGGAGACCGGTACGCTGACCGGCTCCCTGTCGGGTGGTCGCGCGGCCCGTGTTCTTCAGGTGGGACGCCGATCGGGGGAGCGGCCGGTCGGCCACTCCCCCGTCACGTCACCGGCGCAGGCCGAGCCGCTCGATGAGCGACCGGTAGCGGGCAATGTCCTTCTTCTGGACGTAGTTGAGCAGCCGACGGCGCCGGCCGACCAGCAGCAGCAGCCCACGGCGGCTGTGGTGGTCGTGCTTGTGCACCTTCAGGTGCTCGGTCAGCTCAGCGATCCGCTTGGTGAGGACCGCGACCTGGACCTCCGGCGAACCGGTGTCGCCCTCGGCGGTCGCGTACTCCGCGCGGATCGTGGCCTTGGCTTCCTGATCGAGCGCCATGTTCTCCCTGTTTCAGTGGGTTGATCAAGTAGTTGTCCGTCGTCCCGATGGACCGGGGACGGACCGGTCCTCGCACCCGCGGCGTCGAGCAGGCACGCGAGGCCCCACGCCGGTCACCCGACGTTTCCGCCAGACTACCAGCACCCGCCGGTAGCACCCGGTCAAGGGCCTCGGGCAGGCAGCTGCGTCGCCCGGGAGGATCAGCCCAGGGCGCGCCGGGTGCGTTCGACGTCCTGTTCCATCTGGGCGATCAACGGCTCGATCGAGTCGTACCGGATCTGCCCCCGCAGGTGCGCCACGAAGTCCAGGGCCAGCCGCTCGCCGTAGAGGTCACCGTCGAAGTCCAGCGCGTACGCCTCCACCCGCCGCTCCCGGCCGGAGAAGGTCGGGTTGGTGCCCACCGACACCGCCGCCATCAGCGGCTCGCGCTGCCCGCGGCGGATCAGCCGGGCCGCGTACACCCCGTCGGCGGGCACCGCCGCGTACCGGTGGCAGAGCAGGTTGGCGGTGGGAAAGCCCAGTTCCCGCCCACGCTGGTCACCGCGGACCACCACGCCCTCCAGCCGGTGCGAACGGCCCAGCGCGGCCGCCGCCGCGCCCACGTCGCCCGCGTCGACGCAGGAGCGGATGTACGTCGAGGAGAAGACGGTGCCGTCCTCGGCGACCAGCGGGCCGCCCTCCACCGCGAAGCCGAAGGTCTGACCCAGCCGCTCCAGCAGCGCCACGTCGCCGGCCGCCCGGTGCCCGAAACGGAAGTTGCTGCCGACCACCACCAGCGCCGCGTGCAGGTGCTCGACCAGGATGTCGTGCACGAACTGCTCGGCGGGCAGCCGGGAGAACTCTGGTGTGAACGGCACCACGCAGAGCACGTCCACGCCGAGCGCCTCGATCAGCTCAGCCTTGCGGGCGGGCTCGGTGAGCACAGCCGGATGCGAGCCGGGGCGGACCACCTCGGCCGGGTGCGGGTCGAACGTGACCACGACGGACTGCACGCCCAGCTCTCGGGCCCGGGCCACGGCGTGCCCGATGGTCGCCTGGTGCCCCTTGTGCACGCCGTCGAAGACGCCGATGGTGACGACCGAACGCCCCCACCCGCCGGGCGCCGCGTCGTACCCCCGCCACCGCTGCATGCCGCTCCCCTCCGTAAGGAAGGGCCCCTTCTCAACGCCTCGTGCAGAGGAAGGGCCCCTTGTTAACACTCGCCGGGCGGATCCGCGCCGCCGGGCGCCACCCGGGCGCGCGCACCGGCGGCCTCGCCGTCTAGGCCGGGGCGAGCACGATCTCCGCGCGGGCCCGCCCGTCCCGCTCGCTGACGATAGCGATCAGCCCGCCGGCCGGGCCGAAGACGGCGTACGGCCCGGTCAGGCCGGCCGGGTCCAGCGGCCCGCCGTGGGCGAGCACCCGCGCCTCGTCGGGCGTGGCCTCCCGACGGGGGAAGAACCGGTCGGCCGCCGCGTCGAGCGGCAGGTTGACCACGTCCGGGGCGCGCTGCTCCAGCTCGTCGAGGGTGGTCGCCTCGGCGAGGGTGAAGCCGCCCACCGCGGTTCGGCGCAGCGCGGTCAGATGGCCACCGACTCCGAGCGCCAGGCCCGCGTCCCGGGCGATGGCGCGGATGTACGTGCCGGAGGAGCAGGTGACGTCGATGTCCACGTCCACCACGTCCGGCTCGGTGCGGCGGATCGCCAGCACCTCCAGGCGGGAGATGGTGACCCGCCGCGCCGGCAGCTCGACGTTCTCCCCGTCGCGCACCCGCTTGTACGCCCGCTGCCCGTCGATCTTGATGGCGCTGACCGCGCTCGGCACCTGGTCGATCTCGCCGGTCGACGCGCTCAGCGCAGCCCGGATCGCGTCGTCGGTGACCTGACCGGCCGGGGTGGTGGCGATCACGTCGCCCTCGGCGTCGTCGGTGACGGTGGCCTGGCCGAGCCGGATGGTGCCGGTGTAGCTCTTGCCCGCGCCGATCACGTAGGTCAGCAACCGGGTGGCCCGGCCCACGCCGATCACCAGCACACCGGTCGCCATCGGGTCGAGCGTGCCGCCGTGCCCGACCCGCCGGGTCTTCGCCAGCCGGCGGATCCGCGCCACCACGTCGTGCGACGTCATGCCGCCGGATTTGTCGACCACGATCAGACCATCGGTGCTCACGTCGCCCAAGCCTGCCAGATGCCCCGGATGGCGACGTGTGTGGGCAGGCGCCGCCTCAACGAATCGCGCCGACGACGGCCCAGCGGCCGTCGCGCAGTCGTAGCAGCAGGGCGACCAGCCGGATCACCACGAACAGGGTGAGCCCGGCCCAGATGCCGCCCAGCCCCAGCTTGAGCCCGTACGCCAGCCAGATGGCCGGCAGGAAGCCGCCGAGCGCCGCCACGATGGTGAGGTTGCGCAGGTAGCGCACGTCGCCGGCGCCGATCAGCACGCCGTCGAGCGCGAACACCACTCCGGCCAGCGGCTGCATGGCGACGAACCAGGGCCAGGCCACCATGGCCTGCTCGCGTACCTCGGGGTCGGAGCTGAACAACGACGGCACCACGCCGGCGCCGGCGGCGATCAGCAGCGCGAACCCGACGCCGCAGACGCCGCCGAGCAGCCCGATCCGGCGGGCCAGCGCCCGGGCGCCCGCCGCGTCGCCGGCCCCGAGCGCGGCGCCCACCAGGGACTGCGCGGCGATGGCGAGGGCGTCGAGCACCAGCGCGGTGAAGAACCAGAGTTGGAGCGCGATCTGGTGGGCGCCGACGGCGGCGGCGCCGAAGCGGGCGGCGACGGCGGTCGCGGAGAGGAAGCTGGCCTGGAACGCCACGCCCCGGATCAGCAGGTCCCGGCTGAGCACCAACTGCTGGCGGATCAGCCGGGGTCGGGGTCGCAGCGACACCCGCTCGGCGACCAGCGCGGCGGCGAAGAGCACCCCGGCGAGCGTCTGCGCGATCACGTTCGCCACGGCCGACCCCACCAGGCCGAGCCCGGCGGGGTAGACCAGCAGCGGGCAGAGCAGGGCGGAGAGCAGGTTGGGGCCGAGCACGAAGACCAGCGGGCGGCGGGTGTCCTGCACTCCACGCAGCCAGCCGTTGCCGGCGGCGGCGAGCAGCAGGCCGGGAGCGCCGAGCGCCGCGATCCGAAGCCATTGCGCGGCGGCGTCGGCCACCTCCCCGCCGCCTCCGGCGAGGGTACGTGCCAGCGCGCCCCCGCCGATCTGCATGCCGACGGCGACCAGCAGCCCGACGCCGAACGCAAGCCAGGACGACTGAACGCCCTCGGCCACCGCCGCTGCCCGGTCGCCGGCGCCGAAGCGGCGGGCCGAACGCCCGGTGGTGCCGTACGCGACCACGGTGCCGAGCCACGCGGTGAGCGTCATGACCGTGCCGCCGACGGCGAGCGCGGCCAGCGGCACCCGGCCGAGGTGACCGACCACGGCGGTGTCGACCAGCACGTAGAGCGGTTCGGCGGCCAGCACCACGAGGGCTGGCAGGGCGAGGCCGGCGATCCGCCGGGGGGACGCGGCAAGCGTGCTGGTGTCCATCGCCGGCGATCCTGTCACGAGCTCGGTAAGGATCGCAAGGGTGGACAGCACTTACTGGCGATGGCCGGCGGGGCTACCCCGCGGTGCGGGATCAGTGCGTGGTGCGGCCCGGACGGGACCAGGCCGGTCGGGCGGTGACGCCGTGGACGGAAATCGTCGGCGGCGTCACCGCCGGACGGGTCGGGTCACTGACGGGTGTCCATCGACGTCTGCAGCGCGCGGCGGGCCTGCTCGCGGGCGTCGTCGGTGGTCTCCGGCTTGGGCTTGTTCGGCATGGTGGCGCTCCTTCCAGGGTGCGAGCCACCGGCACGCGGCGGCCCTCACGGGCGGTCGTGCTGAGCGCCCCACGGCGGTCCGGGGTTACCGGAGCAGCCGGCTGGGCGGCGTAAGCCCGGGTCGGTCCGACCCTGGAGGGAGGCGGCACGAGGTGTGGCACCACCGCCCACGACCTGCACCGCGGCGCGGCGCCGGCCGTCTCCCAAGCTATCGTTCAGGTCCACATGCTGCCCACGGTTCCCGCTATCTGGACAGGCCGGTACCCGGTTCAGCGGGCCAGGAAGTGCCAGCCCAGCCACCACCAGAAGCCGAACAGACCGATCCGGCCCACCGGCACCGGGCCGACCTCGTAGCGCATCACGTACGCGCAGACCTCGCCCAGCGTGGGGATCCGGGAGCCCTCCCGCCGGGCCAACCACTCGACCACGCCGAAGAGGGCCAGCGCGGTGAGGAAGCCGCCGATCGCGAGCGCCCGCATCATCGCCGCACCAACCCCCAGAACGCGCCCAGCCAGGCGAACCAGGCCGCCGACCGGGTCAGCTGGTCCTCCAGCAGGGGATCGGCCAGCTGGGAGAAAGTGGGGAAGTCGTCGCCAACCGCCAGCACGAAGGTGACGCCTTCGAAGACGCCGAAGATCACGACCGGCAGCGCCCACCAGGCCGCGCCCACACCCAGCCGGCGCGGCGCCGGACGACGGGGCACCCGGTTGCTCAGACCGAGCCAGATCAGCACCCCGCCGGTGCCGAGGGTGTACAGGTTGGCCTCGGTGGAGAATGACGCGAACCGGCCACCGACGAGCGACAGGCAGACGAGGACCGGTACGGAGACGGCAGGCCGGTCCCAGGCGCGGGGGGCCTCCATGGTGAGGTCGTGCGGCTGCTCCATCCCGCAATTCTTCCCGGTCTCACCGAACGCGGGAAGACCAACATTCCCCGGAGTTGACCCTGATCTCCCCCTCGGCAGAGCGCGTGGCTGGTCCGCGCACCGGGTGTGCGACACCCGGCGGCGCGAGCGCCTCGGTCAGTCGCCGGGGCGGATCAGTGCCGCGTCCAACTGGCCGCGGATCGCCTCGACCACCTGCTCGACGGTGCCCCGACCGGTGAACCCGGCCGCGAACTTGTGGCCACCACCGCCCAGCGCGACCGCCACCCGGCTGACGTCGACCGCGCCCTTGCTGCGCATCGACACGGCCCAGTCGCCGGGCGTGGTCTGCTTCAGCACGCAGCTCACGTCCGCCTCGGCGGTGCACCGCACCGAGTCGATCAACGCCTCCAGCACGTACGGGCGCTGGTCGTGCCGGGCCAGGTCGTCCAGGGTCGCGAACGTCCACACCAGGCCCCGACCGTCGGCCTCGGCCGGCTCCAGCCGGGCCCGGCCCAGCACCTCGCCGAAGAGCCGGACCGCGCCGAAGGGGCGGGTGTCGAAGACGCGCCGGGAGATGTCACCGGGTGAGATGCCGGTGGCCAGCAGCCGGGCGGCCAACTGGTGCACCGCGGGGGTGGTCGCCTCGAACCGGAACGAGCCCGTGTCCGTGGTCAGTGCCACGTAGAGGCACTCCGCGATGGCCCGGTCCAACGCCACACCGAGCCGGGCCAGCAGCTGCTCGGCCACCACCGAGGTCGCCGCGGCCGCCGGGTCGACCAGGTTGACCGTGCCGAAGCCGGTGTTCGAGGCGTGGTGGTCGAGCACCAGCGCCGCCCCCGCGGACGACAACCGCCCGACCAGCTCACCGAGGCGCGACTCGCTCGCCGCGTCGAAGCAGATCACCAGGTCCGGGTCGGGATCCGCGGCGCTGGCCGGGACCAGCAGGTCCAGCCCGGGGATCCCCCGGAACGGCTCAGGCACCTCCGGCGGCCCGGGAAAGGTCGCCTGCAGGTGGCGTACGCCGAGCTGACGCAGGCCCAGGCCGAAGCCGAGCATGCTGCCCAGCGCGTCGCCGTCCGGGTTGACGTGACAGATCAGCAGCACCCGGCCGGTCGGCGGAAGGGCGCGAACCAGCGCCTCGGCCGCCACCCAGTCCGCCTGGGTGGGGCCGGCACCGACCGCCGTCGCTAGCTGGGGGCCGGCGGTGCCGGTCACCGCGCTTCCCCACCCCGGGGGTTTTCCGGGACCTCGGCGCCCTCGCCGTCGGTCTCGTCCGTCTCCTCGTCGACCCGGTACGGCTGCGCCTCGCCCGCGTACTTCGCCTGGGCGGCGAGCCGCTGCACCTCGGCGTCCGCGTTGCGGGCCGCGGCGAGCAGGTCGTCGATGTGCTTGACCTGATCCTGCACGTCGTCGAGGACGAAGGTGAGGGTCGGCGAGTGCCGCAGCCCGAGCGCCTTGCCGACGGTGCTGCGCAGCAGCCCCTTGGCGCTCTCCAGCGCCGCCGCGGTGTCCGCCTGGGCCACCGCGTCGCCGAGCACGGTGTAGAAGACCGTCGCGTCGCGCAGGTCGGCCGTGATCCGGGCGTCGGTGATCGTGATCATGCCGAGCCGCGGGTCCTTGATCTGGCTCCGCACCACCGACGCGACCAGCTCACGCACCCGTTCCGCGTGCCGGCGTACCTTGGCCGGATCAGACATCTCGCCACCTCCACGGCGTCCTGCTCCCGGCCGACACGGCGACCCGCGGGCCGCCGGCCGACCGGCCAACATCTCGAACACTACCTTCGCGACCGGCCGGGTCGCCCGGCACCGTCGGCACCCTGCTCAGTCGTCCTCCGCGCCGTACAACCGGCGCCGAACCGACAGCAGCTCCACCTCGGGGCGACCGACCACCAGGCGCTCGCAGGAGTCCAGCACCTCGCGGACGTGGGCCGCCTCGGCGGCCACCACGGCCACCGCTATCTGCGCTCGACCGTGCAGGTCGAGCGCTCCCACCTCGGCGGCCGACACCTCGAAGCGGCGCAGCGCCGCCACGATCGGCCGTACATATGATCTCTTGGCTTTGAGCGACCTGGAGTCGCCCGGCAGCAGCAGGTCGAAGACCGCGGTTCCGGTGAACATCGCCCCGGACGATACCGCCAACCCGCCCCGCATGATCAAGGGGTTTACGCCGAGCGGCGTAAACCCCTTGATCAGCGTGTCACTGCCGGATCAGGCGCGAACCTTCTCCCGCATCTCGAAGGTCTCGATGATGTCGCCGACCTGGACGTTGTTGTAACCACCCAGGGTCAGACCACACTCGAAGCCCTCGCGGACCTCCGTGGCGTCGTCCTTGAACCGCTTCAGGGAGCTGATCGTGAGGTTGTCCGCCACGACCGCCCCGTCCCGCAGCAGGCGCGCCTTCGCGTTGCGCCGGATGACACCGGACCGGACGATACAACCGGAGATGTTGCCGATCTTGGACGAGCGGAAGACGTCGCGGATCTCCGCGCTGCCCAGCTCGACCTCCTCGTACTCCGGCTTGAGCAGGCCCTTGAGCGCCGCCTCGATCTCCTCGATGGCCTGGTAGATGACGGTGTAGTACCGGATCTCCACGCCCTCGCGGTCGGCCATCTCGCGGACCTTGTTCGAGGCCCGCACGTTGAAGCCGATGATCGTGACCGGCTCGGACGAGGCGCTCGCGAGCATGACGTTGCTCTCGGTGATCGCGCCGACGCCCCGGTCGAGGACCTTGAGCTGGACCTCCTCGGGAATGTCGAGGTTGAACAGCGCGTCCTCCAGGGCCTCCACCGAACCGGAGCCATCGCCCTTGAGGATGAGGTTGAGCGACGTCTTCTCGCCCTCCTTGAGCTGCTCCATGAGCGTCTCGAGGGTGGCCCGGCCACGGGAGTTGGCGAATGCCGCCGCCCGCCGCCGCGCCTGGCGCTGCTCGGCGATCTGCCGCACCGTACGGTCGTCCGCCGCGGCGAGGAACGTGTCACCCGCGCCGGGCGGCGCGGTCAGACCCAGGACCATGACCGGACGCGCCGGCCCGGCCTCGGAGACCTGGTTGCCGTTCTCGTCGAGCATGGCCCGGACCCGGCCGTGCGCCCCACCGGCGACGATCGAGTCGCCCGCCCGCAGGGTGCCCTTCTGCACCAGCACCGTCGCCACCGCACCGCGGCCCTTGTCCAGGTGCGCCTCGATGGCCACACCCTGCGCCGGCCCGTCGATCGGAGCGGTCAGCTCCAGCGACGCGTCGGCGGTCAGCAGGACAGCCTCGAGCAGCTCCTCGATGCCGATGCCCGGCTTCGCGGCCACGTTGACGAACATGGTCTCGCCGCCGTACTCCTCAGCGACCAGGCCGTACTCGGTCAGCTGCTGGCGAACCTTGTCCGGGTTGGCCTCCGGCTTGTCGACCTTGTTGACCGCGACCACGATCGGCACGTCAGCCGCCTTGGCGTGGTTCAACGCCTCGATCGTCTGCGGCATCACGCCGTCGTCGGCCGCGACCACCAGGATCACGATGTCCGTCACCTGGGCACCACGAGCACGCATGGCGGTGAACGCCTCGTGACCCGGGGTGTCGATGAAGGTCACCGCGCGGTCCATGCCGTCGTGCGGCACGTGGACCTGGTAGGCACCGATGTGCTGGGTGATGCCACCGGCCTCGCCGGCCACGACGTTCGCCTTGCGGATCGCGTCGAGCAGCTTGGTCTTACCGTGGTCGACGTGACCCATGACGGTCACCACCGGCGCACGGCTGACCAGACGCTCCTCGGCCACCTCCGCGTCGAGGTCGATGTTGAACTGCGCGAGCAGCTCGCGGTCCTCGTCCTCCGGGCTGACGATCTGGATGTCGAATCCGAGGTGCTCACCCAGCAACTGCAGGGTGTCGTCAGAGCAGGACTGGGTCGCGGTGACCATCTCGCCCAGGTTGAACATCTCCTGGACCAGCGAACCCGGGTTGGCGTTGATCCTGTCGGCGAAGTCCGACAGCGACGCGCCACGGGAGAGCCGGACGACCTGACCCTGACCCCGGGGAGCACCCGAGCTCATGGTCGGGGCCGACAGGTTGTCGAACTCCTGTCTGCGCTGCTTCTTGGACTTGCGACCGCGCGTCGGCCGGCCACCCGGACGCCCGAAGGCACCCGCGGCGCCACCGCCACGGCCACGACCGCCCGCACCCGGACGACCGCCACCACCGGCCGGAGCACCCGGACGGAAACCGCCACCGGGAGCACCGCCGCCGCCGGGACCGCCACGGTAGCCACCGCCACCGCCGGCACCCGCGCCGCCACCGGGGCCGCCGCGGTAACCGCCACCGCCACCGGCGCCACCGCCGGGACCGCCACGGAAGCCACCGCCACCGCCACCGGGACGACCAGCGCCGCCACCGGGACGACCAGCGCCACCGGGGCCGGGACGACCGGCGGCCGGACGCTGACTCGGCATGGACGCCGGGCTGGGCCGCGGCGGCATGGAGTTCGGGCTCGGACGCGGCGGCATGCCCGCCGGGGTGTTGGGCCGGGGGCCACCCGCGCCCGCCGCCGGCGGCCGCTGCTGCTGGCCACCCTGAATGCCGAACGGGTTGTTACCGGGGCCGCGCGCCGGCGGACGACCGCCGGGCCGGGCACCGGGACCCGGTGCCGGCGTGCTCGGACGAGCTGCCGGCGAACCGGGACGGGGCGGCATCGCGGCGGGACCCGGCCGAGGGCCGGGGCGGTTGCCGCCGTCTGCCGGAGGCTCCCGGCGAACGGGGTTGTCCCGCTGCTGCTGACGGGCGGCCTGCGCGGCCTTGACCGCGGCCTCCTGCTCAGCCTTCAGCGCGGCGGCACGCGCCTCCGCGGCCGCCACCTCGATGTCGTGGGCACTCGCCGGCTTGGCGACCGGGGCCGGGGCCGCGGGCTGCGGCGCACCAGGCACCGGACCCTTCGGCTTCGGACCCGGGGCCGGCGCGGCCGGCCGCCGAGGCGGCATCGGCTTGGCCGAGACCCGGGGCGCGCCCGGGGTCGGGGACGGCGTCGGGGTCGAAGCCGGCGCCGGCGCGGGCGCCGACGGGGCGGCCGGCGCCGGAGCACCGGCGGACGCCACTAATGCGTTACGCAGCCGCCGGGCGACGGGCGCCTCGACGGTGCTGGACGCGGACTTCACGAACTCGCCCATTTCCTTCAGCTTGGCGAGAACGGTCTTACTCTCGACCCCGAGCTCTTTTGCAAGCTCGTGTACGCGGGCCTTGCCTGCCACTGCACTCCTCACTCCGAGGTCGTGCGGGCAGCACCCGCAGCGACCTCACTCGTGCACTTGAAGCCTGGTCATTTCAGGGACTTCATCGTGTGCTCATGTCGGTCGTCCTACCCTGCTAGCGACCCTCGCCCGGTCGGGCTGACCGGACGTAGTGGTTGGCGCATCGACGTGCTCCGCCAGCACACCGTGGTCAAGGACCTCGGTGATGCGCAACGCACGCCCGAAGGCGCGGCGCCGCACCGCCAGCGCGAAGCAGGCCGGATCCGGGTGCATGTTCGCTCCCCGACCCGGCAGCCTGCGGAGCGGATCAGGCCGGAGGCTGTAACCAGCCTCGTCTCCGATCGCGACGATCCGCAGCAATTCGCTGGCCGGCGCACGTTGCCGGCAACCCACACAGGTGCGCTCCGGCTGCGCGCGTCGTACCACTGGAGGAAGTCTACCCCTAGCTGCCCGAGATCGCGCCGCCCGGTTCCGGCACGTGATCAGCTGCCCCACGCGCGGCCGGGCTGGTCTGCTCCGCGTCGGACCGAATGTCGATCCGCCAACCGGTCAATCGGGCCGCGAGGCGGGCATTCTGCCCCTCCCGCCCGATGGCGAGAGAGAGCTGGAAGTCCGGAACGGTCACCCGGGCGGCCCGGGCGGCAAGGTCCACCACCTCGACCCGCAACGCCTTGGCCGGCGACAACGCGTTGCCGACGAAGGTCGCCGGGTCGTCCGACCAGTCGATAATGTCGATCTTCTCACCGTGCAGCTCGCTCATCACCGCGCGCACCCGCTGGCCCATCGGGCCGATGCAGGCGCCCTTGGCGTTCACCCCGGGGGTGGTGGAGCGTACGGCGATCTTCGTACGGTGACCTGCCTCACGGGCGATCGCGCCGATCTCCACCGTGCCGTCGGCGATCTCCGGCACTTCCAGCGCGAACAGCTTCTTGACCAGCGCCGGGTGCGACCGGGACAGGGTGATCTGCGGTCCGCGCATGCCCTTGGCCACGTGCACCACCACGCAGCGGATCCGCTCGCCGTGCGCGTACCGCTCGCCGGGCACCTGCTCGGACTGCGGCAGCACACCCTCCAGCTTGCCCAGGTCGACGCTGACGATGCCCTTCTCGGTCCGCGTCTCGTGCGCCTGCACCACGCCGGTGACCAGGTCGCCCTCGCGGCCGACGTACTCGCCGAAGTGCACCTCGTCGGTGGCCTCCCGCAGCCGCTGGAGGATCACCTGCTTGGCGGTCATGGCGGCGATCCGGCCGAAGTCGTGCGGGGTGTCGTCCCACTCCCGCACCAGGGTGCCGTCCTCGTCCATCTCCTGCGCGTACACCAGGGCGGCGCCGGACTTGCGGTCGATCTCCACCCGGGCGTGCGGCTCGGCACCGTCGGTGTGCCGGTAGGCGGTCAGCAACGCGGTCTCGATCGCCGCGAGAATCGTGTCGAACGGGATCTCCCGCTCGCGCTCGAGTGCGCGCAGCGCCGCGAGGTCGATGTTCACCTCTCCTCGTCCTCCACATCATCTTCGTCGTCGATGTCGTCTGAATCGTCGATCTCGTCGGTCTCGTCCGCGTCGTCGAACTCGTCCGGCTCGCCCAACTCGGCGAGCCTGGTGAACTCGACCTGCACCCGGCCCGGGCCCAGCTGGGCGTACGGGAGGAGGGCGCGGCCGTCGTCGGTCTCCAGCTGCACGCCCTCGTCGTCGGCGGCGACGACCCGGCCGGTCAGCTGGCGGTCCCCGGCGGGCTGCTCGCCGCGCTGGCCGGGCAGCCCGGCCGCGCCCCGGGCGGTGACCTTGACCAGCCGGCCCACGTTGCGCCGCCAGTGGCGGGGCAGGGTGAGCGGCCGGTCCACGCCCGGCGAGCTGACCTCCAGCTGGTACTCCCCGGCGACAATGTCGCCGCCGGTCTCCTCGGCGGCGTCCAGCGCGGCCGAGACGGCGCGTGAGACGTCCGCGACGGCGTCCAGGTCGATCCCGCCGTCGGCGTCCACGATCACTCGGACCACGTGTCGCCGGCCGGCCCGGGAGACCGAAAGGTCCTCCAGGTCGTAGCCGACGCCGTTGACCACCGGCTCGATCACAGTCCGCAACCGGGTACGCCGCGCGGCGAGATCACCGCCGCGGGGACCCGCGCCGTCGCGGGGTCGACCTGTCGACCTGGTGGCACGGCCACGCTGCGTCATCTCCGCACCCTTTCCCTGGTCGACGGTCCGGGTTGTCCCGCCATGCCGGCACGCCACCGGAGCGGACGCGCCGGTGGCTGCGCAGAGCGTAACGCGCCAGCCCGTCGGTGGACCGGGCGGCGCACCGACGCCGGTGGCCCCCGGAGCGGCGCGGATGGTGTTGACTTGGCCGGTGGGGATCGGCAGAACGACACAGCGCGACCAGGCATCCGGGCATTCCCGGCGAAAGCTCCTGCGTACCGGGGTGCTGCTGGCGCTCAGCGGCGCCGCGGCGCCGCTGACCGGCTGTGATCTTTTCGACCGTGACGACGAGCCGGCGCCGCCACCGGACCCGCTGCGGCCGATGGTGGACGAGTCACTCGGGCTGGCCGCGGCGCACCGGGCGAGCGCCGCGGCGCACCCGGAGCTGGCCGGCCGGCTGGACCCCATCGCCGAGGCGCACACCGCGCACGCCACCGAGCTGGCCCGGGTGATCGGGGTCGCGTTGCCGTCGGCGCCCGCCGCGGACCCGACCACCGCCCCGGCGACCGACCCGGCCGGCGCGCTGGCCGCCCTGCGGACGCTGGAGAAGACCGGCCAGCGATCCGCCACCCTCGCCTGCGCCGCCGCCCCGGCGGAACGCGCGGCGCTGCTCGGGTCGATCGCCGCCGCCCGGGCAACCCATCAGGAGGCACTGAAGTGAGGCAGCCGTCCGTCGGCGAGGCGCTCGCCGCCGCCCTCTCCGCCGAGTACGCGGCCATCTACGCCTACGGGCGGATCGGCGTCCGGCTCAGCGGGGCGGCCCGGGACGCCGCGCACCAGGCCGAGGCCGCGCACCGACGCCGGCGCGACGCGCTGGTGGTGCAGCTCAGCACCGCCGGCAGCACCGTGCCGCCGGACCTGGCTGGCTACGCGCTTCCGTTCCCGGTCACCGACCGGGCGAGCGCGTTGCGCCTGGCCGTGGAGGTCGAGGAGCGCACCGCGGCGCACTGGCGGGCCGCGCTGGCCTCCACCACCGGCGCCGACCGGGACCAGGCGCTGGCCGCCCTGGTCGAGTACGCCGTGCGCGCCACGAGGTGGCGAAAGACCGCCGGGGTGACCCCGTCGACTGTCGCGTTTCCCGGCCGCCCGACCTGAACGGGTTCGCCGCGGTTGCGGTGCGCATACCAGGTATGCATACTCCGTTGCCATGTCCATCCGTCACGGGTTGCTCGCCCTGCTCGAACGCGGCCAGATGTACGGCTACCAGCTGCGGGCCGCGTTCGAGGAGTCGACCGGCTCGACCTGGCCGCTGAACATCGGGCAGGTCTACACCACGCTGTCCCGGTTGGAACGGGACGGTCTGGTGCGCCCGCTGCCGGAGAGCGAGGCCGGGCAACGGCCGTACGAGATCACCGATGCCGGCCGGGCGGACCTGGCGCTGTGGTTCGCCACCCCGGTCAGCCGTACCGACCGTCCGCGTGACGAGCTGGCGATCAAGCTGGCGCTGGCGCTGACCACCCCCGGCGTGGACGTCCGCTCGGTGGTGCAGGCCCAGCGCAGCGCGACGATGCGGGCGTTGCAGGAGTTGACCCGGTTGAAGTACGGCAGCGACCGGCCGGAGGACCTGCCCTGGCGGCTGGTGCTGGACTCGATGGTGTTCCAGGCCGAGGCGGAGGTGCGCTGGCTGGACCACTGCGAGACGAGTCTGGTGCGGCATCAACCCGGGGCCCCCGGGCCACCCGTGCCCAGGCCGGGCGACGCCGACGCGTCCGACGCGGCGCGGTGGGCCGACGAGGAGGCGCGACGGTGAGCGGGGCGGACGACGCGGTGCTGGAGTTACGCGCCGTCCACCGCACCCACGGGGTCGGCCCCGCGGCGGTGCACGCCCTGCGCGGCGTCAGCCTGGTCGTCCGGCCGGGCGAGCTGGTCGCCGTGATGGGTCCGTCCGGCTCCGGCAAGTCGACGCTGCTCTCCCTCGCCGGTGGGCTGGACCGCCCGACCGGCGGCGAGGTACGGGTCGAGGGCCAGCCGTTGGGCGCCTTGGACCGCAGGGGGCTGGCCCAGCTGCGCCGCCGCCGGATCGGCTACATCTTCCAGCAGCTCAACCTGCTGGGCAGCCTCAGCGCGGTGGAGAACGTAGCGCTGCCGCTGGAGCTCGACGGCACCGGCGGGCGCAAGGCCCGCGCGGCGGCCCTGGCCGCGCTGGCCGAGGTGGGCCTCCCGGCGTTGGGTGACCGGTTCCCCGACCAGCTCTCCGGCGGCCAGCAGCAGCGGGTGGCCATCGCCCGGGCACTGGTCGGCGAGCGGCGACTGGTGCTCGCCGACGAGCCGACCGGGGCGTTGGACTCGCAGACCGGCGAGGCCGTGCTGCACCTGCTGCGCCGCCGGGTCGACGCGGGCGCCGCCGGCATCCTGGTCACCCACGAGGCGCGGCACGCCGGCTGGGCCGACCGGGTGGTGTTCCTGCGCGACGGGGTGCTGGTCGACACGACGGCGCCGCTGGGCAGCGTCGAGCAACTGCTGTCCGGCAGCGACCGGTGACCATCCGCCGGGCGCTGCGGGCCCCCGCCCGCGCCGACGTCCCGGCGGCCCCGCCGGTCGCGCCACCCGCGCCACCGGGCCGACGGCGGACGGCCGAGCTGATCGGCTCCTGGCGGGCGGCGCTGCGGATCGCCCGGCGGGAGTCGCGCCGGGCCCGCCGGCGAACCGCCCTGGTGCTCGCGATGATCGCCCTGCCGGTGCTGGTGCTGACCTTCCTGGCGGTCAGCTACGACATGGCCGAGCTGACTCCCCAGGAGCGGGTCGACCGCCGGCTCGGCGTCGCCGACGCGGAGCTGCGCTGGCTCGCCGACACCTCGATCGAGCAGGATGCGTGGGGCGACAACTGGTCCGCCCACGAGAGTGAGCACACGTCGGGTCGCCGCGTCGCCACCACCTCCGAGGTGGCCGCGCTGCTCGGCCCGGGCAGCCGGGTCACCGAGATGCGCGGCCCCCTGTCGCTCACCGTGCGCGGCCCGGTGCGCGACGAGGACGTGGAAGGTCGGGTGCTGGACCTCACCGACCCGTTGGCCCGAGGTCTGGTGCGGTTCCAGGCGGGGCGTACGCCGCGGCAGCCCGGCGAGGTCGCGGTGAGTCCGGCCGCGTTCCGCCGTCTGGACCTGCGCCTCGGCGCCGCGATGGCCACGGCCGACGGAACCAGGGTGTACACCGTGGTCGGGGTGGTCGAGTTTCCCGACGACCTCGGCCCGGTGGTGGCGCTGCATCCCGCCGCCGTGCCGCGTACCGAGCCGGGACCGCCCAGCACCTGGCTGGTGGACGTGCCCGGCGCCGCTGATGCCGCGATGGTTTCCCGGCTCAACGAGCGCGGTTTCCTGGTCGTCCCCCATCACCCGACCGGCCCGACGACGCAGCCGTCCCGAGGCTGGCCCGGGTTCATCGGTCCGGCCGACGCGGCCGACCTGAGCACCGGCGTACTGATCGCCGGCCTCGGGCTGCTGGAGGTCGTGCTGCTGGTCGGGCCGGCCTTCGCGGTCGGCGTCCGCCGCCGACGACGTGACCTCGCACTGGTCGCGGTGGCCGGAGGGGACGCGGCCCAGCTTCGCCGGGTCGTGCTCGCCGACGGCGTGGTGCTGGGCGTGCTGGGCGCTGCCGCCGGCCTGCTGCTCGGCGTCGGCGCCGCGTTCGCCGGCCGCCCGCTGGTCGAGCAGTACGTCTTCGGTGCCCGCTTCGGCGGGTACCGGTGCTGGCCGTCGGCGCTGGTCGTGCTCGGTGGGGTCGCGGTGCTGGCCGGGGTGCTCGCCGCGCTCGCACCGGCCTGGACCGCCGCCCGGCAGGACGTCATCGCCGGGCTCGCCGGGCGACGCACCCCGCCCGCGACCCGGGCACGGTGGCTGGTCCTCGGTCTCACGCTGGTGGTCGGCGGGGCGGCGCTCGCGGCGTTCGGGGCCACCCAGACCTCGCCGGCGGTGATCCTGACCGGCCTGATCCTCGGCGAACTGGGCCTGGTCTGCTGCACGCCCACCCTGATCGGCGCGCTCGCCCGCCTCGGCCGGGTGCTGCCGCTGGCGCCCCGGATCGCGCTGCGCGACGCCAGCCGCAACCGGGCGGCCGCCGCGCCGGCCATCTGCGCCGTGATGGCGGCGGTGGCCAGCAGCGTCGCGCTCGGCGGGTACCTGGCCAGCGACGGGGCCCGCGAGGCGCGCGCCTACCAGCCGATGCTGCCGACCGGTCACGTGCTGGTCAGCCCGGCCGAGCCGACCCGCGAATCCGGGCCCACGCTGGCCCAGGTCACCACCGCCGCCCGGGCGCAGTTGGACGCCGCGGCGGTGGCTCCGGTGCAGATGGCGGCCTGCCAACCGGCGGCGACCCCCGGCGGCTACTGCTACGTCGAGCCGGAGCTACCACCGGAGCGGGCCTGCCCCTGGCGACCCGGGGACGCCCTCTCAGAGGCGGAGCGCCGGCAGGCCCGGGCGGACCCGCGCTGCGTGGCCCCGCCCGGGGACCACTACGGCAGCTACGTGCAGCCACTGGTGGACGACGGCAGCGCGCTGCCGCTCCTCACCGGCGCGGATCCGGCGGAGACCGCCGCCGCCACCGCGGTGCTGCGCGCCGGGGGTGCCGTGGTGACCGACCCACGCTATCTGCACGATGGCCGGGTGACCGTGCGGGTCAACCGGGTGGAAATGGAGGCCGACAGGCCGGCCGTCACCACCGGCGAACTGCCCGCGTACGCGCTGAGCGCGGCGGTCGGCCAGCCCAGCCTGCTGCTGTCCCCACCCGCGGCCCGACGCCTCGGCCTGATCGGGTCCCCGAGCGGCTGGGTGATCGGCACGCCGAAACCGCCGGACGTGCACCGGCAGAAGCGCTTCACCGCCGCCCTGCAATCCTTCGGGACGTTCTCGTTGAGCGTGGAGCAGGGGGCCGCGCCACGCGACAACTCACCGCTGCTCCTGTTGCTCGCGGCGGCGGCCGGGCTGATCACGGTGGGCGCGGCGGGGATAGCGACCGCGCTCGCCGCCGCCGAGGGCCGCGCCGAGCTGTCCACCCTCGCGGCGGTCGGCGCAGCCCCGGCGGTACGCCGGCTGCTCGCGATCTGCCAGGCCGGGATCATCGCCGGCCTCGGCTCGGTGCTCGGCATCGTGGCCGGGCTGGGCACCGCCGCGATCGTGCTGCTCTCGGTCAACCGGCAGTACGCCACCGCCTGGCCGGTACGCGAGCCGTACCCGTTCCTGGTGCCGTGGCCGGCGCTCGGCGTCCTGGTGCTGGTGCCGGTGGTGGCGATGCTCGGCGCGGGCCTGTTCACCCGCGCCCGGCTGCCGATCGAGCGGCGACTGGACTGACCGGGGCGCTCCGGCGGGCATTCGGGGGGTGCCGCCGGGGCCTGGCAGCCGGCAGACTGTCGGCGTGTCAGTGCTGGGAACCCTCACCCGCCGAGTCGGGCACCACCGCTGGTTCGGCGCCGCCGCCCGCCTGCTGGTGCCCGCCGACCGGATCGTCGGCCGGCTCACCCGGGGCCGGGTGGTCGCGCTCGGCCTGATCCCGTCCCTGGTGATCACCACCACCGGCCGCCGCTCCGGCAGGCCGCGCAGCAATCCGCTGCTCTATGTGCCCGACGGCGACGCGTACGTGGTGATCGGCTCCAACTGGGGTCAGACCCACCAGCCCGGCTGGGCGATGAACCTGCTCGCCGAGCCGGCCGCCGAGGTGGACGTGAAGGGCCGTCGGGTGCCGGTCCGGGCCGAGCCGGCCACCGGCGCGGAACGGGACCGGCTGTGGCAGCTCCTGGTGACCGAGTGGCCGGCGTATCGCACGTACGTGCAGCGGGCCGGCGGGCGGGAGATCCGCATCTTCCGGCTGGTGCCGGCCGGGCGCGGCGCGCCGGCCGGGCCGCCACCGGCTGGCTAGGCTGACACTCAGTCGCCAGGCGGGGTTGGTCCGCAGTCGGGAACGAGAGGTGGCCCGGTGAGCGCGAGGAGTGAGCCGCTGTTGCGAGCCCCGCAGTCGCGAACAAAGGCGGCCCGGTGAGCGCGAGCAGCGAAAAGACCGTAACCGACCGGGGCCGCGACGATCGGCGGTGGACGGTGGCGGAGCAGGTCGCCGAGGCGGCCCGGCGGCGTTTCCCGGCCGACGTGCTCGCGGTCGCGGTGCACGGGCCGCTGGCGCACGGCGACGACGACGGCGGCGGGGACCGCGAGGTGGGGATGCTGGTGGTCACCTACCGACCCGGCACCGGCCCACCACCGGCGACCCGGCGGGTGGACGGGGTGCTGGTCGACCTGACCGTGGCCGCCGCCGACGACTACCTCGGGCAGGCCCGGGTGCTCTCCCCCCTGTGGCCGCTGACCGCCGACCGGTACGTCACCACCCGGGCTCTGCACGACCCGACCGGTTGGCTGCCGACGCTGCGCGACGAGCACCTCGGTCGGCTGGCCCGGGCCCGGCCGGCGGAGTTCAGCACGGCGGCCCGGCAGGCCTGGTACCGGGGCAGCGCGGCGCATGCCCGGGCTGCCCGGCTGGCCGAGTGGTACGAGACGGACCAGGCGCTGCTGATGCTCGGCGAGGCACGGCTGGCCGCGGCCACGGTGACGGGGCTGCTGAGCCGCACCTACTTCCGGGACCCGGGGGACGCGGTGCGCCGCACCGGGCTGGCCGGCGCGGACATGACCGAGGTGGGGGTGGTGCTGGCCCGGCAGGCCGAGGAACTCACCGCCCGTGGCCGCCCGGTCGACGGCACGGTCGACGAGCTGCTCAGCGGCTGACCGGCGTCACAGCCCGCCCTGTACGCCGATCAGCGAGCCGATCAGGTAGGTGGCGCCGGCGGCCGCGGCACCCAGCAGGAGTTGGCGCAGGCCGCCGGTCCACCAGGGCCGGTTGGTGAACCGGGCCACCACCGCTCCGGCGGCGAACAGCCCGAGCCCGCCGACGGCGAGTGCCAGCCAGAGCTCGGTGGCGCCGAACAGGTACGTCAGCAGCGGCACGAGCGCACCCAGCGAGAAGAACAGGAACGAGGAGATGGCAGCCGCCCACGGGCTGGGCTGGTCGTCGGGATCGACACCCAGCTCCTCGCGGACGTGCACCCGCAGCGCCTCCTCGGGATCGCGCCGCACCGCTTCGGCGACCTGGGTGGCCAGGTCCCGCGGCAGGCCGCGGGCCACCCACGCGTCGGCCAGCTCGCGGGCCTCCGCCTCGGGGTGCCGCTCCAGCTCCCGCCGCTCCTTGGCCACCTCGGCGGCGACCTGCTCGTTGGCCGAGCGCACGCTGGTGTACTCGCCGAGCCCCATCGAGATCGCGCCGGCCACCAGGCCGGCGGAGCCGGTCAGCACGATGCTGCGCGGCGAGACCCCGCCGCCGCCGACTCCGGCGATCAGGGCGATGTTGGTGACCAGCCCGTCCATCGCGCCGAAGACGGCTGGGCGCAGCCAGCCGCCGGAGACGTCCGCGTGGTGCGCTTCGCGCAACGCCGCTGGGGTGTCGGTCACGGCAGGGTCAGGATCTCGTGGCCGTTGTCGGTCACCACGATGGTGTGCTCGAACTGCGCCGTCCACTTCCGGTCCTTGGTGACCACGGTCCACCCGTCGTCCCACATGTCGTACTGGTAGGTGCCCAGCGTGATCATCGGCTCGATGGTGAACGTCATCCCCGGCTCCATGATGTCGGTGGGCCGTGGGCTGTCGTAGTGCGGCACGTAGAGCCCGCTGTGGAAGGATTCGCCGATGCCGTGGCCGGTGAAGTCACGGACCACGCCGTAGCCGAACCGCTTGGCGTACGACTCGATGACCCGGCCCACCACGTTGATCTGCCGGCCCGGGGCGACCGCGCGGATGCCGCGCATCATCGCCTCGTGGGTCCGCTCGACCAGCAGCCGGGCCTCCTCGCTGACCTCGCCGACGCAGAAGGTGGCGTCGGTGTCGCCGTGCACCCCGTTGATGTACGCGGTCACGTCGACGTTGATGATGTCGCCGTCCTTGAGGACGGTGGAGTCCGGGATGCCGTGGCAGATGACCTCGTTGAGGCTGGTGCAGCAGGACTTGGGGAAGCCCCTGTAGCCGAGCGTCGACGGGTACGCGTCATGGTCGCAGAGGAACTCGTGCACCACGCGGTCGATCTCGTCGGTGGTCACGCCCGGCTTGCAGTGCTCACCGGCGAGCTGGGTCGCCTGGGCGGCCAGCCGGCTGGCGATCCGCATCTTCTCGATGGTCTCCGGCGTCTGCACGTGCGAGCCACGCCACTCCTGGGGGCGCTTCTTGCCCACGTACTCCGGTCGGGGAATGTGGGCGGGCACCGGTCGCATCGGGGAGAGCGTGCCTGGGGTCAGCGGCGGACGGACGGTCATGCCGCAAGCCTATCGCCGGAGCCGCCGGTGACCCGTGCCACGGCCGCTCCGGACCGGTTGTTGCCCAGTCAGGTCGGCTGTGCCATGGTGTCTGCGTGGATCAAGGGGGAGCACCACCCGTCTTCTCTGCCAGCGCGGAGATCGACGGTGGCCACCTCCACGTGGTGGTGGCCGGCGAGGTCGACATGGCGACCGCCGACACGATGCTCCAGACGGCGCTCCGCGAGCCCGCCGAGCGGATCACCCTCGACCTGAACGCGGTCACCTTCTTCGACTCGGCCGCCATCCACGCCCTGGTCCGGCTCGCCCAGCAGTTTCCCGGCACGCTCACCGTGCTGCCGTCCCGGCAGGTCCGTCGGGTGCTGGACATCTCCGGCCTGGGCGAGCAGAGCTGGCTGAGCCCGGCCTGAGCGGCTCACGCTCCGCACCCCTGGGCAGCGCATGCGGTACGCGGCGACCGGAGCGCGTGGTCAGGCCTGCAACTGCCGGCGCAGCGTCACCTCGGTGCCCTCGGCGGTACGCCGCACCGACAGGTCACCCAACGCCTTGATCAGAGTCAGCCCGCGCCCCCGGAACCCGGAGCCGGTCGACTCCCGCCACTGCCCGCTGTCGCGCACGGTGGCGGTCACCGTGCCGTCCTCGATGGCCACCTCCACGGTGATCATCGGCTCGGCGGGGTGCACCGGGTGCTCGATGGCGTTCGCGGCGGCCTCGGAGACCGCCACCGTCAGGTCGAACAGGTCCGTCTCGCCGACCCCGTGCGCGACCAGGAAATCCTCCAGGCGCTTGCGCAGCACGCTCAGCCGGGTCGGGTCCGCCGGCAGTCGCAGCACGAAGCGGTTCAGCTCGGCCGCCTCCAGGGCCAGCACCGCCACGTCGTCGCGGCGCGGCCGCCCGGCGACCCGCTCGACCACCGCGTCGATCAGGTCGTCCACGTGCTCGCCGGGGATGGCCGCGTCGACGCGCAGTTGGGCCAGCGCCTCGTCGATGCCGATCTGACGGTCCTCGATCAACCCGTCGGTGTAGAGCAGCAGCCGGCTGCCGACGGGCAGCTCCCCCTCGACCGTCCGGTACGTCGTGTCGGGGATGGCGCCGACCGGTGGGCCGAGCGCACGGTCGTGCAGGAACGCCGCGTCGCCTCCCCGGATCAGCAGTGGCGACGGGTGGCCGGCGCTGGCGTACCGCAGCCGGCCGGCCCGCGAGCTGAACAGCAGGCAGACCACGGTCGCGAAGGAGCGGCCCTCGGTGGAGCCGACCAGCCGGTTGAGCCGGGTCAGCGACTCACCCGGGTCGAAGCCCTCCAGGACGTACGCCCGCAGCGCGTTGCGCAGTTGCCCCATCGCCGCGGCGGCCTGGACGCCCTTGCCGACGACGTCGCCGATGACCAGCACCAGCTCGTCGCTCTCCAGCGGAATCACGTCGTACCAGTCGCCGCCGACCTCGACGTCGGCGGTGCCGGGCAGGTAGCGGCTGGCCACCACCGCGCCGGGCAGCTGTGGCAACGACCGGGGCAGCAGGCTGTGCTGCAACGTGGTGGCGATGCGGTGATCGGCCTCGTACAGCTGGGCGTTCTCCAGCCGCACCCCGACCAACCGGGCCAGCTGGGTGAGAGCGGCCTCGTCGGCCCGGGCGTCGTCACCGGGCGGCCGCCAGACCCGCAACTCGCCGAGCTGCTCGCCGGTGGTGCCGGTCAGCTCGCTCACGAAGGACGGGTCGGTGGCGGTGACACCCCCGGCGTCCGCCTCGGAACGGGCTCCGCTCGCGGTGACCACCACCCGGGCGGCCTCGGCGAGGGTGAGCGCGTGCCGGGCGGCGACCTGGAGCACCTCGGCGGTGGACCGGGCGGTGTTCACCGCCACGGCGGCGTCGGCCAGCGCCCGGAGCCGGCGGATGATCTGCCCGCGCAGCTGGCCCAGTTCGACGTTCGCCCGGACGCGGGCGATCAGCTCCTGCCCGGAGAACGGCTTGGTGAGGTAGTCGTCGGCGCCGGCGGAGAGGCCGGCCACCGCCTCCGCGGAGCCCGCCCGGGCGGAGAGCAGCACGATCGGCACGTGCCGGGTACGCGGGTCCGCGCGCAGCGCGCCGACCAGGCCGAACCCGTCCAGCCGGGGCATCATCACGTCGGCGAGCACGAGGTCGAACCCACCGTCGCGGGCCAGCGGCAGGGCCGCCAGGCCATCGCTCGCGGTGACCACCTCCCAGGTCGGGGAGAGCAACCGGGTGACGTGCTCGCGCAGGTCCACGTTGTCGTCGACGACCAGGATCCGGCCGGCCGGGGCGATCTCCGCGGGCTGGCCGCCGAAACCGGGCGTCGGCTCGGTGCCGGTCCACAGCGCGGTCTCCGCCACGTAGAGCCGGGCCTGCTCGGGCTCGCCCGTCGGAAGGGGGGCGAACGCCACCACCCGGTCGCCGGGCAGGTGCGCCGACCCGAACGGGACCGTCACCGTGAACGTGCTGCCCTCGTCGACCCGGCTGGTCAGCCCGACCTCGCCACCGTGCATCTCGACCAGCTCCCGGACCAGCGCCAGGCCGATCCCGGTGCCCTCGTGGGTGCGGGCGCGCACCCCTGGCACCCGGTGGAACCGTTCGAAGACGTGCGGCAGCTCGGCCGGCGCGATCCCCACGCCGGTGTCGCTGACCTCCAGCCGGGCGGCGCCGTCCACGGCCCGGACCCGGACCCGGATCTCGCCGCCGAAGGTGAACTTGACCGCGTTCGACACCAGGTTGAGGACGATCTTTTCCCACATGTCCCGGTCGACGATGACCGGCGCGGGCAGCGGCGGGCAGTCCACCACCAGCTCCAACCCGGCCCGGTCGGTGGCCGAGCGGAAGGTGCTGGCCAGCCGGGCCGTGTAGCCGGCCAGGTCGGTGGGCTGGTAGCGGGCGGCCAGCCGACCAGATTCCAGCCGGGAGAAGTCCAGCACGGTGTTGACCAGCTTGAGCAGGCGCAGCGCGTTGCGGTGCATCATGGTGAGCCGGTCGGTGTAGTCGGAAGGCAGCGCCCGGTCGGCCAGCAGGTCCTCCAGCGGGCCGAGCACCAGGGTCAGTGGGGTCCGGAACTCATGGCTGACGTTGGCGAAGAAGTTGGTCTTCGCCCGGTCCAGCGCGGCCAGCTCCGCGGCGCGGGCCTGCTCCTGCTCGTACGCCCGCTGCCTGCCCACCGCCCGGGAGATCTGGGCGGCGACCAGGTCGAGGAAATTTCGGTACTCATCGTTGAGCGGCAGCCGGCGGGCCACGCCGACGACGAGCGCGCCGACCCTCTCGTGGGTCGCCGTGACGGGCAGCACGAGCGCCTCATCGGC
The DNA here is from genome assembly GCF_040608175.1 of Micromonospora sp. NPDC005206. Lineage (NCBI taxonomy): Bacteria > Bacillati > Actinomycetota > Actinomycetes > Micromonosporales > Micromonosporaceae > Micromonospora > Micromonospora sp. NPDC005206. The sequence continues at coordinate 369,964 of NZ_JBEXHU010000003.1, forward strand.
CGCGTCGGCCGGCGGCGCGTCGAGCAGCCCGGCCACGTCGATCGTGGCGGGCACGCCGTCGGCGGTCACCCGGGCGAGCACCCCGGGGTCGACGTCGACGGCGGCCTGGCCGGTGCCGTCGGAGCCGGCCAGGACGAACCGGCCGGTGTCGTCGGCCAGGTTGATCAGCGCGAACGGTACGTCGGCCCGGTGCCGACCCAGCACCTCGGCGGCGGTCCGGCCGAGCTCGGCGGCGCTGCCCACCTCGGCCAACTCGGCGCCCAACTCGGCCAGCGCCCGAAGCCGGCGCTCGCCGAGAACACGGCCGGTGGTCTCGTTGACGATGCAGTAGACGCCGCTGACCGAGCCGTCGGCCCCTCGGATCGGGTCGTACGAGACGTCGAAGTAGGTCTGTTCGAGAAAGCCGTGCCGGTCCAGCAGGAAGGGATGGTCCTCGCCGCGGTACGAGCGCCCGGTGCGCCGTACGCCCTCCAGCAGGGGGCCGAGCACCTCCCAGGTCTCCGCCCAGTGCTGCGCTGCCGGTTGACCGAGCACGCCGGGGTGCTTGCCGCCGATGGTCGGGCGGTAGGCGTCGTTGTAGAAGGCGAGCTGGTTGTCGCCCCAGAACATGACGATCTGCGCGCTGGAGGCGAGCATCATGCCGACCGCGTTGGAGAGCGCCGACGGCCAGCAGGCCGGGGCGCCCACCGGTGTCGAGGACCAGTCGAAGTGACGCAGCCGTTCGCCCAACTCGCCACCGGCCGCGAACGCGGCCGCCAGCATCGGGGGGAGCTCCGCGCCGACCGCCGAGGAACCCTCCGCGTCCGCGCCCCCCTGGGCCGAGCTCATACAGCCTCCCGCTCCGGCTGTGCCCCAGCCGTTGATCTCCGCCTGCCGTGTCCCGACCTGTACCCCGGCGGACCAGCAACGTAACGCGTGACGCCCCTCGGACGCTGGTTACGTGCGCCGGGCCCGTCGGCCATCCGACACCGGGGCGGACGCGGCGTCCGGGCAACCCCTGGTGGAGCGCCCTCGACGGCTCAGAAGACGGGCAGCCCGTCGATGCTCGCCGCGTTCCTGGTGGCCCGGTAGACCACCAGGTCGTCGGCGGTACGGCGCGAGTGCGCGGTGAGCAACAGGTCGCGTTCGGCGCGGTAGTCCATGAGCGGCACCGCGTACCCGCAGGAGTCGCTGACCCGGTCCACCTCGACGGTGATCACGGCCCGCACGGCGTGCACGTCCGGTGGCTCGGGGAACTCGGCGAGCCGGTCGGCGAACGCCTCCTCGGTCACCGCGACGCTGCTGCCCCGACCGTGCAACCGGACGATCTTCGGTGGCCCGTCGAAGGCGCAGAACATCAGCGTGATCCGGCCGTTGTCCCGCAGGTGGGCGATGGTCTCTGCGCCGCTGCCGTGATAGTCCAGGTAGGACACCCGGTGTGGGCCGAGGATCACGAAGGTGCCCCGCATGCCCTTCGGCGAGACGTTGACGTGCCCGTCGGCGCCCGACGGCGCGGTGGCCACGAAGAAGACCGGCTGGGCCGCGATGAAGTCGCGCAGCCGACCGTCGATCTCCGGATAGACCTTGCCCATGCGCTGATCCTCCCACCGGCCACCACGGCCGGCGGGTGCGACGTGCGTCACGTACCCCGGGGTCGCACCGACCGCCCGGCGTCGTCGGGCGCGGTGCCGGGCGGTCGCTGGCGGGCGGCCCGGACCAGCGCGGTGATCGGACGGGGATCCGGCTCGTTCTCCGGATGCCACTGCACCCCGAGCACGAACGGCCGGCCCGGATCCTCGACCGCCTCGATCACACCGTCCGCCGCCCAGCCGCTGACCGCGAGCCGCCCAGGGTCGGCAACCGCCTGGTGGTGGTACGAGTTGACCCGGTCCACCCCGGCCAACACCGTCGCGGCCAGGCTGCCCGGCGCGAACCGCACCGGATGCTCACCGTAGACGCCGGGCGCCGGGCGGTGCGCCTGGTGACCGACCACGTCCGGCAGGTGCTGGTGCAGGGTGCCGCCGTACGCGACGGCGAGCAGCTGCATCCCCCGGCAGACGCCCAGCACCGGCAGCTCCGCGGCGAGCGCCGCGGACAGCAGGGTCAGCTCGCCGTCGTCCCGGTCCGGCCGGTCCTCGGTCCTGGGGTCGGGCAGCTGGCCGTACCGCCCCGGGCCGACATCGGCACCACCGGCCAGCAGCAATCCGTCCAGGACCGCCAGCACGTCGCCGTCCCCGTCGTCCGGCGGCAGCACCACCGCCCGGCCGCCGGCGACGGTCACCGCCCGCACGTACGCCTCGGGCACCAGCACGGCGCGCACGCCCCGCCATATGGCCCAGTCGGCGGGCTCGACGTACGCGCTGATCCCGATCAGTGGCCTGGTCATAGTGGAGTGACATACGCGCCGGTGATGCCCCCGTCCACCACGAACTGCGCGGCGGTCATGAACGAGGCGTCGTCGCTGGCCAGGAACGCCACGGCGGCGGCGATCTCCTCCGGTTGCCCGAACCGGCCCATCGGCACGTGCACCAGCCGGCGGGCGGCCCGCTCCGGGTCGGCGGCGAAGAGTTCCAGCAGCAGCGGGGTGGCCACCGGGCCGGGGCACAGCGCGTTGACGCGGATGCCCTCGCGGGCGAACTGCACACCCAGCTCCCGGGTCATCGCCAGCACCCCGCCCTTGCTCGCGGTGTACGCGATCTGCGACGTCGCCGCGCCCATCAGCGCCACGAACGAGGCCGTGTTGATGATCGAGCCCCTGCCCTGGCGGCGCATGTGCCCGATGGCGTACTTGCAGCAGAGGTAGACGCTCGTGGTGTTGACCCGCAGCACCCGTTCCCAGGCGTCCAGGCCGGTGGTCAGGATGGAGTCGTCGTCCGGCGGCGAGATGCCGGCGTTGTTGAACGCGATGTCGACCCGCCCGTGCCGGTCGACCACCCCGTCGAAGAGGTCACGCACCGCTGACTCGTCGGCGACGTCGGTGGCCACGAACTCGCCGCCACACTCCTCGGCGGCCCGCTTCCCGGCCGCCGCGTCGATGTCCACGCAGACCACCCGGGCCCCCTCCGCGGCGAACCGACGGACGGTGGCCAACCCGATCCCACTGCCCGCACCGGTGATCACGGCCACCCGGTCCTGCAACCGACCCTGCACTGGCGTCACCCCTCTGTCGCGATGAACACGTTCTTGACATCGGTGAAGGCGTGCAGCGCATCCGGACCGAGCTCCCGGCCCAGGCCGGAGCGCTTCATCCCGCCGAACGGGGTCCAGTAGCGCACCGAGGAGTGCGAGTTGACGCTGAGGTTCCCCGCGTCGACGGCGCGGGCGAGCCGGAGCGCGCGGCCCACGTCCCGGGTCCAGATCGAGCCGGAGAGGCCGTACTCGGTGTCGTTGGCGAGCCGGACCGCGTCGGCCTCGTCGTCGAACGGGAGCACCGAGACCACCGGGCCGAAGATCTCCTCCCGCCAGTGCCGGTCGGCTGGCGAGTCGGCCAGCAGCACCGTCGGGGCGTGCCAGAAGCCGGGACCGTCGGGGCAGGAGCCGGTGAACGCCACCCGGGACCCGGCCAGGTAGCCGGCGGCCCGGTCGCGCTGGCCGGCGGAGATCAGCGGGCCCATCTCGGCGGTGTCCCGGGCCGGGTCCTCGACCCGCACGGCGCGGACCGCCGGTTCGAGCAGTTCCAGGAAGCGGTCGTACACCGGGCGCTGGACCAGGATCCGGGACCGGGCGCAGCAGTCCTGGCCGGCGTTGTCGAACACCGCGCCAGGAGCGGTCGCGGCGGCGCGTTCCAGGTCGGCGTCGGCGAAGATGATGTTGGCGCTCTTGCCGCCCAGCTCCAGGGTCAGCCGCTTCACCTGCGTGGCACAGCCGGCCATGATCCGCGTGCCGACCTCGGTGGAGCCGGTGAAGCAGATCTTGCGGACCGCCGGGTGGCTGACGAACCGCTCCCCCACCACGGCGCCCTCGCCGGGGACAACCGTGAACACGTCGTCGGGCAGGCCGGCCTCGCGGGCCAGCTCGGCCAGGCGCAGCGCGGTGAGCGGGGTCAGTTCGGCGGGCTTGAGCACCACGGTGTTGCCGGCGGCGAGGGCCGGGACGAACCCCCAGGCGGCGATCGGCATCGGGAAGTTCCACGGCACGATCACGCCGACCACGCCGAGCGGCTCGTGGAAGGTGACGTCCAGCCCGCCGGGCACCGGGATCTGCCGCCCGGTCAGCCGCTCCGGCGCGCCCGCGTAGTAGTCCAGCACGTCGCGGACGTTGCCGGCCTCCCAGCGGGCGTTGCCGATGGTGTGCCCGGAGTTGCGAACCTCCAGCGTGGCCAGCTCGTCCAGATGCGCGTCGACAACAGCGGCGAACCGCCGCAACATCCGGGCCCGGTCCCCCGGCGCCACCCCCCGCCACCCGTCGAACGCCCGGTCCGCCCGAGAGATCGCGGCGTCGACCTCCCCAACCGAAGCCCCGGGTACGTCCCGGAAACTCTCCCCGGACGCCGGATCCACCACCTGCGTCACGCCGGCACCCCCATTCCTGCGTCGTCAGAGGCGTTCGAAGCCACGGGTCAGCTCCCAGTCGGTTACCGCCGCGTCGAAGGCTGCCAGCTCCACCCGGGCCTGATTGGCGTAGTGGGCGACCACCTCGGGACCGAAGGCGTCCTGGGCGGCCGTCGACTGCTCCCAGAGGGTCAGGGCGTCGCGCAGGGTGCCGGGCACGCGCTCGGCCTCCGGGTCGTCGTACGCGTTGCCGGTGCACTCCGGGCCCAGCTCCAGCTCCCGTTCGATGCCGTGCAGCGCGCCGGCGACCAGCCCGGCGATCGCCAGGTACGGGTTGACGTCGGCGCCCGGCACCCGGTTCTCCACCCGCATGCCCTGCCCGTGCCCGACCACCCGCAGCGCACAGGTGCGGTTGTCCACCCCCCAGCGCAGCGCCGTCGGGGCGAACGACCCCGGCTGGTAGCGCTTGTAGGAGTTGATGTTCGGGGCGAAGAGCAGGCTGAACTCCCGCATCGTGGCCAGCAGCCCGGCGAGCACCCGCTGCCCGGTCTCCGACAGGTGCGCGGGCCCGTCGCCGAGCATCGCCGAGGCGCCGGTGGTGTCGCGCAGCGAGAAGTGGATGTGGCAGGAGTTGCCCTCCCGTGCGTTCGGCTTGGCCATGAAGGTGATCGCCATGCCCTCCTGGGCGGCGATCTCCTTGGCCCCGTTCTTGTAGATCACGTGGTGGTCGGCGCAGGCGACCGCCTCGTCGTACCGGAAGGCGATCTCGTGCTGGCCGAGGTTGCACTCACCCTTGGCGCTCTCCGGGGTCAGCCCGGCGCCGGCCATCTCGCTGCGGATCCGGCGCAGCAGCGGCTCCACCCGGGCGGTGCCGAGCAGCGAGTAGTCCACGTTGTACTGGTTGGCCGGGGTGAGGTCACGGTAGCCGCGCCGCCAGGCGTCCTCGTACGAGTCGCGGTACAGCACGAACTCCAGCTCGGTGCCGGCGTACGCGGTCAGCCCGTGCTCGGCCAGCCGGCCCAGCTGCCGGCGCAGGATCTGCCGGGGCGAGGCGACCACGTCACCGGAGCCATCCAGCCAGGTCAGGTCGGCCAGCAGCAGCGCGGAGCCCGGCTGCCACGGCATCCGGCGCAACGTGCCGAGATCCGGCACCATCGCGAAGTCGCCGTAGCCGCGTTCCCAGCTCGACATCGCGTACCCGTCGACGGTGTTCATGTCCACGTCGACGGCGAGCAGGTAGTTGCACCCCTCGCTGCCGTGCTCGACGACCTGATCGAGGAAGAAGGGCGCGTGGAACCGTTTTCCCTGCAGGCGACCCTGCATGTCGACCAGGGCCAGCACGACGGTGTCGATCTCACCCTCGGCGACAGCGACCCGCAGTTGTTCCAGCGTGAGCGGAGCTCTCCTCATTCACGGGCCTCCATCACCAAGGTCTACTGGCAAACCGGATCACCGTCAATGCCCCCGGCGGCGAGGGTGGCAAACCCGGCGGGACGGCAGTGGCGCCCGTCCCGCCGGGCGCGGGTCAGGCCGGGCCGTCGACCGGCGCCGGGTCGGCCGCCGGAGCAGGCTCCTCGACGGTACGAACCGGGCCCGCGAACCATTTCCGGGCCGAGACGTACCACCAGACGGCGACCACCAGCAGCACCCCGCCCACGGCCAGCGGCGCGTAGTTCACCGCCGACCAGGTGAACCCGTCGTTGCCGGGCACCCCGGTGGGCACGATCGGCAGCACGAAGTAGACGGCGATGACCGCGATCTCGATCACCGCGATCCAGCCGAGCAGCTTGTACTTCCGTCCGAGCGTCCACGGGCCGGGGACGAACCGGTCGCCCATCCGCAGGCGCAGCGCGATCGGGATGAGGAAGGACAGGTAGAGCCCGAGCACCGCGACGGAGACCACGGCGTAGAAGGCGATCGGGATGCCGGCGGAGCTCTCGTAGAGCGCCGGCAGGGTGAGCACCAGGCCGGCCAGGGTGGCACCGATGATCGCGTTGACCGGGGTGCCGTTGCGGTCCACCCGGGACCAGAGCCGCCAGCCCGGCACGGCGCGGTCGCGGCTGAACGCGTACGCCATCCGGCTCATCGAGGTCACGCAGCTCATCCCGCAGAAGAACTGCCCGATGGTGGAGATGATGATGACGATCTTGAAGAAGACCGGGGTGAGCGCGGACTCGAAGATGGCGCCGGAGAAGCCGCCGGCTGCGTTGACCGCCTCGACGTCGGTGGCCGCGAAGAGGAACGCCAGCAGCAGGATCCAGCCGCCGACCGCCGAGTAGAAGATGGACTGCCAGAGCCCGCGGGCGGCGGCCTGCGAGGCGCCCCGGGTCTCCTCGGACACGTGCGCGCAGGCGTCGAAGCCGGTGATCGTGTACTGGGTGAGCAGGAAGCCCAGCGGCAGCACGTAGAACCAGAAGGTCAGCCCGCCGGTGTCCCCGTCACCGAAGCCGGAGTTGTTGAACCGCTCGGTGAACACGAACTGGAAGCTCTGGTGGTTGTCCGGAACGAGGACCAGGATGGCCACCACGGCTGCCGCCCCTGCCACGTGCCACCAGACGGAGACGTTCTGCAGCACGTCGATGATCCGGTGCCCGAAGATGTTGATCAGCCCGTGCAGCACCAGGATGATCACGAAGAGGACGAACGCCTGGCGCAGCGTGCCGGCCCAGCCGTCGAAGAGCGCCGACAGGGTCAGGTTGAGGAAGGTCGCGCAGCCGTAGTCGACCGAGGCGGTGACCGCGACCAGGCCGATCAGGTTCAACCAGCCGGTGAACCAGCCGTGCACCGGGCGGCCCATCGTCGCGGCCCACCAGTAGATCCCGCCGGCGGTCGGGTACGCCGACACCAGCTCCGCCATGCAGAAGCCGATGATCAGGATGAACAGCGAGATCAGCGGCCAGCCCCAGGAGATGGCGACCGGCCCGCCGTTGTTCCAGGCCTGGCCGAAGGTGGTGAAACAGCCGGCCAGGATCGAGATGATGGAGAACGAGATGGCGAAGTTGGAGAAGCCGCTCCACTTGCGGCGCAGCTCCTGTTTGTAGCCGAGTTCGGCGAGCCGTCGGGCGTCGTCGTCCATCGGATGCTCGGCGGTCGGCACAGGCGTCGTGGCCACTGCACACCTCCCTGAGGTGATTCCGCGTACGAGTGCGCAAAGTGTCGTCCCGCTGATCAAGGTGGTCAATACGATGACCGTGGGAATCTCACCGCCGTCGGGCTAATTGCGTTGCCGTGACCCCACCCCGGACGCCATCCTTGACCCCGTGACCAGGCCCGATCGGGCCCACTGACCCACCCTCCCCGGGCACTCGGACCGCCCGGACCGCGGCGGCGCGGGGCACACTCTCTCTCACGTGCGGCGTTCCGCCGTACCCGACAGTGCCCCGCGCCCCCGGGCGTCGGTCAGGTCAGGAGGAGTCCGATCAGCCAGGTGGCGGCGATCAGCAGACCGGCGGTGAACTCCACCAGCATGGACAGGCCGGCGGCCTTGAGCGCCTGCACCGTGGACGGCCAGGCCAACTGGTTGCTGCCCAGCCTCAGCCGTTCCGCCGCCCACACCCCAGCGACGAAGCCCAGCACCAGCCCCACCACCGGCACCACGAAGAAGCCGACGATGCCCAGCACCGCGCCGGCGAGCAGCGTGGAGGTCGGCACGCCGGTGCGCTTCAGGTTGCGACCAGGCCACGCGTACTTGATCACGGTGCCCCCGGCGGCAACCAGCGTCGCGGCGGCGAACACCGCCCAACCACCCGGGCCCGCGCCGCCGAAGATCGCCCAGACCAGCACCCCGCCCCAGCACAGCGGCAGCGCCGGCAGGCCGGGCACCACCACGCCCGCCAGCCCGGCCAGGATGGCCAGCGCGGCCACCACCGTCACCACCGTCTGCGAGTCGTTCAGGCTCACGCCGTCGCCCTCCGTCGCCACACCCGGAACCGGCCGGTCCGGACGGATCCCCCGCTCACCCCACCGCCCCGCCGCGCAGCCGGAGAGTGATCGCCTCGGCTGGCGCCGGAGCCCCGAAGTACCGGCCCTGCCCGGTGTCGCAGCGCAGCGCCCGCAGCCGCTCGGCCTGCACACCGGTCTCCACCGCCTCGGCGGTGACCCACAGCTCCAGCGCGTGCGCCAGCCGGACCAGCGCGTCGACGATCCGCTCGTCGCGGTGGTCGGCCACGGCGTCCGTTCCGTCGGCGCGGATGCCCTCGACGAACGGGCCGGCCAGCTTCAGGCAGTGGATCGGCAGCCGCCGCAGGTACGCCAAATTGGAATACCCGGTGCCGAAGTCGTCCACCGCCAGCCGGACGCCCAGCCCGGCGAGCCGGTGCAGGCTGCGCAGCGGCTCGCCCGCGCTACCCATCACGGCGCTCTCGGTCAGCTCCAGCTGCAGCAGCTCCGCCGGCAGCCCGCTGGTGGCCAACGCGTCGGCCACCGTCTCCACGATCGCCGGGTCGTCGGCCTGCCGGGCGGCCAGGTTCACGCTGACCACCAACCGGGCGTCGGGGAACTCCCGCCACCACCGCTCGGCGTCGCGGCAGGCCCGCCGCAGCACCCACTCGCCGAGCCGGACGATCAGGCCGGTCTCCTCGGCCAGGGCGATGAACCGGTCCGGCCCGATCAGGCCCAGCTCCGGGTGCTCCCACCGGACCAGCGCCTCCACCGCGAGCATGGTGCCCTCCAGCAGCGACACGATCGGCTGGTAGTGCAGCACGAACTCGCCCCGGTCCAGCGCCGCCGGCAGCCCGGCGACCAGCGCCGACCGGGCGATGTCCCGGGCGCTGCGCTCCGGGTCGTAGACCGCCCACCGGCCCCGGCCGGCGGCCTTGGCCCAGTAGAGCGTGGTGTCCGCGGCCTTCATCAGCTCCGAGGCGGTGGTCTCGGCGGCGGGGCACTCCACGATGCCCACGCTGGCCGAGACGGCCAGTTGCTGGTCACCGACGTGCACCGGGGCTGCGACGGCGGCCAACGCGGCCTCCGCCACGGCCACCGCGTCGTCGAGGTCGTTCCCGCCGTCGACCAGGATGACGAACTCGTCGCCACCCATCCGGGCGACCAGGTGGCCGTGGTCCGCCACGCACGCGGCCAGCCGCCGGGCGATCATCACCAACAGCCGGTCACCGAGGTCGTGACCCAGGCTGTCGTTGATCGCCTTGAAGCCGTCCAGGTCGAGGAAGCACACCCCGACCCGCCGCCCGGTTCCGGCGGTGTCGAGGACCCGGCCCAGCGTCTCGAAGAACAGCGTCCGGTTGGGTAGCCCGGTCAGCGGGTCGTGCAGCGCCTGGAAGCGAAGCCGCCGCTGGAGTTCGTACCGCTCGGTGATGTCCTCGATCATCGCGACGGTGAACCGGGGCCGGCCGTCGTCGTGCCGGATCAGCGAGACGGCCAGATCGGTCCAGACCACGCTGCCGTCCTTGCGGTGGTAGCGCTTCTCCAACCGGGCCGAGTCCTGCTTGCCCTCGATCATCTCCTGGTACAGCTCCCACATCCCGGCGGCGTCGTCGGCGTGGAACAGGGCGGACACGTTGGTCGCACACAGCTCGCTGATCGAGTAGCCGAGCATGTCGGCGAACGCCTGGTTGACGTCGATGATCTGGCCGTCCACCCTGGCGATGCCGATCCCGATCGCGGCGCCGGTGAAGACCGCCCGAAAGCGTGCCTCGCTGTCGCGCAGGGCCTGCTCGACCTCGTCCCGCGCCTGCCAGGCCGACCGGGCGATCCGCTCCTGCTGGATGAAGGTGCGGTCGCGCAGCGCACGGGCGAACCCGGCGGCCAGGCCGCCCTGCACCGCCGCGATCCGCTCGGTCAGGTCCGCCGGCTGGTCGTCCGCGCCCAGCACCTGGCGGGGGAAGTCCTGACCGAGGGCGCGCAGTGACCACTCGAGCGCCCGGGGCTCGGTGAGGTGCGCCTCCACCAGCGCCCGCCCCACCTCCTCGGCGGGGCGGGCCGAGAACGGCTCGGCCCGTACCGCCTGAGCCAGCCGGACGGTGTGCACCAGCAGCAGCCGCTCGGTCTCGGCCGCGCTGAGCGGCACGAAACCGAGACGGCGTACCGCGCGGGCCCAGTTGGCGGCGTAGCCCTGGGCGTCGCCCCGGCCGGCGTCGACCCCGGTCGGGTCCGGGACGGCGGCCACGGGATCAGCCGGCGGGCTGGTCGTACCGGGCGACGCCCCCGAAGGCGCCGAACCGCTCCGGGTGCTCGTCCACATCGGAGGGCGAGTCGGGACGCCAGAGCGGCATGTGCACGACGCCCGGGTCGAGGACGGTCCAGTCGCCGAAGAAGCCGGTGACCTGAGCGCGGGAACGCAGCGTGATCTCGGTGTCCGTCCGCGCGGAGAGCCGCTGGGCGTCCAGCATCTCCTGCGGCTGATCCTCGAAGGTGGAGTGCGAGATGACCAGGAAGCTGCCGGGTGCGGCGGCCGCCCGCAGGGTGGCCAGAATGGCCTCGGGCCGGTCGGCGTCCGGGACGAAGTGCACGACCCCGGCCAGCAGGATGCCCATCGGCCGGCTGAAGTCGATCAGCCCCAGCTGGCGGGTCTCGGCGAGGATCCGCTCCGGGTCGCGCAGATCGGCGTGGATCACCCCGGTCAGGTCGTTGCCGGCGAGCAGTTCCCGGCTGTGCGCGACGGCCACCGGGTCGATGTCGACGTAGACCACCCGGGCCTTGGGGTTCGCCCCCTGGGCCACCTCGTGCACGTTGCCCACGGTGGGAATTCCGGAGCCGATGTCGAGGAACTGGTCGATGCCGGCGTCGAGCAGAGCCCGGACGGCCCGGCGCAGGAACTCCCGACCCGAACGCATGGTGGCGGCGAGATTCGGCGTCATGCTGGCGATCTGCTCGGCCAGCCGACGGTCGATCTCGAAGTTGTGCGCCCCGCCCAGGAAGTAGTCGTACACCCGGGCCGCGCTCGGCCTGGTCAGATCGATCTCGGTCGGAATCCCGTCCGGCATCAGCGTGCTCCCCAGTTCATCGCCGCGGCGCGGGACGGCACCGGCGTCGGCTGGCACGCGCGACCACCGGTCGACCCGCGGGTCGTGTGGTGTGGACCACTCTAGGCCGCCGACTCCCGCGTCCGGGAGATCCCTTCGCGCTCTTTCCGTGCTCAGTCGGCCGACTCGAGCAGCAGCGAGATGCCCTGCCCGACGCCGATGCACATGGTGGCCAGGGCGCGGCGGCCGCCGCGACGGCGCAGCTCCAGGGCGGCGGTCAACGCCAGCCGAGCGCCGCTCGCGCCCAACGGGTGACCCAACGCGATGGCGCCGCCATTCGGATTGACGTGCTCGGCGTCCACGGGCAGCCCCAGCTCGCGCAGCACCGCCACGGACTGCGCGGCGAACGCCTCGTTCAGCTCCACCACGTCCACCGCGCTCAACTCGACGCCGGCACGGTCGAGCAGCTTGCGGGTGGCCGGCACCGGGCCGATCCCCATGATCCGGGGTGGCACGCCGGCCGCCGCCGCGCCGCCGATGCGGGCCAGTGGGGTGAGTCCGTACCGGGCCACCGCGGCCTCACTGGCCACCAGCAGCGCGACCGCACCGTCGTTGACGCCGGACGAGTTGCCGGCGGTCACCGTGCCGCCCTCCCGGAACGGGGTGGGCAGCGCGGCAAGCTTCTCCAGCGAGGTCTCCCGGGGGTGCTCGTCGACCTCGACCAGCCGGGTCTCCCGGCGGCCGGCCGGCACCGAGACCGGCACGATCTCCTCGGCGAACCGGCCGTCGGCCTGCGCCTTGGCCGCGCGCTGCTGCGAGCGGTACGCGAACGCGTCCTGTTCGGCCCGGCTGACGCCGTACTCGGCGGCCACGTTCTCCGCCGTCTCCGGCATCGAGTCGACGCCCCAGCCGTCCCGCATCAGCGGGTTGACCAGCCGCCAGCCCAGGGTGGTGTCGTACACCTCGGCCGAGCGGGAGTACGCCGACGTCGCCTTCGGCATGACGAACGGCGCCCGGCTCATGCTCTCGACCCCGCCGGCGACCACCAGCTCCGCGTCCCCGGCCACGATGGAACGGGCGGCGGTGGCGAGGGCGTCCAGCCCGGAGCCGCAGAGCCGGTTGACCGTACTGCCCGGCACCTCTTCGGGCAGGCCGGCCAGCAGCGCCGCCATCCGGGCCACGTTGCGGTTGTCCTCGCCGGCCTGGTTGGCGCAGCCGAGCACGACGTCGTCCACCCGGGCCCAGTCCACCGAAGGGTGCCGGGCGACCAGCTCACGGATCACGTGCGCGGCCAGGTCGTCGGGACGCACACCGGCCAGCGCGCCGGCGTACCGGCCGATCGGGGTGCGGACACCGGCCACCAGGTATGCCACGGTCATCGCGAGTCCTTCGGGGTGGAGACGGCGGGGGTGGGGGCGCCCACCGGGGTCGTGCGGGCTGCCAGCCGCCAGGATATCCGCGCCCCCCAGCCGATAGGTTGACGGCATGGCTCGGGCCCAGTTCAGCGCAGAGACCAGCGGCGGCGGCGCGTTCGTCCGCCAGCCCAACCGGTTCACCGGCCGGGTCACCCCGGACTCGACCTCCCCGCCCGGCGGCGGCCCGGACGAGCAGGACCGCTGGCCGCTGGAGGCCGGCCGCTACCGGCTGATCTGGTGCCGCGCCTGCCCGTGGGCGCACCGGGCCCGGATCGTGCGCGGCCTGCTCGGGCTGGACGACGCGATCTCGCTGGGCACCGTCGACCCGATCCGGGACGAGCGGGGCTGGGCGTTCGCCCTCGACCCGGACGGCTTCGACCCGGTCCTCGGCGTCGGCTTCCTCTCCGGGGCGTACCTGGCCACCGACCCCGACTACACCGGCCGGGTGACCGTGCCGGCGCTGGTCGACACGCTGACCGGTCGGGTGGTCACCAACGACTACCCGCAGCTCACCCTCGACCTCTCCACCGAGTGGCGGCGGCTGCACGCCCCCGGCGCGCCGGATCTGTACCCGGTCGAGCTGCGCCCCGAGATGGACGCGCTGATGGCCGAGATCCACACCGACGTCAACAACGGCGTCTACCGGTGCGGCTTCGCCACCTCGCAGGAGGCGTACGACGAGGCGTTCCGGGCACTCTTCGCCCGGCTGGACGCGCTCTCCGAGCGGCTGGCCGGGCAGCGCTACCTGATGGGCGACGCGATCACCGAGGCCGACGTACGGCTGTTCACCACGCTGGTCCGCTTCGACGCCGCGTACCACGGGCACTTCAAGTGCAACCGGCACAAGCTGACCGAGATGCCGGTGCTCTGGGCGTACGCCCGGGACCTGTTCCAGACCCCGGGCTTCGGCGAGACGGTGGACTTCGACCACATCAAGCGGCACTACTACGGCACCCACCGGCAGATCAATCCGAGCGGCATCGTGCCGCTCGGGCCCGACGAGTCCGGCTGGACCACGCCGCACGGGCGTGGCTGAGCCGGGTCGGCGCGGCACCTCGACCGCGCCGGCGGCCCGGGCGGACGTCGCGCGCCGCGTCGCCGGGTGGGCCGCCGCCGGCTGCGGGCTGATCGGTGCGGTCGCGGTGACGGTCGCGGTGGTCGCCGGTCCCGGGCCGGGGTTCACCGGGTACGTCAGCGAGGCGGGCATCGCCGGCGGCGGCCACGCGGCGACGTACCGGATCGGGATCCTCGCACTGGCCGGCTCGCTGCTGCTGCTCGCCGCGGCCCTGCCCCCCGGGGTGCGGGCGGCGCCGGCGCTGCTCGCCGCCGGTGCCGTGTGCACCGCGCTGTCCGGGGCGGTCACCTGCTCGGCCGGCTGCCCGCTGCCGCCGTTCGAGCGCGCCACGGTGGCGGACCTGGCGCACGGCGGCGCGAGCATCGCGGCGACCGCGTCGGTGGTGTTCGCCATGATCGCGCTCGCCGTGGCCGGCCCGGTCGACCGGGCGGTACGCCGACTGTCCGGCACGGCCGCCGCGCTGAGCCTCCCGCTGTGCGCCACGGTGGGGCTGGGCCTGCTCGTCATCGGTCGGGGCACCGTGGTGGGCGTGCTGGAGCGGCTGATCCTCGCGCTGGCGATCCTGTGGGGCCTCGCCACCGCCACCACCCTCGCCCTGACCCGCCGGTAGGGCGTGTAAGGAGCGTCACCCCGATTCGCGCCTTGCGATGGCCACTCACCGGCGTATCGTCGGCTGGCGATGACCAATCTCTGGGACCTCACCGTTCGCCTGTACGTCGATCTTCGACTGCAGGCCAGCGGCAGCTGTCCGGCGTAGCTGCGCTCCCACGCCTACCCCGTTCAGCCCAGACAATTGGATCAATCCTCATGCCCTTCGGCCTGCGCAAAATTCCCTTCTCCGTGCAGATCCTGCTCGGCCTCGTGCTCGGCGTGGCGCTCGGCTTCCTGGCCCGCACCAACGACCTGAGCTGGCTGACCAGCACCCTGCACACCGTCGGCAGCCTCTTCATCCAGCTGCTCAAGCTGGCCGTGCCGCCCCTGGTCTTCACCGCCATCGTGGTCAGCGTGGTCAGCCTGCGCGGCGTCGCCAACGCCGCCCGGCTCGCGCTGAAGACCCTGATGTGGTTCGGCATCACCGCACTGATCTCGGTCGCCATCGGCATCGGCCTCGGCCTGGTGACCAACCCGGGCAGGGGCGTCACCCTCGACCTGGGCGGCGCGGCGCCGCCGAAGAACACCGGCTCGTGGACGGACTTCCTCACCGGCATCGTGCCCACCAACCCGGTCGGGGCGTTCGTCGAGGGCAACGTGCTCCAGATCGTCTTCCTCGCCCTCGTGGTCGGGGCCGCGGCGCTGCTGGTGGGCGACGCCGCCGAGCCGTTCGTGGCGCTGAACCGCTCGCTGCTGGAGATCGTCCAGAAGGCGCTCTGGTGGGTCATCCGGCTCGCCCCGATCGGCACCCTCGGCCTGATCGGCAACGCCGTCGCCTCGTACGGCTGGGACCTGCTGGCCCCCCTCGCGAAGTTCACCACCGCCGTCTACGTCGGCTGCGCCATCGTGCTGTTCGTGGTCTACCCACTGGTGCTGATCTTCGCCGGCCGGCTCAACCCGCTGCGCTTCTTCGCCGGCGCGTGGCCGGCGATCGAGCTGGCCTTCGTGTCCCGCTCCTCGGTGGGCACCATGCCGGTGACCCAGCGCTCCGTCGAACGGCTCGGCGTGCCCCGCGAGTACGCCTCGTTCGCGGTGCCCTTCGGCGCCACCACGAAGATGGACGGCTGCGCCGCGATCTACCCGGCACTGGCCGCGATCTTCGTGGCGCAGGTGTTCGGCGTGCACCTCGGCATCACCGACTACCTGCTGATCGCCTTCGTCTCGGTGGTCGGCTCGGCGGCCACCGCCGGCCTGACCGGCGCGATCGTGATGCTCACCCTCACCCTGAGCACGCTGGGCCTGCCGTTGGCCGGCGCCGGCCTGCTGCTGGCCATCGACCCGATCCTGGACATGGTCCGCACCGCCACCAACGTGGCCGGGCAGGCGCTGGTGCCGACCGTGGTCGCCGCCCGCGAGGGCACCCTCGACCGGGCCGCGTACGAATCCGCCGGTCGGCGGGACCTGACCGATCCGGAGCCGGTCGCGGACAGCCGGCCCGACCGGCGGGACGAGCTCACCCCCGTCCCCGCCTGACCGGTTCGCATCGACGACGACGGGCCCCTCCCCGGGGGCCCGTCGTCGTTTCCGAGAGGATGACGAGATGAGCTCCCTGTTCACCCCACTGGCCCTGCGCGCGGTAACCCTGCCCAACCGGATCGCCATGGCGCCGATGTGCCAGTACACCGCCGGCCCGGACGGTCTGCCCACCGACTGGCACCTCATCCACCTCGGCAGCCGGGCGGTCGGCGGGGTCGGGCTCGTGCTGACCGAGGCGACCGCCGTACTGCCGGAGGGCCGGATCAGCCCGCAGGACACCGGGCTGTGGTCCGGCGCGCACGTGGACGCCTGGCGGCCGGTGACCGCGTTCGTCACCGATCACGGCGCGGTGCCCGCGGTCCAGCTCGCGCACGCCGGCTTCAAAGCCTCCACGCACCGGCCGTGGGCCCCGAGCCGCGGCGGCGTGCCGGACACCGAGGGCGGCTGGACGCCGGTCGGCCCCGGGTCCGAGCCGTTCGTCGCCGACTACCGGGTGCCGACCGCCCTCGACGTGGCCGGGATCGCGGGCGTGGTCGAGGCGTTCGCCACCGCCGCCGAACGCGCCCTGGCAGCCGGCTTCGCGGCCGTGGAGATCCACGCCGCGCACGGCTACCTGCTGCACGAGTTCCTCTCGCCGCTGACCAACCACCGCACCGACTCCTACGGCGGTGGCCGGGCCGCCCGGATGCGGCTCACCCTGGAGGTGGCCCGCGCGGCGCGCGCCGCGGTCGGCGAGAACGTCCCGGTCCTCACCCGGATCTCCGCCACCGACTGGGTCGAGGGTGGCTGGACGATCGAGGACAGCGTGGTGCTCGCCGGCGAGCTGGCAGGTGTCGGCGTGGACCTGGTCGACACCTCCTCCGCCGGTGTGAGCGTGGACCAGCGCATCCCCCTCGGTCCCGGCTACCAGGTGCCGCTGGCCGCCCGGATCCGCCGCGAGGCCGGCGTGCCGACCGGCGCGGTCGGTCTGATCGTCGAGCCGGAGCACGCCGAGCAGATCGTCGCCGGCGGCGAGGCCGACCTGGTGCTGCTCGGCCGGGAGTTGCTGCGCGACCCGTACTGGCCGCGCCGGGCCGCCGCGAAGCTCGGCGTGGCGTACACCGGGCCCGCCCAGTACGCCCGCGCCGCCTGATCCCCCGCCGGCCGGGCGGCTGCCGTGCCGGGCAGCCGCCCGCCGTCAGCCGGCCAGGTGCGACCAGTCGCCCTCCAGGTCCCGCCAGGAACCCTGGGCGGCCACCGTGCCGCCGAGCAGCACCACCACGTGGTCGGCGCGGACCAGCGCGGCGCGCTTGGCGGTCGAGCCGACCACGGTCACCCCGTGCGCGCGCAGCGCCTGCCACAGCGCCAGCTCGGTGGTGACGTCCAGTGCCGACGACACGTCGTCGGCGACCAGCAGCTCGGTACGCGGCGCCAGCGCTCGGGCCAGCGCCAGCCGCTGCAACTGGCCACCGGAGAGCCGGGTGCCCTTGTGCCCGATGAGCAGACCCAGCCCGCCACCCGCGGCGGCGAGGTCGTGGTCGAGCTGGGCGGTGCTGACCGCCCCGGCCGCGTCCACCTGGTGGCCGAGCGCGATGTTGTCGGCCACCGTGCCGGAGAGCACCCGGGGTAGCTGGCCGACGTAGCCGACCTGGTTGGGGCGCAGGAACAGCTCCGGCTCGGTGACCGGGTCGCCGTTCCAGGACAGCTCGCCGGTGTGGTGCACGATCCCGGCCAACGCCCGCAGCAGCGAGGACTTGCCCGAGCCGACCGGCCCGACGACCAGAACCAGCTGCCCGCGCTGCACGGTCAGGTCGACGTCCCGCACGGCGGCCGTACCGTCGGTGTGCACCACCCCGAAACCGCGCAGCTCCAGCCGGCGCAGCGGGTGCCGTGGCGGCGGCGTCGGCGCGGGCGCCGTTCCGGCGGCCAGGTCGACGGCGGACACCCCGGCTGAGTACGCGCCCACCCCGGTCATCGCCACCGTGCGCCGGGTCCAGACCCGCGCGGAGGGCAGCTGGGAGATCAACGACGCGGTGGTCCAGGCGAACCAGCGGGCCGCGCCGAGGGTGGAGACGGCCACCAGCACCGCTCCGGCGGAGAGCCCACCGGTCAGGTAGAGCGCCCACGCGCCGATCGGCAGCAGGCCACTGGCCACCGACGGCGTGGAACGCGACCACACCTGCACCGAGATCTCCCGCCGCTGCCGGTCACTGCGCAGCACGTCGAGATCGGCCAGGTGGCGCAGCACCGCCGCGGTCGCACCGGCGAGCTTCACCGTCCGCGCCGCGGAGAGCGCGGAGACCAACGCGGTGGCGAAGGCGGCCCGCGCCGCCACGGTGGCCCGGGCCGCGCGCTCGAGCTTCGGCCCGAACAGCGTCGCGGCCAACCCGGAGACGACCATCGTGCCGAGGAAGAACAGCGCCGGTACGACGCTGCCGGTCACCGCCGTCATGGCGACCACGAGGATCAGCGCGACGGCCTGGTCCAGCACGTTGTCGGCGAGCTGGACCACCCGCTCGGTGTCACCGCCCTGCGCCACCACCTCCGCCGGGGTGTGCGAGCTGACCCGGCGCGGCCCGGTCTGGCCGTGCACGAGGCGCAGGCCGATCCGCAACATCTGCCGTACCCACCACTGCGGGAACCAGACGTGGGTGTAGAACGGCAGCGGCAGGGTGACCAGCAGCCCGGCCACGATCCCCAGTGCCGGCAGGTACGGGTTGCCGGTCCCGTCGACCAGGTCGGCCCAGAGCCAGGGCAGCACCGGGCCGTCCAGCCCGAGCAGGGAGAGCCCGAGGAACAGCCCGATCGCGGCCAGCCCGTACCGGGGGTCGTTGGTGCAGAGTCGGACGATCTCCCGCAGGGTCCGGGCCGGCGGGACGGGCGGCAGTGGCGGCGGGTCGGCGCGTTTCGGCTCGACCGGCTCGACCCGCGTGGCCGGCTCGATCGGTTCGATCGTCGGGCCGCTCGGCCAGGCGCCGGCCGGGCCGGGGCCGACCAGCAGGTCGGTGCCGGCGCCGGTGCGACCGGCCGGCACCACCGCGGCGTACGCGGCGGCGTGGCTGGTCGCGAGCAGCTCGGCGAAGCGCGTCGACGTTTCCAGCGGGCCGGCCTCGACCACCGCGCCGTCGGCCAGCACCACCACCTCGTCGCAGCGGCGCACGGAGGAGAGCCGGTGCGCGATGACGATGCCGATCCGGTCGCGCAGCAGCCGTTCAGTGGCCCGCTGCACCCGTGCCTCGGTGACCGGGTCCAGCCGCGCGGTGGCCTCGTCGAGGATCACCACGTGCGGGTCGCGGACCAGGATCCGGGCGAACGCCACCAGCTGCTCCTGACCGGCGGAGAGCACGTGCCCGCCCTCCCCCAGCCGGGTCGCCAGCCCGTCCGGCAGTTCGGCGATCCAGCCGGCGAGGCCCAGCTCGTCCAGCGCTCGGGCCGCGGCGTCGAGCAGGTCCGGGTCGAAGAGCGCGACGTTCTCGGCGAGCGTGCCGGCCAGGATCTCGGTGCGCTGCGGCACCAGCGCCACCCAGCGGCGCAGCTGCTCGACGTCGAGGTCGCACAGGTCGGTGCCGCCGAGGAAGACCGTTCCCGGCGGCACGTCGACGGCCCTGGTGAGCACCTTCGCCAGTGTCGACTTGCCCGAGCCGGTCCGCCCGATCAGCGCGTACGAGCGGCCACGCGCGAAGGTGAGGCTGACCCCGCGCAACGCGGTCCCCCGGCCACTCTCCGGCCCGCTCACCTGGTACCCGAACGTCAGGTCGCGGATGCGCAGGTCACCGTCGGTCGGGCTGGCCCCGCCGAGGGGCTCCTGCCGGGCCTTCTGGAGCAGCTGCACCCGCGCCCACGCGCCGAGAGCCTCCTGGAGCTCCGGCACCATGCGGCTGACGTGCTCCGCGGTGGCTCCGAAGGCGAGGGCGAGCAGCCAGATCGCGGTAAGGCGGGCGGCGTCGATCCGGTCGGTGGCCAACGCCCAGGCCCCGCCGAGCACCACCACCCCGATGCCGCCCCGGATCGTCGCGGTGGCGGCCGTGGCCACCCGGGCGGACAACACCCAGACCAGGCGGCCCCGGGACAGCACGGCGGCGGCCCGTCGGGCGTACAGCCGCAGCACGTACGGCCGGGCCAGACTGGTGCGGACGTCGTCCTGGCCGTGCACCGCCTCCTCCATCACCGCGGCCAGGTCCGACCAGGCCTCCTCCTCCGCCATCCGGGCCGGACCGATCCGCGCCGTGGGCCGGCGCAGGCCGACGGCGAGCGCCACCGTGAGCAGGAGCATCGCGATCCCTGCCGGCCACCACACGGCCAGCGCGACGACCATCGACAGCAGGCCGACGCAGAGTCCCTGGGCGAGCCGGGTGCCCTGGTTGCGGACCGCCGACGCCACCTGGTAGACGTCCCCGTCGATGCGGTCGAGCAGCTCGCCCACCGGGGTGGTCTCCAGGGTGGGCAGGTCCTGCCCGAGCGCGACCCGGCAGAGCCGCCGCCGCACGTCGGCGGACCAGTCGGCGCTCAGACCGGCCATCAGCAGGCTGACCGCCAGATCGGTGAGCACCACGGCGACCAGCGCCGCCGCCAGTACCGTGAAGAAGCCGGCCGAGCGATGCACCAGCACCGCTCCGGCGAGCGCCGACGCGCCGGCCTGACCGGCGGCGCCGAGCACGATCAGGACGGCCACGATCGTCAGGCGACGTGGCGAGGTGCCCCACAGATCACGGAGCAGGCGCATCGGTGTCCTCCGGACGTGGGTGGCGGAGAACTCAGCGTGCCTGTTACGACCCTGTCCACTCAACCGATTTACCCGCTCTGAGCAGGGCTTCCGATCAGGTCTGGGCACCTGACCCGCGATGCTCGGGCAGCGCCGCCCGCACGCCCACGACGGCCGGTCGGGTTGACGGACCAGCCAGTCCACGGCAACCACCCGCCCCACGCCGAACAGCGCCTAAAAAGGGCGACGGGCGCATCCCGCTCGGCCGGCAGATCGCCATTGATCGCCGTTCGCCCCGATTCCCGCGCCAGGGTGCGGCGGAGCCCGGATCGCTCGCTGCTCCCGTTTGGTCCCTGTGGGTGGACGCGGCCGGGTGCGCCCTTCTCGGGGGCGGTCGGTGTTGTGAGCGATATACCTGTGAGGCATAAATATGCCTCTGAGGTATACCGCTCGTTGACCACCTCGCCCAAGGGTTCGCTTCATCCTCGTTCGCGGTGATCGTCTCGATGTCAGCGATGTCGGTGGTGCCGGCGATTTCGAGGACGTCGGCGATTTCGGGGATGTCGCGGTGTCCCGGGCGGCCGGATGGCCCGATATCGGTGATACCGAGTCGATCAACCCCAGCCGGTCGAGCTGAGCCCGCGACAGCCGGCAATCTCCGCGTCGAATGTCCGGTATCGGGTGACTCTGGCCTGTGACCGGGTGCACCCACGGGGTGGAATCGTGGCGGGCCGGGGGTCGTTACATATCCTGACGATCGCAGCACCACCGGTCCGGCACCCCGCCCCTCTGGGGTTGGGATGGCGGTCGGGCCCGGGTTGGAATGCCCGCGGGTAGCCGGTCGTTGCAGACCCCGCGAACGACCGCACCAGCACCCCCTCACCCGGGGCCGCTGGAACGGAGCCCCCGCTCACCGGGGTGCCGATGGATGGGCCACCCCCGGAATGCCGGCGGCCCGGCGGTCGTTACACACAGTCCCGGCGCCACGAGCCCCCGCCCGTAGGCCGCCGTTGAAGACTTTCCCCCCCGTGTTGTTGAAAGCGCCGGACGAGGTGCTCGCACCCTTGCGCCGTCCCCCTCGGGCGTGTGGGTGTCTACCCCCGTGAAGGAGCTGACCCCCTCATGAACACGATCATTCGTAAGAGCATGCTGTCTGTTGCTGGTCTCGCGTTCGCCGGTGGTGTCTTCGCCGGTCCGATCGCCGCGCACGCCGCCACCCCCGCCGATGGCAAGCCGGTCGCGGTCGCGGTGCAGACGGTTAAGCCGCAGGGCGCGCAGTCGCACATCAACCTGAACGACGAGCAGGTTGCGAACGTGAAGGCGATCATCGCGGCGACGAAGAAGGCCGGCCTGCCCGAGCGGGCCGCGGTCATCTCGATCGCCACGAGCCTGCAGGAGTCGAAGCTGGAGAACCTGGGCCACCTCGGCGACGCCAACGACCATGACTCGCTGGGCCTGTTCCAGCAGCGCCCGACCTCCGGTTGGGGCACCCCGGAGCAGATCACCAACCCCGAGTACTCCACCACCGCGTTCCTCAAGGGTTTGAAGCAGGTCGACGGGTGGCAGGACATGGCGTTGACCGACGCCGCGCAGACCGTGCAGGTCTCGGCCTACCCCGACGCCTACGCCCAGTGGGAACAGCAGGCCACCGACCTGGTCGCCCAGCACTGGAACAGCTGACCCACCGCACCACCGCACGACATCGACCGCTGGCCGGCACCCCACCCCGGGGTGCCGGCCAGCGGCATATCCGAAGGACCGCCGGCGGGCGGTCAGAAGAGGACCGTGGCGAGGGTGCCGACCGGCTGGAAACCGCAGCGCTCGTAGACCCGGCGAGCCGGCAGGTTGAAGTCGTTGACGTACAGGCTGACCGTCGGGGCGACCCGCAGCAGCGCGTCGCGCACCACGGTCGCCATCGCGGCGGTGGCGATCCCGCGGCCCCGCCACTCCGGCGCCACCCAGACGCCCTGGACCTGCGCGGTCCGCTTGGTCACCACGGCCAACTCGGCCTTGAACACGACCTTGCCATCGACGAAGCGGGCGTACGCCCGGCCGGCGCGCACCAGGTCGTTGACCCGCCGGCGGTAACTGCGCCCGGCGTCCTCGGCGAGTGGGGAGACGCCGACCTCCTCGGTGTACATGGCCACCGACGCTGGAAAGAGTCGGTCGACCTCACCGGAGCGGACCTGGCGTACCTCCGGGTCGACCGGTACGGCCGGTAGCGCGTCGGTGGCCAGCAGCGGCTGGTTGGGGCGGACGTCCCGGGCCGGACCCCAGGTGTCGGAGAGACGGTCCCACAGCCCGAGGACGGCGTCAGCGCGGCCGACGATGGAGGAGCAGAGCCGCTCCTCGCCCGCGAGCAGGTCGGCGAAGGCGGCCACCGCGGCGTCGGTGGCGAGCACCGGTGTGAGGTTGCCGCCGAGCCAGCAGAGCGATTCCAGGTTGCGCCGTGCGCCGTACCCCAGGATCCTGCCCTCGGCCCGCCACCAAGAGAGCCCGCGCGCGGCGATGCGTTCGGCGACCTGCGCGCCCGCGAACGGGTCGAGGTCGAGCAGTCGCTCGACCGCGCGGCGCTCCGATTCCCCCAGTTGCCGTACCGGCACCGTCAGCACGTGTCCAGCCTGCCAGATCCCACCCCCACCCCGCCGGCCGAGTGGCGAGGCCGGTCTCAGACGGTCACCGGCTCGTCCGCGGGGCTGGTCGACCTGGTCCGGCCGGCCCACCGGACGACCGGGGGCACCAGGGCACCGAGCAGGAGGAACAGCCCACCGAGCACCAGCCAGCCGGGCACACCCCAGCCGAGCGCGAGGGTGGTCACCACCACCGGTGCGAGCATCTTGCCCAGCTCGTAACCCATGCCGTACGCCCCCTGGTACTGCCCCTGCGCGTCGGGCGGCGCCAGCCCGAAGGAGATCCCCCACCCGGCGGCGGAGTGCCACAGTTCCCCGATCACGTGCACCAACGCCCCGCAGCCGAGCAGGCCGACGGCGCCGGCGGTGGGGAGCGCGCCGCTCGCGGCGAAGAGTACGCAGGCCAGCGCGATGGCCACCCCCGCCCGGCGGGCGGCGCGGGCGGCTCCCGGCAGGGTGACGGCGCTGCGCGCGGCGCGTACCTGAAGGAGCACCACCAGCACGGTGTTGACCAGCGTCAACGCGGAGATCATCCAGGCGGGTGCTGCGGTGTGCCCGGCGATCCACAGCGGCAGGGCGATGGTGAGCAGGCTGAAGTGCATGGACATCAGCCCGTCGAGCAGTGTGAAGGCGAGGAACGGGCGGTCCCGCAGGGCGATGAGCCGGGGGCCGTGCGTCGGGGCGGCGACCGGCGCGACGGTGGGCAGGCGGACGAAGACCGCCGCGGCGGCCAGCGACGCCACCGCCGCGGTGAGGATCAGCGCCACATACCCGGCGCGGGTGTCGGCGGCGATGGCGAAGCCGCCGAGGACTGCGCCGACGGAGATCCCGACGTTGGTGGTGGCCCGCAGGTAGGCGCGGGTGTGCACCCGCTGGTCGGCCGGGATCGCGCCGGCGATCAGCGCGCCCCGGGCACCGCGCTCGACCGCGTCGGCGAGCGCCGTGGCGGCGCCCACCACCAGGAAGGCGGGGAACGACCGGACCGCGATCAGGCCCGCGGTCAGGGTGCCGGCGGCGATCAGCCCGCCGACCTGTGCGCCGCGCGGGCCGAGGCGGTCGGCCAGGTATCCGCTCGGCGCGCTGGCCAGGACGCCGACCAGCGCCGAGATGGTCAGCCCGACGCCCACCTGGGTCGCCGACAGGCCGACCGATCGGGTGAGGAAGAGCGCGCTGGACACCAGCCACAGGCCCCGACCGACGGTCTTGACCAGGGTGCCGAGGGTGAGGACCCGGGCGGGACCGGGCGGGGGAAGCAGGCGCATGCCGGACAGCCTAGCAAGACGTACGTACGGTTTATTTAACTGGCCTTGTCGGCGATGCATTGCCGATATATCGTTGATGCATCAGCGACAGTACGCAGAGAGGGAGAACCCATGAGGTTCCATCGACAGCAGCACCACCTGCACGAGGCGAGGATGCGGGGCTTCGGCTTCCCGCCGATCCCGCCCGGTCCGCACGGACACGGACACGAGCACGGCGGTCCCTGGGGCGGCCGTGGTCGCGGTCGGGGCCGGGGCCGACGCCCCAACGTCCGGGGCGCCGTGCTGGCCCTGCTCACCGAACGGCCGATGCACGGCTACGAGATGATCCAGGAGATCGACTCCCGCACCGGCGGTGCCTGGCGTCCGAGCCCGGGCTCGATCTACCCCACCCTCCAACTGCTGGAGGACGAGGGTGTGATCGTCGCCAGCACGGAGGAGTCCAGCGGCGGGCGGAAGCGTTTCACGGTCACCGAGGCCGGTCAGGCCGAGGCCACCCAGGCCGCGCAGACGCCACCGTGGGCGGACGTCGCCCAGGGCACGGTGAGCAGTTGGCACGACATCCGCGACTCCGGCGCCCAGGCGATGAACGCACTGCGCCAGGTGATGATGAACGGCACCGACGACCAGCGGGAGCGGGCCGCCCAGGTGCTCGACGAGACCCGGCGCAAGCTGTACGCCATCCTCGCCGAATCGGAGTGACACAAGAGCAGTGCCACCCGCCCCGCACGGGCGGATCCGGCACCCGCCACTCACACAGAGCGGCCGTTCCCCGGAGGGAACGGCCGCTCTGTGTGAACAGGTCGCCGGCGCGCCGACGAACGGATCAGTGCACGGTGACGGTCGGGCCGGTGACCAGCCCGCGCAGCTCCTCGGGAAGCTCGGCGCCCATCTCGTCGGCGATCCGCAGCGCCTCCTCGATCAGCGTCTCCACGATCTGCGCCTCGGGCACCGTCTTGACGACCTTGCCCTTGACGAAGATCTGGCCCTTGCCGTTGCCGGAGGCGACGCCGAGGTCGGCCTCGCGAGCCTCGCCCGGGCCGTTGACGACGCAGCCCATGACGGCCACCCGCAGCGGCACCGGCAGCCCTTCCAGGCCGGCGGTGACCTCCTCGGCGAGCTTGTAGACGTCCACCTGGGCCCGGCCGCAGGACGGGCAGGAGACGATCTCCAGGCCGCGCTCGCGCAGCCCCAGCGACTCCAGGATCTGGTTGCCGACCTTGATCTCCTCGACCGGCGGGGCGGACAGCGACACCCGGATGGTGTCACCGATCCCCTCGGCGAGCAGGGCGCCGAAGGCGACCGCCGACTTGATCGTGCCCTGGAAGGCCGGGCCGGCCTCGGTGACGCCCAGGTGCAGCGGGTAGTCGCACTGCTCGGCCAGCTGCCGGTACGCCCGGATCATCACCACCGGGTCGTTGTGCTTGACCGAGATCTTGATGTCCCGGAAGCCGTGCTCCTCGAACAGCGAGCACTCCCAGAGCGCCGACTCGACCAGCGCCTCGGCGGTGGCCTTGCCGTACTTGGCGAGCAGCCGCTTGTCCAGCGAGCCGGCGTTGACGCCGATCCGGATCGGCGTGCCGGCGGCGGAGGCCGCCGCGGCGATCTCCTTGACCTTGTCGTCGAACTGGCGGATGTTGCCCGGGTTGACCCGGACCGCCGCGCAGCCCGCGTCGATCGCGGCGAAGACGTACCTGGGCTGGAAGTGGATGTCGGCGATCACCGGGATCTGCGACTTCTTGGCGATCGCCGGCAGCGCCTCGACGTCGTCCTGGGACGGCACGGCCACCCGGACGATCTGGCAACCCGACGCGGTCAGCTCGGCGATCTGCTGGAGGGTGGCGTTGACGTCGGAGGTGAGGGTGGTGGTCATCGACTGCACGGACACCGGCGCGCCGCCGCCGACCGGCACCGAGCCGACCATGATCTGGCGGCTGGCCCGGCGGGGAGCGAGCGACGGGGGCGGTACGGCGGGCATACCGAGACGGACAGCGGTCACTTCAGCACTCACCTTGGGAAGAGCGTGATCGGGTTGACGACGTCCGCGGTGATGGTCAGCAGCGTGAACACGCCACCGATCAGGATCACCACGTACGTGAAGGGCATCAGCTTGAGGTAGTCGACCCGTCCGGGGTCGGCACGGCCGATCTTCGCGTACAGCCAGGACCTGGCCCGTTCGAACCAGGCGATCGCGATGTGGCCGCCGTCCAGCGGGAGCAGCGGCAGCAGGTTGAACACGCCGATGAAGAAGTTCAACGAGATGAACAGCGTCACGAACAGCAGCCAGGCCTTGTTGGCGAACGCCTCGCCGCCGAGCCGGCTGGCGCCGACCACGCTGATCGGGGTGTCCACGTCACGTTCGCCGCCGGTGATGGCGGTCCACAGGGCGGGGACCTTCTGCGGCAGCCGCTGCAACGCCTGGACGGTGCCGACGGCCAACTCGCGGGTGAAGTCGCCGGTGGCGCCGAACGCCGCGACCGGCCCGTACGTCACCCGGGTCGGCGTGGTGGGTACGAGGCCGACGCCGAGTGCGGCGACCGGGGCGACGGTGCCCTTCGGGTCGTCGAGCGGCGGGCGCTGGGTCTGCGCGAGCACGGTGCTGGTCTTCGCCGGCTGCCCGTCGCGCACGTAGTCGATCTGGGCGGGGTCGCCGGGCTTCAGCCCACGCAGGGCGACCAGCAGTTCGCCGTAGTTGTTGATCGGCGTGCCGTTGATCGAGGTGATCCGGTCGCCGTCGCGCAGTTGGGCCTGGGCGGCGGGGCTGGCGACGTCGCCGGGGGCGCAGGCCCGGGGGGCGTTCTCCGGGACCACGCAGTCGGACAGCGCGATGACCGCCGGTTCCTGGCGGATCTGCGCCTCGGTGGTGGGGAAGTCGCGGTTGGGCAGGCCCAGCGAGACGGCGGCGATCCAGATCGCGATCAGTGCCAGCGCGAAGTGGGTGATCGAGCCCGCGGACATGACGATCGTCCGCTTCCAGACCGGGTAGCGCCACATCGCCCGCGGCTCGTCGGCCGGGTCGACGTCGTCGTCCTGCGCGGTCATCCCGACGATCTTGCAGAAGCCGCCGAGCGGAATGCCCTTGACGCCGTACTCCGTCTCACCCCGCCTGAACGACCAGAGGGTGGGGCCGAAACCGACGAAGTACTTGGTGACCTTCATCCCGAACGCCTTGGCGGTCAGCATGTGACCGGCCTCGTGCAGGCTGACCGAGACGAGGATGGCCAGGGCGAAGAGCGCCACCCCGAGCAGGTTTGCCATCAAGCTCCTTCCACCGAACCCGCGATGATCTCCTGCGCGTGAGCGCGCGCCCACGACTCCGCCGCGAGCACGTCCTCGACGGTACCTGGTTCGGTGAAGTCCGGAGCCTCGTCCAACACCCGTTCGAGCGTGTCGACGATGCCCAGGAACGGCAGCCGACCGGCCACGAACGCCTCCACGCACTCCTCGTTCGCCGCGTTGTAGATCGCCGGGCGGCACCGGCCGGCCTCCCCGGCGGCCTTGGCCAGCGCGACGGCCGGGAACGCGGCGTCGTCCAGCGGCGCGAACTCCCAGGTGTGCGAGGCGGTCCAGTCGACCGCCGTGGCGGCCCCCGGGACCCGGTCCGGCCAGCCGATGCCCAGCGCGATCGGAAGCCGCATGTCCGGTGGGCTGGCCTGCGCGATGGTCGAGCCGTCGGTGAACTCGACCATGGAGTGGATCACCGACTGCGGGTGCACCATCACCGTGATGTCGGCGTAGGGCACGTCGAACAGTTCGTGCGCCTCGATCACCTCGAGTGCCTTGTTGACCATCGTGGCCGAGTTGATCGTGACGACCGGCCCCATGTTCCAGGTCGGGTGGGCGAGCGCCTGATCGGGTGTGACCTCGGTCAACTCGTCGCGCCGCCGACCCCGGAACGGGCCGCCGCTGGCGGTGACGATCAGCCGGCGTACCTCACCGCGCGACCCGGAGCGCAGGCACTGGGCCAACGCCGAGTGCTCCGAGTCGACCGGGACGATCTGCCCCGGCCGCGTCACCGCGGCCTTGACCAGCGGGCCGCCGGCCACGAGCGACTCCTTGTTGGCCAGGGCGAGAGTACGACCACCGCGCAGCGCGGCCAGCGTAGGCGCGAGCCCGAGCGAGCCGACCACCCCGTTGAGCACGATGTCGCACGGCCACTGGGCCAGCTCGGTCATCGCGTCCGGGCCGGCCACGATCTTGGGAAGCCTGAAGTCGCCGGTGGCCCAGCCGCGCCGGCTCGCCTCGGCGTAGAACGCCAGCTGGAGGTCCTGCGCGGCGGAGGCCTTGGCCACCCCGACCGCGTCGACGCCCAGTTCGAGAGCCTGTGCGGCGAGCAACTGGACGTTGCCACCGCCCGCGCCCAGGGCGACCACCCGGAACCGGTCCGGGTTGCGCCGGACGATGTCGATGGCCTGTGTGCCGATCGAGCCGGTGGACCCGAGCAGGACGAGGTCGCGGGGGGAAGTCACCGGGCCATTCTTCCCCACCGCCGCTGTACGCCCGCTGGGAGCCTCAGCCTCGCCGCCCACCTACGGGTGTTCCGGCGGCGATCAGGCAGGGCTGACGCAGAAGACGACGTCGAGGTAGCCGGAGCGCTTCGCCCAGTTCGAGTAGTGGTAGTCGGCGAAGCCGGGTGCCTGGGCCTCGCCCAGCGCGTCGGCCTGCGCCTCGTTGGCGACGGCCTGCTCGATGCGGGCCAGGACCCGCCACGTCCCGGAACCGCACGGGGTGATCTCGTACACCACGCTGGCTGCGTCACCGACGTTGTGCACACACTGCCCAACCTGCACGAACTGCTCATCGCCATTGGCCCTGGCGGTGGGCGGAGCCGCCGAGGTCGGGCTGGCCTCGACGCTGGCCTCTGCCGACGGCGTGTCACGGGAACCGACCCACTCGATCACCTGGAACACCACGCCCACGATGCCTGCGAGTGCGGCGGCCGCCCCAAGCCAACGCAGCACGGCACGCAGCCGGCCTGAGGTGGAACCGGTTTCGTCATCCATGCTTACCTCCGACCTGTCGCTGCCCGTTCCAACCCGAGCCGGTCCGGCGCCGATTCGATGTCC
Source organism: Micromonospora sp. NPDC005206 (assembly GCF_040608175.1). Lineage (NCBI taxonomy): Bacteria > Bacillati > Actinomycetota > Actinomycetes > Micromonosporales > Micromonosporaceae > Micromonospora > Micromonospora sp. NPDC005206. The sequence goes on from NZ_JBEXHU010000003.1 coordinate 399,603, forward strand.
ACGATGGCACGGGTTCGGTGGCGGTTCTGCACGCCGTTGAGGGGTGGGGCGCACGCACGGACCCCGGCCCCGCCCTGTTGACGCTGGTCAGTAACCACGCGCGGCGGTCGTGACCCGTCTAGCCTCACCGACGCCGACGGGCGGCCGGTGTCTGATGTCCGACCGCTTGCTGCAACACACACGTGAGCGATGATCGACTCTGGATCACGGAAGTCGGGGTATCCCAGACACCCGGACACCCCGACATCGCCGAAACCGTGTTGATCAAGGAGCCGGCGGAACGACCGGGGGCCGCCGGAACGGCCCCCGGTCGGGACTAGCCGCCGTTGATGACGAACTGTGAGCCCGGCTGGATGACGATGTTGCCGTCGGCCGAGTTGGTGATGGTCACGTTGGTCAGGTTGGCGTTGCCGCGGGCACCGCTCATCGCGAGGATGCCGGCGCCGTTGTTGGACTTGTCGATCCGCACGTTGGTGATCGCGACGTTCGGCATGTTGCCGCCGCCGTTCTTGAACTGGATGCCGTCGTACGTGGAGTCGTAGATGTCGGTGTCCCGGATCGTGACCCCCGTGATGTCTCTCGTGGCGGGGAAGAGGGTGATGGCGCCGAACTCCTGGTCCTCGTTCCAGAAGACGCCACCGACCCGGTAGAGCCCGTTGTTGGCGATCAGCGTCGTCCCGGAGAAGGGCAGCGGGTCGTGGTCGGTCGCCAGCATGATGCCCGGGTAGTTCATGGTGTCGTAGATCAGGTTGTTCTCGATCGAGTTGTCGTAGCCGCCGTAGATGGCGATGCCGTTCGCCCGCCAGGGCAACTGGATGGTGTTGTTGACGAAGTGGTTGTCGTGGGCGATGTCCACGTTCCGGTCCTTGACGTACGGGTTGGCCCAGACCGCCAGTGCGTCGTCGCCGGTGGTGCGGAAGGACGAGTTGAACACCCGCGAGTTTCGGGTGCCGTTGCTGAAGTTGATGCCGTCGGCGTAGGTGTTGCGGATCCGCATGCCGCTGAACTGCAGCCCGTCGGCCGGCCCCCAGAGGTCGGGGATGTTGTCGTAGTCGCGACCCACCCAGACACCCACGTTGGCGTGCTCGATCCAGACGTTGCTGATCCTGGTGCCCGTCCCGAACCGGCCGTTCAGACCCACGCCACCCTCGGCGTTGCCGTCACCACCACGGATCCGGCCGGAGCCGAAGATGGCGATGTCGGAGATCTGGGTGTTCTTGTCGATGTCGAACCCGAAGTTGCCCTCGTGCGGGTGGTTGATGCCGCCCGCGTTCTGCGGCTCGGTCAGCGTGTAGAGCTGCGAGTGCCACATGCCGGCGCCCCGGATCGTGACGTTGCTGATGCCGACCTGGTTGTGCGTACCCCGGTTCAGCGGGTCGTCGGTCAGGATCTTCTGCTCCTGCCGCCACTGCCCGGCCGGGATCCAGACGCAGCCGATGACCCCGTTCTGGTCGTCGGTCACCGCCCGCTGGATGGCGGCGGTGTCGTCGAGCCCGTCGTTCGGGACCGCGCCGTACGACGTGATGGAGGTGCAGCCGGCCGGTTGGTCCGCCGGTGGCGCCACCTGCTCCAGGTCGATCATGTCGATGATGTAGAACGAGGCCGAGTCGCCGGAATCGCGTTGCAACTTGAACCGGGTGCCCGCCGGGTAGGACTGCGACAGCAGGGCGTTCGACTCGTCGAACAGGCGCCGCGCGTCGGCCTGCGGTGTGTTGGTCAGCGCCTCCGGCCCGTCGGTGTTGCCGTAGAGCCAGCTGTGCCGCGACGAGAGCGTCAGCTTCCGGGAGAAGACGTCGTTGATGTAGAGGCTGATCGTCGCCTCGATGCCGCCACCACCGGGCGCGTCCGGGATCGAGTTGCGCACCACGATCGCGTTGGCGGGGTTGGTCGAGGTGAACTGGACGAACTGGCCCGTGCTGTTCAGCCGTACCGACTTGCGGCCGGAGGACTCGGTCGCGAAGTTGGTGTGCCCGAAGGTGCGCAGCGGGTCGGCCTCCAGCAGCGTGCCCTGGTACTGGGCGGACTCGGCCTCGTAGGAGACGTACGGGACCGCCGCCCCGCGCCCGACCACGATCGACTGGGTGAACGCGTTGTTGGTCTCGTTGGTCTCGGCGACCGTGTTGGTCGCGTCGGCGGTGGCGGTGATGGTGGCGCCGCCACTGGTGGCGGTCCAGCTTCCGGCGACAGCCACGTTGACCGTCGCGCCGGCGGCGACCGAGGCGGTGTTGGTGTTGAGCGTGGTGCCGCCCACCGTCAGCCGGGTGACCGTGGTCGCGCCGGTCGCGGTGGTGCCGCGGTTGCGTACCGACACGGTGAACGTGACGGACGCGCCCACGGCCGGGTTCGGTGGGTTGGAGGCGATGCTGAGGACCTGCAGGTCGGGCCCCGGAGCCTGCACGACCACCAGCGGCGAGGGCGCGGTGTAGCTGTTGTTGCCGTTGTTCTGCTCGACGATCGTGTTCGTCGGGTCGACCACCGCCGAGACGCTGTAGCTGCCCATCGGCCGGGTGCCGGCGTTGAACGAGACCGTGGTCGAGCCGCCGGCGCTGAGCGCGCCCACCGCGGCGCTACCGACGACCGCGCCGGCCAGGCTGAAGTTGACCGTGGTGGCTCCGGCCGCCGCCGACCCCACGTTCTGGACCACGGCCGAGAGGGTGACCGCGGTGGCCTCGCTCGGCGACGCCGGCGACCAGGTGGTCGAGCTGATGACCAGGTCGGGGTTGGGTGCCGGCGTACCGCACACCTCAAGCTCGGCCACCTGACCCGAGGGTGCCCTGCTGTTGGCCGTGAACCGCAGCTGCACGTCGGCGGTGGTCGCGGTGACCGGGATGCGCACCACGTTGTTGCCCTGGACGAACTGGTAGCTCGCCGCCGACACCAGGTTGGTGTACGTGGACGAGGCCTGGTCGCGGCCGAGGACCTGGATGGTCTGCGTACGGGTGCCCCAGGCCGGGTCCGGGTTCAGCTTGACGGTGACGGCCGAGATGGAGTGGATGGCGCCCAGCGCCACGGTGAGGTTCTGCGGGTAGCTCGCCGCGCCCTCCCAGTACGTCGCGAGCTGCCCGTCGTTCGCCTTCTCCGGGGTGAAGGTGAAGGTGGAGCCACTCGCGGTCATGGTCTTGCCCTGCGCCACGTTCGTGCAGGCGGGAGGCTGCGTGCCGGTCCGGGTGGTGGTGTTGCTGTTGCCGGACAGGTTGCCCGCGCCGTCGCGGGCACGCACGTAGTAGGACACCGTCGCCGTCGACGGCTGGGTGTCCTGGTACGTGAGGACGGTGCCCAGCGTCGCGATCAGGCTGCCGCCGCGGTAGACGTTGTAGCCGGCCAGACCGCTGCCACCGGAGTCGGTGGAGGCACCCCAGTTGAGGGTGATCGTGCTGCCCGACGTGCTGTGCGACAGCGTCCCGGGGACGCTCGGCGCGGTCGTGTCCGAACCGCCGCCGCCGCTGCCGTACACCTCCAGCTCTGACAGCTGCCCGGCCGGCCAGCCGCTGTTGCCGGTGATGGTGATCCGCACGTAGCGGGTGGCGGTCTGGCTGAAGTTGATCGTGACGGTGCTGCCGCTCGCCGGGTTGAAGGTGTAGGTCTGCGACGCGACCAGGTCGGTGAACGCCGAACCGTTGGCACTGCCCTGCACGCTCAGAGTCTGCGTACGGGTCGCCCACCCGGAGGTCGGCAGCTTCAGCACGACCTGGTTGACGGCCTGCGACGAGCCCAGATCGACCTGCACCCACTCGGGGAACGAGTTGTTGACGCTCTCCCAGTAGCTGCCCGCGTTGCCGTCGACGACCCTGGACGAGTCGTAGACGTCGGCGTGGCCACTCTCCTGGGTCGGTCGCCCCTGGGCGAGGTTGGTGGCCGCCGGGGCGAAGGCGGTGCCCGTCGCGGCTGTCGTGTCGGCTGGGCGGGCGGCGCCAGCCGGGTGCGCGACGGCCGCCGACCCGACGGTGGCGATCACCGTGGCCGCGGCTGTCGCCGCCACCATCCTGAACAGATTCGTTCGTCTCATCACTGTCCTGTCGTTGGGGGACGGCGCCGCGGCGGGCTGACCGCGGCGTGGGGCGTGACTCGGCGCGTCATCGGCCGGGCGCGCGGGGGCGCGTCGGCTGGTGTGGGGAGGTGGCGGCGGGTTCGGGGGAGAAATAGCCGCCTAGACGGCCCGCCAGATTTTTCGACCTCATGCAAAGAATCAGGCACGTCTTTGTCGAGATTTTGCATGACGTTGACCAGATGTTACTGACGTGCTACGAGGGCGTCAACACTTCGACCACGGTGACTATCGACGACCGTCGGTTCCCTCGCTCGGACGAAGCCGCGGCCCCCGAGCGCGTCGCGTCCATGAAAGGAAGGGCCCCTTATTAACGCCAGGCGTTAATAAGGGGCCCTTCCTTTCACCCTCAGCCGGTCGGGGCGGTCAGGACGAACGTCTCCAGCTCCTCACCGCCGTACCAGTCGGTGCTCCGGCCCACGTGGGCCATCCCGAGTCGCCGGCAGACCGCCATCGACGGATCGTTGCCCGGCGAGACCACCGCGTGGATCTTCGGCGTCCCGGCCGCGAACTCCCGCGACATGACCGCACGGGCCGCCTCCGTGGCGTAGCCGTGGCCCACCGAGTCCGGGTGCAGATGCCAGCCCACCTCGATGTCCCCGGTAAGCATTTCCTCGTCCTGTCCTGGCAGGGGCTTTAGCACCACCGTCCCCGCCACCAGCCCGGTGTCCCGCACCTCGATCGCCCAGGTGCCGTACCGGCCGTGGTCGTCCGCGTGCCGATCCCGCCAGATCTGCAGCCGTTCAGCGGCCTGCCCCGGGTCGGTCATCGGCAACCCCGGAGACACCGCCAGCCAACGAGTGATCTCGGAGCGGGAGTAGATGTCGTAGATGCGGGCCAGGTCGGCCGGGTCCGCGGTCCAGTCACGCAGGATCAGGCGTTCGGTGGTGAGAACGGTCATGGCGGGCGATCTTAATGAGTGGCCGGGCCGACGACGGGGAAAGAGATCGCGGTGGGCAGCGGATGGCAGCGGACGAAGCGGATCGTCAACGCCGCGTTCCGCCCTGTGCGCGGACGGGACCTGTCACTGCACGCCGCCGCGATCACGTTCTACGGCGCGATCGCCGTGGTGCCGGTGGCGCTGCTGGCGATCTGGCTCACCACGCTCGTCGCCGGGGCCGACCGTGTACGCCGGCTCACCTCGTACGCCGTGGAGGCGCTTCCCACCGCGATCGGGGCGCCCCGGGCGGTGGCCGCGCTGGTCAACGCCGGGGCGGAGTTGACCCCGGTGCTCGCACTGGCCTCGCTGCTGCCCGCGTCGCTGTACGGCGAGGGCCTGCGCCGGGCGTTCGTGTCGGTGGCCGCGCCCCGCACCGACGAGCACCTGGTCGGCTGGCGCGGCCGGCTGCTGCTGCTGCCACTGCTCGCGCCGGCCCCCGCGCTGCTGCTGTCGATCCTGCTGGCGCTGCCGCTCACCACCGGGCTGGTCCGGCGGGGCGGCTGGATCGGGGCGCTGGGCGTGGTGCTGTCGTTCCTGGCGGTCTGGCTGGTGCTCACCCCGGTGCTGATATGGGTGTTCCGGGTGGTCGGGCCGGCGTCGCCGGACTGGCTCTCCACGCTCGGAATGGGATCGTTCACCGCGGCGAACCTCTCCGGCTTCATGCACGGCTTCGTGCTCTTCGCCTCGCTGCCGCTGGACCTGGGCGTGCCGTTCGGCGGCTTCGACGAGATCGGCGCGGGCGTCGCCGTCCTCCTCTGGCTCTACCTGTTCCACGTGATCGTCCTGGCCGGCTACTCGGCCACGCTGGCCCTCTCCCACTGGCGTGCCCAGCGCGCCCCCACCGACCCGACCACCCCGGGTTGACCAAGAGGTTTGCGTCACCAGACGCCGTCCCGATGACGCAAACCTCTTGATCAACCCTCGGAAGGGGTGGAGGGGGATGGGGGTGAGGGCTAGGCTGCCGCGGCATGAGCAGCGAACTTCCCGGCCGCACCGACGTCGTGATCGTCGGCGCGGGGCACAACGGTCTGGTCTCCGCCATCCTGCTGGCCCGCGCCGGCCTGGACGTCCTGGTGCTGGAGGCCGCCGACGTGATAGGCGGCGCGACCCGCACCGAGAACCCGTTCCCGAAGGTGCCGGGGCTGCGCCACTCCACCGGTTCGTACCTGCTCGGGCTGATGCCGCCGGAGCTGCTCGCCACGCTCGACGTGCGGATCCCGGTGCTGCGCCGTGACCCGCACTACTTCCTGCCCACGCCGGGCGGTCTCGGCTCGCCGTACCTGCTCTTCGGCAGTGACACCGCGGCCACCCGGGCACAGCTCGCCGAGTTCTTCTCCCCCGCCGACGTGGCCGCCGACGACGCCATGCAGGCCGAGCTGGCCGCGCTGCGCGAGGATCTCGCCCCGGCCTGGCTCGCCGAGCCGCTGACCGCCGAGGAGACCGCCGACCGGCACGTCCGCCCGGCGCTGCGACAGACGTTCGTCGACCTGGTCCGGGGCTCGGTCGCGGACTACCTCGCCCGGTTCGAGTTCCGCTCCGAGCTGCTGGTCAGCATGTACGCGGTCACCGACGGGCTCTCCGGGCTCAACGCCGGCCCGGACGACCCGGGGACGGGCCACAACTTCCTCGTTCACAACATGTGCAGACTTCCCGGCTCCGGCGGCACCTGGATGATCGCGGAGGGCGGGATGGGCACCGTGTCGCGCACCTTCGCCGACGCCGCCCGCGCCGCCGGCGCGACCATCCTGGCGGGTACGCCGGTGACCGCGGTGACCCTGGACGGCGGCGCGGCGAGTGGCGTCATGCTCGCCGACGGCCGGCAAGTCGCCGCCCGGGTGGTGCTCGGCGCGTGTGACCCGTACCGGCTGATGGACCTGCTGCCCGACGGCGCGCTGCCGGCGCCGCTCGGCGAGCGGATGGCGGCGGTCCGCCGCCCCGGCACCACCCTCAAGCTCAACCTGGCGCTCACCGGGCTGCCGCACTTCTCCTGCCTGCCGACCGGCACGCCGAGCCCGTTCGGCTCGACCATCCACCTGCTGCCCGGCTCGGCGTCGCTGGTCGGTGGCGACGCCACCTCGCCGATGGCCGCGCTGCGCGCGATGTGGGCGGACGTGCAGGCCGGGCGGCTGCCGACGGAGCCGACCATCGAGTGGTACCTGCACACCACCGTCGACCCGTCGCTCTCCGACGCCGCAGGGCACCACTCCTCGGCGCTCTTCGTCCAGTCGGTCCCCTACGAGCTGAGCGGCACCACCTGGGACGCGGAGCTGCCCGGCTACGTCGACCGGCTGATCGGGATCGTCGAGCGGTACGCCCCCGGCACCGCCGACCTGATCGCCGACGCGGTGCCGCTACCCCCGCCGGGCATCGAGGCCCACTTCGGCATCACCGGCGGGCACATCCACCATGTCGACAACACCGTCTCGTTCGCCGACCGGATGCCCTACGCCACCGGTGTCGACGGCGTGTACGCCGGCAGCGCCGGCTGCCACCCGGCCGGCAGCGTGATCGGCGCCGCCGGTCACAACGCCGCCCAGCGGATCCTCAGCGACCTCGGCCGCTGACCCCGTCGCCGACCTCGGCGGCGAAGCGGGGCAGGTCGCCGGGGCGGCGAATGAGGGAGAGGCCGACGAGCAGCAGGTAGAGGACCAGGCTGAGGATCGGGTCGACGAAGACGAAGGCGAAGGCGGTCAGGTAGAGCAGCGGACGCACCAGCAGTCGCCGGGAAACCGCCCGGGCCAGCTCGGGGTCCAGGTCGGGGTGCAGCAGTTCGCGCCGGCGGGCCCACCACCAGCTCAGGTTGAAGAAGAGCGACTCGCCGAGCACGGTGCCGAGGTAGAGAGCGCCGGTCAGTCGCTGCTCGGTCGCGCTCCCGCGCAGGTTGTCCGACAGCAGGTCGGCGGTGAACGGGATCGCGGCCACGAAGAGCAGCACGAGCAGGTTGAACACCACCAGCGGCTGGTCGACCCGGACCACGTACCGCCACATGTTGTGATGGCCGAGCCAGATCTGGCCGGCGATCCCGAAGGTGATCACGTAGGCCAGGTAGGACGGCCAGGCGTGGGCGAGCGCGTCCGGAAGCTCCCGCCCGCTCTCCCGGGCGGGGCCGTTCTGGAGCAGCTCGACGGCCATCACCGTCAGCACGACCCCGAAGACCCCGTCGCTGAACGTCTCCACCCGCGCCGCGTCCCGGGCCATCTCCCGGCCGCGCCCGTACCGGTACGCACCCTTCTGCGCGTCCGCCCCCGCCACGCCCCGCCCCGCTCTCGATGGGTCCGGTTGGTTCCGGACCGCGGCTTTCGCCGCTCTCCACTGCATCGTGGCGCATCGAGGGGCCGCGCGGACGCGGATCGGGCGTGCGGCCGGGCACCCACCTCGGGTGCCCGGCCGGCTCGTCAGCTCAGCGCCTCGCCCGCCGGGGCCGGGGTCTCCGCGTCGACGCGGTGGGCGCGGACCTTGTGGCCGACGCTCGTCAGGCAACGGCCGCTGGGCAGGTCGAACCGCCAGCCGTGCAGCTGGCAGGTGAGCTGGTCGCCCTCGACGATGCCGAACCGGGTCAGGTCGGCCTTCAGGTGCGGGCAGCGCCGCTGCACCACCCAGTCGCCCAGGGTGATGTCCTCCGCGTCGGTGGTCCGCTCGTGCTCGTCGTACCAGCCCTCGGCGTACTGGAGCCGCTCCTCGGAGAGGCACTTGAAGAACGCGTATACGAACTCGTTGTACTGGCCGATCCGGGCCGCCGAGAACCGGCAGGAGAGGAAGAGCGAGTTGACCCAGTCCACCTCGTCGATGAAGAGCAGGTGCTCGATCAGCGCCCGCTCGGTACGGAACCGGTAGCGGACCTTCTCGTCGGCGTACGGCCGGACCTCCTTGCCCGGGAAGTCCACGACGATCGACTCGACGCTCTCACCGTCGTAGCCCACCAGGTCGAAGCGGACCGGCCCGCCGACGCCCTTGGCCAGGTAGATCGACTCGTCGAGCAGCGGCTCGATGCGGCTCTTCATCCCCGCCAGCACGTCCACCTCGGGGTGCCGCCAGGACGCCTTCTCCGCCTCGATGACGGGCCGCTTGCGCTCCCGCATCTCCTCCAGGTGGGCGACCTTGTTCGCGAAGAACTCGTCGACCGGCACCGGGTGGGTGGTCGTGGCGCCCTCGGTGGTGACCTCGGCGACGCTGCCCGGCAGCAGCACGATCCCGTTGGTGCCGCCGACCTTGGCGTACTCCGCCATGAAGACGGACTGGTCGGGGAAGATGTTGCCCTCGTCGCCGTGGATGTCGTTGAACTGCCACAGCGCGTCGTCGAGGAAGCACGGCGGGCCGGCGATCGGGAAGACGTGCGACGCCTTCAGATCATCGATGTAGCGCCACGTACGGTCGAACTGCCGGTCGCGCTTCTGCTTGCCGAACGCGGTCTTCGCCGCCTGCGGCAACTCGTAGACCATCGGGTACCAGATCGCGCCGGAGAACTGGAGCAGGTGCGCGTGCACGTGCCCCAGCTCGGCGAAAATGCTCAGGTCGGTGGGGCGGGCGTCGTTCTGGTTGAGCAACCGCACCCCGTCGTACTCCACCCAGAGCGAGGAGTCGCCAATCGGGCCGTCGGTGGGGCTGGTCAACGCCTGAATCATGATCTTCAGCCCGCCGTCCAGCTCGACGACCTGCTCGTTCGGCGCCTTGAGGAACTTCGTGAAGCCCAGCGCCCGCAGCTCGTCCTCCATCTCGGAGGTGGGGAACTCGGGCAGCAGCACGGTCGCCTGCTTCGACACGTACCGCTTCAGGTGCGCCGCGTCGAAGTGGTCCCGGTGCAGGTGGGAGACGTACAGGTAGTCGACCTGGCCCAGGGTCTCCCAGTCGAGCAGGGAATTGTCCGGAAATGGAAACCAGGACGCGAAGTAGGCCGGGTTGACCCACGGGTCGCACAGGATGCTGCCCGCGGCCGTGTCGATCCGCATGCTGGCGTGCCCGGTTCCGGTCACTCGCACCGCACAGTCCCCCTCAAACAGACAATCAGGTGTACGCCAAACGCTACCGGAGGGAGTCTGACCGCCGCCTCGCGACGCCGGTAGTGCCGTCCGGCCCGGACGGGGAGGGGGCCCGATGACCGGGAAACCCCCACCGCGCCGCCCCGGGCAGGAGGCGTGCCAGACTAACCGGAGATCCGATCGCGAGGGAAGGACCGACAGTGGCAGGAAGCGAGCCGGTAACGTCGCCAGACCAGCACAAGCCCGGGCACCGGAAGGCCGGGCGGATCGGCGCGGTCCTCACCGCGCTGGCGCTGCTGGCGATGATCTGCGGCAACCACGAAGGCAAGGTCGAGGACATCTGGCTGGTCGGCCTGGCCGTGCTGCTGCTGGTCATCGTGATCGGCGACGCCGTGCTGCGGCGCAACGGTCTGCGCTCCTGACCGACCGCCTGCCGGACGACCGGCCGACGTACGTCGAGGGCCCGCCCCCACCCGGGGACGGGCCCTCGTCCGTACGCGTCGGGTCAGCGCCCGAAGAGGATGTCCTGCACGTCCTTGAGCGCGGCGTCGACCTCGGCCTCGAAGTAGCCGCCGGGCACCAGACCGAACCGGAGCGTGTCCAGGTCCTTCGGGTTGACCGGCATCGGGTTGCGGCCCTGCATGCCGCCGAGCAGGGTGTCGAAGAACCGGTCGACCTGGTCCGGGTCGTATCCGCTGCCGAACCGGCGCACCTGGAAGCGACGCCGGATCTGGTCGACGCGGTACAGGTCGCTGCCGGGCGGGCCGGCCATCGGCGGACCGCCCATCGGCGGGCCGGGCACGGCGGGCGGACCGGCCATCGGCGGGCCACCGATGCCCTGCTGCGGCATCGGGGGCGGGCCGGCCGGGCCACGGCGCATGTCGCGCAGGTCCCGCTCGGGCATCCGGATCTCGGCGGTCATGTCCGCACGGCCGTGCCGACCGGCCTCGAAGCCGTCGAAGCGCGGCTCCTCGGGCGGGTAGCCACCGGGCGCACGTTGGTCGTCGTACCCGCCGGGCGAACGCTGGTCGTCGGGGCCGTACCCGCCGGGCATCCGCTGGTCGTCGGGGCCGTAGCCACCGGGCATCCGCTGATCGTCCTGGCCGTAGCCACCCGGACCGGCGGGTAGGCCGCGCGGCGGGAGACCGTGCCCGCCCATCGGGCCACCCGGACCCATCGGGCCGGGACCGGCCGGGCCGCCCGGGCCACGCGGCGCGTCGTAACCGCCGCGGGGGGCGTCGTACCCACCAGCGAAGGCGCCGGTCGGCTCGTCGTACCGGCCGTAGCGGTCGGGCGGGCCGGCCTGCGCCGGCATCGGCCGAGGCGGCATCGGCTGCGGGACCATGCCCCGGTCGTCGCGCATCGGCGGGCCCAGCCGGTCCGGTGGACCCATCCGGGGGTCGCCGCCACGCCCGGCGGCACCGCGCTCCTCAAGCTCGGCCAGCTGCCGCTCGACCCGGTCCAGGTGCAGGTCGACCTGCCACTCGTCGTAGCCGTTGAACCGGACCCGGAAGACGACGTCGTGGACCTCCTGGGAGGCCACCGGCGCACCGACCTGCCGGCCGTCGAGCGTCGCCTCGACCCGGTCGAGGAAGGCATCCACCTCGTCGACCTTGTATCCCCGGCGGAGCGCCTTGCGCCGGAAACGCTGACCCTGACTCGCCACTATGTCTCCTGGTCTCGTTCGCCACGCCCGGTCACGCCGGTGCCTCTCCGGCGCGGTCGGTGTTGGTGTCGTTGTCCTCGGCGGCGGCGAGCTGGCCACACGCGCCGTCGATTTCGCGACCTCGGGTGTCCCGAACGGTGGTGGACACCCCGGCGTCGCGCAACCGCCGGACGAACTCCCGCTCAACCGGCTTCGGGCTCGCGTCCCAGCGGCTGCCCGGCGTCGGATTGAGCGGGATGAGGTTCACGTGGGCCAACTTGCCGGCCAGCAGCCGCCCGAGCAGGTCAGCTCGCCACGGCTGGTCGTTCACGTCCTTGATCATCGCGTACTCGATCGACACACGACGGCCCGTCCGGGCGGCGTAGTCCCACGCTGCGTCCAGCACCTCGGCTACCTTCCAGCGCTGGTTTACCGGCACGAGTTCGTCGCGCAGATCATCATCGGGGGCGTGCAACGACAACGCAAGGGTCACTGAGAGGTCTTCGCTGGCCAGTCGGCGGATGGCCGGAACCAGCCCGACCGTGGAAACGGTGATGTGCCGCTGCGACAGGCCGAGCCCCTCGGGAGCCGGGCTGACCAGGCGGCGGATCGCCGCGATCACCCGAGAGTAGTTGGCCAGTGGCTCGCCCATGCCCATGAAGACGACGTGCGACAGCCGCGGTGGAGACCCGGCGACCGCACCGGAGGCAGCCACCCCGGCCAGGTACACCGCCTGGTCGACGATCTCGGCGGTGGACAGGTTGCGGGTCAGCCCGGCCTGGCCGGTCGCGCAGAACGGGCAGGCCATGCCGCAGCCCGCCTGGCTGGAGATGCAGACGGTCACCCGGTCCGGGTAACCCATCAGCACGCTTTCCACCAGCGCGCCGTCGTGCAGCTTCCACAGCGCCTTGCGGGTCGCGCCGTCGTCGCAGGCCAACTCGCGGACCGGGGTGAGCAGCCGGGGCAGCAGTTGGTCGGCCAGCCGCTCCCGGGTCGCCGCGGGCAGGTCGGTCATCTCCTGCGGGTCGCGGACCAGCCGCCCGAAGTAGTGGTTGGAGACCTGCTTGGCGCGAAAGGCCGGCTCGCCCAACCCGGTGACCAGCGCCTGGCGGCCGGCCAGGTCGAGGTCAGCGAGGTGCTGCGGTGGCATGGAGGCCCGGCGTGCGGCGGGGGCGTCCGAGATGGCGGGGATCAGCGGCAGGCTCGTCATGGCTGGTCCAGTGTGTCACGCCGTCGGCGGCACGTACCTGTCCGGAGGTGTCGAACCGGCCCCGACCGCCGGGTCGGGATGACCGGGGCGCCGTGATCCATGCCTCAGCTCACCACCGGCACGAAGATCGCCAACAGTAGGTACGCCGTCGGCACCGCGAACAGGATCGAGTCCAGCCGGTCCATCAGGCCGCCGTGGCCCGGCAGCAGGTTGCTCATGTCCTTGACCCCGAGATCCCGCTTGATCATCGACTCGGCCAGGTCACCGAGGACCGCCGCGCACGAGATCGCCAGCCCGAACACCGCACCCCACCAGGGGGCAAGGTCGAACATCAGCCAGAGCAGCAGGGCGCTGCCCAGCGCCGCCGCGGTGACCGAGCCGGCGAAGCCCTCCCAGGACTTCTTCGGGCTCACCGACGGCGCCATCGGGTGGCGACCGAAGGAGACGCCGGCCGCGTACCCGCCGGTGTCGGAGAGGACCACCGCGACCAACGTCGCCAGAATGCGCAGCGGACCGTCGTCCGGGGCCGCCGCCAGCAGCGCCGCGAACCCGCCGAGGAACGGCACGTACACGGCGATCAGGGTGGCCGCGGTCAGGTCCCGCTGGAAACCGCCCGGGCCGTCGCCCAACCGCCAGATCATGGTGCCCAGGACGGTGACCAGCAGACCCAGGCTCAGCGCGTCCGGGCCGGCGAACCAGGCCAGGCCCACGGTCAGCACGCCACCGGCGATCAGCGGCACCAGCGGCGGATGAGCCCCGCTGCGCCGGACCGCCCGGGCCATCTCCCAGATGCCGACGGCGATGGCGGCGGCGATCACCGGCAGGAACGCCAACGGGTAGAAGACCAGCGGCACCACGATCAGCGCGCCGAGGCCGAGCCCGACCCCGATCGCCGCCGGCAGGTTCCGGCCGGCCCGCCCGTTGCCCACCTGCTGGGTGGCCGGTCGGTCGGCACTGGCCCGGCGTCGGCCCTTCGACCGCCGGCCGGACGGAGGCTCCGACCCGCTCACCGCGTCCTGGTCCGGAGCGAGGTCGGCCCGGATGGGCGCGAGCTGCGCGGTCGGATACCCGGAATCGTCGTCGTAGTTGACCGGACCACCGGCGTCGCCGAAGCGCTCCGGACCGTCGTGCCGGGTCGGGGCGTCGCCGCCGACGGGCGGACGGTCGGCGTACCGGCCGGCACGGCCCCGGTCGTCGTACCGGTGGGGCTGGTTCCGGTCGTCCTCGTACCGGTCCCGCTCGTCGAAGCGGTCGCGCCGGTCCCGGTCGTCGAAACGGTCCTGACCATCCGGGCGGACCGTCCGGCCATGCTCGTCGTACGCGTCCGGGGGGTACGGGTCGGCGAACGGGCGGGTGCGGGGCTCGGCGTACAGGTCAGGGCCGCCGGCCGGACGACCGCTCCACTGGCCCGGTTCGAGCTCCTGCTCGGGCCAGGGCAGGGCCACCGGCCGCTCCGGCCGGTCCCAGCCGCGGGGCTCGCCACTGTAGGGGTCGGGGTGGGTCATCACGCACCGCGACGCGGCACGAGAACCACCACATGACGCAAGACCACAAGCATCCCCTACCGGCGCGACTTTTTCCTCTGGTCGACCGCCCCGACGGTCGGTCGATTCCCGGTGTTCACCGCCCGGTGGCCGGGAATCCTGCCGAGCCTACTGCACCCGCCGGACCGGCACGGCGGACGAGGCACGGCGACGGGCATCGCCCTGGTCGCCGGAGTAGAGGCCATCGCCCGCAACTGCCCGGCCGGCCCTCACCTCATGTCGGCCTCGCTGGTGCAGGACGGCCTGCCGACCCTCTGGGCCACCTCGGGACGGGGTGCCGGCGAGATCCAGTGCGACGACGGCACAGTCGAGCTCGGGATGGCCTTCGCCCGGAGAGATCCGGTACTGCACCCGGGCAGGGCCACTGTTCGCTTCACGCTGCGCGACTGGTACACCGGGGAGCAGCTGGCCGAGAGCACCAGGACCATCTGGATCCCCTGCTGACGTACGACGCGAGGCCCGTCCCCGGCGTCGGGGGCGGGCCTCGCGGCAGCTCAGCCGTCGAGCGGCCAGAGGATCACACCTCCAGCAGCTCGGTCTCCTTGTGCTTGACCAGGTCGTCGATGTTGGCCGCGTAGCGCTGGGTCAGGTCGTCCAGCTCCTTCTCGGCGCGGCGACCGTCGTCCTCGCCGGCCTCGCCGTCCTTGACGATCCGGTCCAGCTCCTCCTTGCCACGGCGGCGGACGTTCCGGATCGCCACCTTGGCCTCCTCGCCCTTGTGCCGGGCCACCTTGATCATGTCGCGGCGGCGCTCCTCGGTCATCTGCGGGAGCAGGATGCGCAGCTGGTTGCCCTCGTTGTTCGGGTTCACCCCGAGGTCCGAGTCGCGGATCGCCTTCTCCATCGCATTGATCTGCGAGTTGTCGTACGGCTTGATGATCGCCATCCGCGGCTCGGGGATCGCGACGGACGCCATCTGGGTCAGCGGCGTGGGGGTACCGTAGTAGTCGATAATGATCTTGGAAAACATGGCGGGGTTCGCGCGACCGGTGCGGATGGCGCCGAACTCCTCCTTGGCGTGCTCGACCGCACGCTCCATCTTTTCCTCGGCCTCGAGGAGGGTGTCGTCGATCACCGGTCTCCTCGCCTCCTTCTGTGCTCGTCGTGGGCTCTGCTGAAAGTAGCCGGGACCGCTGCTGCCGTCGCCGCGGGCGGGGCGGGGCTCAGGCGGTGATCAGGGTGCCGATCTTGTCGCCACCCACCGCGCGGATGATGGTGTCGTCACCCTGCGCGCCGAAGACCAGCATCGGCAGGCCGTTCTCCATGCAGAGGCTGAACGCCGCCGCGTCGGCCACCCGCAGGTTGCGGCGCAGCGCCTCGGAGAAGGTGATCGAGTCGAGCTTGCTCGCGGTGGGGTCGACCCGGGGGTCGGCGGTGTAGACCCCGTCCACGCCGTTCTTGCTCATCAGCACCACGTCGGCCCGGATCTCCAGCGCCCGCTGGGCGGCCACCGTGTCGGTGGAGAAGTACGGCATCCCCGCGCCAGCGCCGAAGATGACCACGCGGCCCTTCTCCAGGTGCCGGATCGCCCGCAACGGGATGTACGGCTCGGCGACCTGCGCCATGGTGATGGCGCTCTGCACCCGGGTCTCGATGCCTTCCTTCTCCAGGAAGTCCTGCAGGGCGAGGCAGTTCATCACGGTGCCCAGCATGCCCATGTAGTCGGCGCGGGCCCGGTCCATCCCACGCTTCTGCAGCTCCGCGCCGCGGAAGAAGTTGCCGCCACCGACCACCACGGAGACCTGCACGCCGCGGCGGACCACGGTGGCGATCTGCCGGGCGATGGCCTGGACGACGTCCGGGTCGACGCCGATCGCGCCGCCACCGAACACCTCACCGGAGAGCTTCAGCACCACCCGACGGGCGCGTCCGGGCGGCGGCGCCGTCGGATCCTCCACCGCCAGCGTCCGGTCACTCACAACCTGCGTCATCCGCCCCGCCCTTCCCCACGCGCACGCCCCGTGCGGCGCGTACCGCGAACCTGCCGCTGCCGACCCTATGTGACGAGGAGGCCGCGGTGCCTGTCACGTACACCGGCGGCCTCCTCCTCGACGTCTCCTGCCCACGGGCGCCCACGGCGCCCGGCGGCGGCTCAGGCCTGGCCGACCTCGAACCGCACGAAGCTGGTGACCTCGATGCCGGCCTCGGCCAGCATCTGCTTCACCGACTTCTTGTTGTCGGCCACGGACGCCTGCTCGACCAGGACGTAGTCCTTGAAGAAGGCGTTCACGCGACCCTCGACGATCTTCGGCAGGGCCGCCGCGGGCTTGTTCTCCTCGCGGGCGGTCTGCTCGGCGATGCGCCGCTCGGACTCGACGACCTCGGCCGGAACCTCGTCCCGGGTGAGGTACTTCGGCCGCATCGCGGCGATCTGCATGGCGACACCACGGGCGTCAGCGTCGCCCGCTTCGTCGCTCTTGCCGCTGTACGACACCAGCACACCGACGGCCGGCGGCAGGTCCTGGGCCTTGCGGTGCAGGTAGACCGCGGTGGTGCCCTCGACCTTGGCGAACCGGTTGAGCACCAGCTTCTCGCCGATCTTGACGGACTGCTCCTGGATCAGGTCGGCAACGACCTTGCCGTTCAGCTCGCTGGCGAGCAGCTCCTCGGCGTTGTTCACGCCGGAGCGCTCGCCGTGCTCGACCAGCTGCTGGGCCAGGGCGATGAACGACTCGGTCTTGGCCACGAAGTCGGTCTCGCAGTTGAGCTCGAGCAGCGCCTTGCCGGAGTGGGCGACCAGGCCGTTGGCGGCCGTACGGCCGGCCCGCTTGCCGACGTCCTTGGCGCCCTTGACGCGCAGGATCTCAATGGCCTTGTCGAAGTCGCCCTCGGCCTCGGTCAGCGCCTTCTTGCTGTCCATCATGCCGGCGCCGGTGAGGTCGCGGAGCTTCTTGACGTCCGCGGCGGTGAATTGGGACATGGCTCTCTCTTCGGTGTTGAGACGGCGTGTGGATGGTCAGAGGTGCCGGTTACCCGGAACCGGGCCGATCGTGCCCGGCGTACCGTCGCCGCCCGCCGCCCGTCCGGAAAAACGGACGACGGGGCAGCGACGGTGCGGTCACTCCGCGGCGGCGGTCGCCGGCTGCTCGGTGGCGGCCGGTGCCGGCTGCTCGGTGGCGGCCTGCGCCGGCTGCTCAGCGGCGGCCTGCGCCGGCTGCTCGGCCGGGGCGGCCGACTCGTCGGCCTTCTTCGGCTGCTCAAGCAGCTCGCGCTCCCACTCGGCCAGCGGCTCGTCGGTGGCGACACCCGGCTCGGGCTTCTCGTCGGTGCCCCGGCGGCGGCCGGAACGCGCGATGAGACCGTCCGCGACGGCGGCGGCGACGACCCTGGTCAGCAGCTCGGCCGAGCGGATCGCGTCGTCGTTGCCCGGGATCGGAAAGTCGACCTCGTCCGGGTCGCAGTTGGTGTCCAGCACCGCGATCACCGGGATGCCCAGCTTGCGGGCCTCGTCGACGGCGATGTGCTCCTTCTTGGTGTCGACGATCCAGACCGCAGCCGGCAGCTTCTGCATGTCCCGCAGACCACCCAGCGTGCGGGTCAGCTTGATCTTCTCGCGGGAGAGCTGCAGGGTCTCCTTCTTGGTGTACCCGGCGGCGGTGCCGCTCAGGTCACCCAGGGCCTCCAGCTCCTTCATCCGCTGAAGGCGCTTGTACACCGTCTGGAAGTTGGTCAGCATGCCACCGAGCCAGCGGTGGTTGACGTACGGCTGGCCGACGCGGGTCGCCTGCTCGGAGATCGCCTCCTGAGCCTGCTTCTTGGTGCCGACGAAGAGGATGCTGCCACCCTCGGCGACGGTCCCACGCACGAACTCGTACGCCTTCTCGATGTACTCGAGGGTCTGGCGCAGGTCGATGATGTAGATGCCGTTGCGCTCGGTCATGATGAAGCGCTTCATCTTCGGGTTCCAGCGCCGGGTCTGGTGCCCGAAGTGGACACCGCTCTCCAGCAGCTGGCGCATGGTCACGACGGCCATGGTGGGTACTCCTCAAGATCCCTGGTTGTCACGCCCGGCCGGTGGCCGGGCGTCCTGGCGCCTGGTCGCCGGCCATGGTGTTCCCGACCAAGATCGGGACCAGGGAGGCCGTCGCCCCACGACGATTCGTGGAGAGGGCGCGCGAGGTCGACCGCACGAGGCGGTCGCCAGTTGGCCAGTGTACGCCCCTGCCCGCCCGCCGGGCTGCCGGGTCAGCCGGCGGCGAGCGCGGCGGCGACGAAGAGCACCAGGCCGACGGTCAGGTACGCCGTCGGTGGGCGCAGCCAGCCCCGACCGTTGTCGGAGAGCGCCAGACCGCCGGTTCGTAGCCCGTACAGCCCGGTTGCGAAGATCGGCAGCCCGGCGACCAGGAACATGCCCACCACCACGTTCCCGGCGGACAGCGGGTCGCTGGTCACCCCGTCGAGCAGCACCCGCAGCGCCGGGATCTCGAAGATCAGCACCAGCAGGGCGAAGAGCACCGCCAGCGCCGGGCGGCGGGTGCGGTAGACGCCGTCGGCGGCTGGCGGGTACACCGGCGGCTCCGCCGCGGGCAGTTCACCGCCCCGGGGACCGACCGGCGGCATCGGGCCGGTCGGCATCTCCAGCGGGTGCGGCTGGTCGCCACCGCGGGCCGGGTCGACGATCGGGTACCCGCTGAGCGGGGCGGGACGAGTCTGGTCAGCGAGCGCACCGGCAGTCGGATCGCCGGCGGACGTCGCCTCGCGGGCGCCGGTCAACGACATCGGCTCCCGCGCGGCCGTCGGCGGCGAGCCCGTCGAAGCCGCATCCCGGGCCCGGCGACCGGGCAGCTCACCGGAGACCTCCGAGGGGTCGCGGTCCGCCCGCCACGAGCGGGCAGCACGGTAACCGTCGGCCTCCGGCCGGGCGTCACCCAGCGGGTCGACCGTCCCGAACCGCCCGGAGTCCGGTTCGGGCGCACCGGAGCGGCCCGGCTGGGCGCTGACAGCACCGAAACGCCCGGAGTCCGGTTCCGGAGCACCGAAGCGACCGGCGCCGGTGTCGTCGCCGTAGCGGCCCTCGTCGGCGCCGCGCTGATCGGGAACCCGGACCTCGTCGTCCCGGTACCGCGGTTCGCCCGCGCCACGCCACTCCGACTCGCCGTAGCCGCGACCCCGCTCGTCGGGATACCAGCGCGACTCCTGATCTTCCGGAAAGCTCCGTCGTTCGTCCACGTCCGGCACCGTATGCGACGGACTGCCGCCGCGCCATTTCAGCCCGGCGCCCGCCTCATCAGGACGCACGGTGCAGGATCGACGGCATCCACCACTGTGAGCGGTATACCTCAGAGTCATAACTATGCCTCTGGGGTATATCGGGTTCACGGCACATACCCTCCGCGAGGGCCTGCCAGGGCGGTGTTCCCCCATAGGACAGGGCAGGGTTGATCGGTTGGTCGTCCACAGGACGGCCGTTGTCCACAGGTGGCCGGCGTCGGGGTCGCGGCGTTCGGGCCTCGGCGGGCACGGTGCCGTCCATGACGAAGCGGAACCAGGCGGTCGGCGCGTACGGCGAGCGCTGTGCGACCCGGCACCTGATCGGGGCGGGGCTGCGCCCGGTCGCCCGAAACTGGCGCTGCCCGGCCGGAGAGATCGACATCATCGCCTGGGACGGGCCCGTGCTCGCCTTCTGCGAGGTGAAGACCCGCCGGGGCGACAGCTTCGGCACCCCGGCCGAGGCGGTGGTTCCCGCCAAGGCACGGCGGCTGCGCGGGCTCGCCGCGCGCTGGCTGGCCGAGACCGGGACGACCGCCGAGGAGGTGCGGTTCGACGTGCTCTCGGTGCGGTTGCCCGATGCCGGTCCGGCCCGGGTCGACCACCTCAAGGGCGCGTTCTGAGATGCGCGCTCCGGGAGGTCGGGGGGCGACATGAGTTACGCGAAGGTGCTCTCGGTGGGGCTGGTCGGCGTCACCGGTCACCTGGTCGAGGTGGAGGCCGACCTCGCCGCCGGCCTGCCGGCGGTGGTGATCTCCGGGCTACCGGACACCGCCCTGCACGAGGCCCGCGACCGGGTCCGGGCCGCCGTGGTCTTCCCTGTCAAGTTCTTCTGTTCAGATTCTGCCTGTGCGACGCTCGCTTGGTCGGCGACGATCCTGACCTGCCCAGCCCGGCCGACCCCAGGCAGCCCACTGTGATGATCGCTTTCGTTTCCTGCATAACCAGCAACATGTGGACGATCACGCAGTGGCCTCACCATCCCTGCCGGCCCGCCCAACCAGCAGTGGCAGAACGAGGCGTGGCGGGCACTGCGCCCTCGGACGGCTGCAGCTGTCAGTCCGTCGCCTCCGAAGCGGGCTGCCGGTACTGGTAGACCTCGACGTCATCGAACCTGTCGGCGAGGACGTAGACTTGCTCAACCGTGGGCGTCGGAAAATCACTCGGCCCGACGTAGATGCCTGTCTGGGGCAGCTTGACCACCGCCGGCGGGCTCCCATCGGCCGTGACCTCCACTGGCATCAGTCGCCCGTCGACCGGACCACCCAGGAACCACGCCTCCACTGCCGCCATCCGATCATCATGCGCTCCCGGGTTGTTGGCATCGTCAGCGGCATCAACCACCATGATTCGAGGCGGAGGTTCGGCCATGGCGCAGCGCCGTGGTTCGTAACTCGCCGACACGAATCCGCTACGGACTTAGATCCACCTTGCCGTTGCTTCCAAGTCGGAGTTCTCGTCGGTCAAGGCAGGTGCAGGACCTCCGCAGGAACAAATTCCGGCTCACCAAAGTCGAAGCCCTTCAAAGCTTGACCGCGTTCCAATAGGCGCTCCACGTGCTCCTCATGGGCCTCTCTATCAAACAGAGTAACGGACTCACGAAACTTCTCACCAAAGGTGGGTGTCACTGCATCTAGCCGCACCGCAACCTCGTGAGCTAAAAGGTAGGCAGCAGAGTCTAGAGCGTTACCTCGGGCCGTGTTCTCAGGCCACCTCTCATTCGGATCCTGGATTGCGTTTAGGGCACCTCGCGCGCCAGTCCATCTCGATCGAACGTTGATGTGTGCAAACTCGCCTAGAGCGCGGGAAAGGACACCGAGCCTTTTCCAGCCGGCCGCTTCGACCCACCTGGCAGGTGAAGCTACGCCACCGCCGGCTTCAACGCGCGTAGCCCGTGCCGGCTTGATACGCCAAGCTCTCGCACGGCAGGTCTGCTCCAGCACGACCCGCACGCAGGTCATAGCCACGTCGGTGTCCTCAAGCCATAGCCAGAGAGCGGTATTCGAATCACGTCGATGCCCGCCGCGGTGAAGACCGTGTCGAAGGCGGCGGTGAACTTCGTGTCGCGATCGCGGAGCAGGAACCGGAGCCCGTCGGCGCGCTGGTCGAGGCTCACGAGCAGGTTCCGTGCTTGCTGAGTGACCCAGGTGCCGGTCGGGTGTGCGGTGACACCGACGACGTGGACGTGGCGCGTGGCGAGCTCGATGAAGAACAGTACGTAGATCCGTTTCAGGAACACGGTGTCGACGGTGAAGAAGTCGCAGGCCAAGATGGTGCGCGCCTGAGCGGTCAGGAACTGCGTCCAGGTCGGTCCCGTCCGGCGGGGCGCCGGGTCGACGCCGGCCTGGTGCAGGATCTTCCATACCGTGCTGGCCGCGAGCCGGTGGCCCAGACGAGCGAGCTCACCCTGCACCCGGCGATGCCCCCAAGTCGGGTTCTCCACGGCCAGACGCAGGACCAGTTCCCGGATCTCGCGGTCTACGGGTGGCCGGCCGGGTCGCGCGTGTGGGTAGGTCCAATGTCGTGCGATCAGCTGTCGATGCCAGCGCAGCAGGGTCGCCGGGGTGACGAAGAACGCCGCCCAGTGTTGCCGAGGCAGCAGCCGCGACAACGCCGCCAGCACCACCCGGTCCGCGGGCTGGAGATCGGGTCGGTGCACCTACCGGCGCAGCACCGCCACCTAATGCCGTAAGACCAGAAGTTCGACGACGTCCTTCGCGCCGCCGTCCCGGGCGAGCTGGGTCAGCATCTGCAGGATCTGACGCAGGAGCAGGTACACCAGCGAGGCGGCCATACCTTGGATCGTCGCCGCCCTGATTAGGCCGACCTCGCACAAAGCCACACGTCACAGCCACCGAACCGAATTTACGAACCCAACAGGTCATCGACCCGCCTACGGTGACAGCCCAACGGATGCGCCGGCTGGTACATGGGCCGCTCGGGTAGCAGCGCGGCGAACTGGACCCACAACGGCTCGATCAGCCACGCTGGGGTGGCAGGCACAGAACCTCCCGTGAACACGAAGCGTCAGCAACTTCATGATCGCCAGTTCTGTGCCTGCACTCGTTCAGACACGCCAGCCAGCCCCACCATTCCGCGCGACCTCTAAGCCGGCGGCGAATCGCCGAGCCTGCGGAAGACCTCGCCGCAGACGTCGACGCAGTGCGCCATCACCACGTCGGCGGTGAGCGCCCCGGTCGTGGTGAACAGGAAGACCTCGCGGTCGACGCGGTCGACCGACTCGGTCCACGGCGCGGCCGTCAGCACCTGCTCGAAGATGTCGCTGCCGGGATAGGACAGGTCGAAGACCACCAGCATCCCGTCGTCGAAGCTCAGGGTCCACTCCCGGCCGTCTTTCGTGCAGACCGCCAGATAGGCCGGCAGATCCTGCAGCGCGGGGTCCTGCGGCAGGCGCGCGGCGGCCTCGGCCATGGCGGGCTGCCCGGCCAGAGCGTCGCCGTCGAAAACGTCCCAGCCGTCGATGCGCTGCGGCTCGACACCGTCGACCGCGTAGGCAGGGCGGGAGCGTCGCAACCAGCTCATGACTCTCACTATCGGGTAAGGGGGCCCGGTGTCGCCACCGGGCCCCACACGGAAGGGATCAGGGCCAGAAGGAGCCGTTCGACGGGTAGATCTTGAACGGGATCCGCTTGCTGCGCAGGCAGTCGAGGAGATCCTGCGGGACGTCCAGCGACCCGTTGGCGTGCGGCATGAAGTGCCACATCACCTCGGCCACCTGCTGCGTGTCGAGCAGATGCCGGTCCTGGGCACACTGCTTGAGATAGTGGCCGGGGTAGGGCTTGCCGGTCTTCACCTCGTGCAGCTTGAGCGGCGGGCCGGTCTCGAGGAAGTCCGGCTCACGCGCCGACCCCGGCCTCGGCACGCCCGGCGTCTCGAACCGCCCGGCCCGCCCGCGCAGACCCGGCACCCCCGCCATCAGCACGTCGGCGAAGTAGTCCTCGCCGCGGTCCGCGCCACGCAGCCACGGAATCGGCGCCGGCGTAGGCGTCACCGCGTCGGTCAACGCGTCCGCCAGCCGCCCCAGGCTGTTGTCGGCCCGGCGGGCCAGCCGCAGGATGACGTCGTCCGCGAACCCCGCGTCGGTGAGCCGGCCGTAGTTGCCGAGCATGATGGCACGGATGGTCAGAATCTTGACGCTGTCGGAGATCTTGTCGTACTTGGCGACGAAGTGGATCACCTTGTCGAGCCGGTGCAGGTAGCGCGCCACGAACTTCGCGGCCTTGCCCGGGATCGCCACCGCGTCACCGACGTACGGGACCAGGCCGATGATGCTCAACCCGGCGCCGACCCAATCCTGGTTGATGAACGCGGCGACGGTGTCACGCAGATCCGCCAGGCCACCGAGCACCCAGCCGACCACCGGGATCAGGCTCAGACCGCCGGAACACAGGTATCCCGACAGCCACGCCATCGAATCCCTGGGCGAGAAGTCACCGGCGATCAGACCGACCACGAAATCGGTCACGTACGACCACTTGCTGACCCGCTCGTCCGGGATCAGCGGATCCAGGCCCTGGTCCTCGGCGTGTGCGAGCTCGTAGGCGTCGGCGATCCCGTCACCGTCGGTGTCGGAGCTCAGCGGGTTCGTCAGGTGCTCATTGATCTCCGTCCCGTCACCCAGGCCGTCGCCGTCGGTGTCCGGGTTCGCCGGATCCGTCTCGCTGTCGTCGACCTCTGTGCTGTCCGGGATGCCGTCACCGTCGGTGTCGGTGTCCGTCGGCGTGGTCTGCACCGGGTCGGCCGGCTCACTGACCGGCGGCGGCGGGTTGTCCGCCACCAGCGGATTCGTGCCGCGTACCACCTCGGCGCCGTCGCTGACCCCGTCGCCGTCGGTGTCCGCCTCGGTCGGCGAGGTGCCCAGCTCCTGCTCGCGCAGGTTGGTCAGTCCGTCGCCATCGACGTCCTCGGCACCGTCCGGCACCCCGTCGTCGTCGGTGTCGAACCGGCCCGGCATGGTCCAGCCGGCCAGTTCGGTGATCTCGAACTTGTCGGTCAGTCCGTCGCCGTCGGAGTCGACCAGCAGTGGGCTGGAGCCGAAGCGCAGCTCCACCACGTCGACCACGCCGTCGTTGTCGTGGTCACCGGTGTAGGTGATCCCGAGCCGCGTGAGCACGTTGAAGCCGCTCGACCAGGCGTTCGTCGCCTGGATCGTCGCCGGCTCCGGGTTGGCCTTGGCCAGCATGTCGTCGGCCTTGGCCAGGTTGACCTTGGCCGCCTCCAGGTCCGCGAACGCCTCGGTCAGCCCCGCCGGGGCGGGCGCGGGTGGTGGGCTGGCCCGGAACGGACCGATCGTCGCCTCGGCGTCCTGGATCGCCGCGTCAGCCAGCAGCCGCACACCGGTGAGGGTCTCCACCAGCGCCCTGACGTGCGCCTGTTCGGACTCGCCGTTGGGCGGGCTGGCGCCGTTCATGCGGCCCTTGAGGAACGCCTCGAGGTGCTTCAGGTTGTCGAACGCGACCGCACCCTCGGCGGCGCTATTCAGGCGGGCGCCGTCGAAGTACCGGCTGTCGACATCCGCCAACACCGTGTCGATCCGGCTGTCACCCAACCCGTCACCGACAAACGGGCGCAACGCCTGAGTGGCCTCGGTGACGTAAACCTTCGCGTCACGCGTGTACTTGACGGTGGGGATCTTGGCGACCTCCACCTCCCACAGGCGGCCCGACCCTGCCGACGCCGGGGCGGCAACGAGCGCCACCTGCGCGGCAACCAGTGCCGCAACCACCGCGGCAAGCCTTGACCGCCATCGTCTTCTGTGTCTCACCGACACCTCCGTCTATACGTAACCAACCAAGATCCCGGCCAGCATATTCACAAAGGTCGCTGCCCGAAGCCCTGCCGGAACTATTCATCCAAATTGGACAGCTGTGCAGGTTGGGCCGTTCACTGGCAATATTGGGGCAGCACGGCGCGCGTGGCCCTGGAATACTGGCAGCCATGCAGGAAATCGCCCGACTGGCCGGGTTCTTTGCCGCCCACGGCATCTGGGGCGTCTCGGATGGAGCGACACTGATCCCGCTGCTGGGCTATGAGCAGGCCAGCGGCGATCGCGGCATGGACCGGTTCGCCTTCGACGATGTCGGCGCCGGCGCACAAGCCGGCCAGGAGGCGCTACAGACGAACCAACACGGTGCGATTCGCGCAGTGCTGGTGGTCGACGGGTACCTGCACCTGCCTGGTGGACGGACCGACGCGTTGATCGTCGACGCCGTCCAATACGAGCCGGCCCGTCGGTCCTTCAAGATGGGCGTGCCCTACCGCCCGCAGCCGAGTCCCGACGGCTTCGCCGTGCACCGGCCCAAGTTCATCGAGGTCGTTGGCATCGACAGGCAGGACTATCCCGCGTTGACCGACGCCTTCTTCGCCGGAGTTGATTCCCATGAGCGCGCGGCGCCCGTGTGGAACGCACACCTCGACCCGTCCATCTGAATAGGGCGACGACTCCTGCGACCGGACGTGGTCCCAGCTCTGCCAGTTGACCCGAGGCACTGTCATTGGATCTGAGGCACCATGGCGCGCTACGGGGGATGTCGAGCCCGCGAGCTGCGGCGCCGCCCCCAGCGACGCCCGGACCTGCCTCAGATCCAGTAGCAGTCCGGGCGCTCGGGCTGCGCCAATCGGTGCGTCACGACCACAGCCGGTGCCAGTGTCCTCCAAGCGGCAAGTGAGGATGGCTGGCGCCAGGTCTCGTCGCGCAGCCATGTCATGGAGGCCTCGTCCTATCGCTCCGCAGCGCCTCGGTCGAGCCATTCGTGCATCAAGGCGTCGAACAGTCGTGGCTGCTCGATCTGGAGGTTGTGCCCGGCAACGTCGAGCACTGCGAAAGTCGCGCGCGGGTAGTGCGGCAGGAGGGCGAACATCGCCATCAGTGGTCGTCGGCTCGCGACTGGCCCGCAGCCGGGACGAAGGGAAAAAACACCGGCAGCGAACCGACACCATCACCCACATCACGGCCCCGAGCCATCACACCGACCGGCGCGCCACGAATTAACCACCAGGATCGTCAACCGCATCAAAACGATCAAAAGGCAGATGTACGGCCGAGCCAGCTTCGACCTACTCCGTAAGCGGATCCTCCTCGCCGCATGACAGCAAGCCGGTCACAGGATCATCGCCAGAACCTCAAAACCACGCCCCGGTCGAGCCAGCCCGGGCCCTTGCCCGTGGGCAGGACCGCGCTCAACGCGCCGGTCAGACCGGTGCGGTCACCGCAGCGCCGCAGCAACACCGCTCCGGCGTGACCGATCAGGTTCCTGCCCGTGGTGGCCACGGAGAGCTTGTCGGCCCAGGCGTTACGCTTCTTCACCGGAAGGGTGCATTCGTTTCCACAGTGGATGAGATCTAGGAAATCACATCCTCGCAGGCCGGACGCACCCTTCCTTCATCGCCATCGATGACCAGCCAACCCGTCTGAATACCCGAGGCCAACGGCGGGAACACCATCGCGCCAAAGACCAGCGCGAGGATCGCGTACATGTTGACCGGCGGAGAGTACGCATAGGGCGGATACGGCGGGTAGCCCGGCGTCGGGCCTGGAACCGGTGGTTGCTGAGTCGGCGGCTGGTCGGTCATGTTGCCCTCCGCAGGGGTGGCGGCTACCTCCACAGTGTGAAGGAGCCCGCAAGCGGGCCCCAGGAAACACTTTCACGCCGTGGCGCTGACAGGCCCAGGGCATCCACAACGGCGGGCGCGCGGACAGCGGCAGAAGCGGACGTGGGCGGGCACGCGTCGCCGTCGTCGGCGTGTCCGGCATCATGGTTGTCGCCGACGTATCCACCGGACGCATGGACCACAGTCGTACCTGAGCGGATGCGGCGATGCTACGGAGTGCTCTCCCTTCGCAAGGGTTCCACGCCGGCGGCCGGCACCGCCGCGATCACGTAATCCTCGGCCAGGTCCGGCTGCACGTCGACCATCGCGTTCCTACCGACGTAGCGGACGACGAACGTGGTCTCGCGGAGCCACGTCTCGTCATAGTCGGCAAGACTCTCTGGCACTTCACCCACGAGTCGCACTTCGTCACCCGGCTTGACCGCGGCATCTGCCGGAGCCTCATCGCGTTGGATGGCCGTGATCGCGTGGATGAGAGTCTTCAGCGGTTCGGTGTCCGCGCCGTAGTGAACCAGATGGCCCGCCTGGCCGAAGATGACATCGGCCTGGGCTCTGCTCAAATCGGCGAGCGCCTCGGCCGCACCGGCCGCCAGGGCCGGACTCCCCGACGTGTCGAGTTGCGCCGCCAACGCTAGGAGCAGGCGATCGATGACAAGCTCCGTAGTCTCCTCGTCCGTCACCCGGCGAGCATATGACCCAGCCGACGGCACCGTTGTCGGCCAGCGCGTGCAGGGCCAACTCCGGTGTCATGCAGACAGCCAGTCCGTCGGCATCCGCTCATCGGCATGTGCGTATGCCGGCTGAGTCAGCACTTCGTGACGCCGCGTAGCGCGCGGATCGCGGCAGACATCCCAGGATTCAAAATGTCAAGCGGCTGCTGTGCGGTGGTGAGCCCAGGCCTTGTGTTCGTCGTAGATTGAGCGGGTCTTGAGGCATCCGTGGAGGATGCCGACGAGGCGGTTGCCGAGCTGGCGCAGCG